>CAVFIO010000064.1:0-11822 GCA_963622535.1 Akkermansia muciniphila
GCATAACCTTGCCATGGTTAGGGTCGCGGATTCGAGCTCCGTTTCCCGCTCCAGATAGATTCAAGGCGCCTAAAGGCGCTTTTTTTATGCCTTAAATTTTACAAGCGCTGCTGAAAATCCCCGTCTGCTTGCAAAATTTCAACAAAATCCCCATTTCTTAAATCAATGATGCTTATTTTCAGGCAAACACGTCTAAATTAAGTTATCATCTACAAATTGAAATTTATCAAGGCATGTTGGCCTTCCCGTTCCTGAAAATTTAAGGATGTCTTAAATCTCCAATCTGGGAAGAAAGCTTGAAAATAAATATGCCGGCACAGGGGAATAAGCCCCGCATTACTACGTTTTGTAAGCATTATGTTCGTAACCACCATTGTCACAAAAATTATCGGTAGCAGTAACGAGCGCATCGTTAAAAAGCTAAAGAAAATTGTTAAAACCATCAATGATCTCGAGCCTAAATATCAGGCCTTAAAGGATGAGGATTTCCCCAAGCTTACTGAAGATTTCAGAGCCATGCTTAAGGACGGGAAAACTGTCGATGACATCCTTCCTGATGTTTTTGCAGCTGCCCGCGAGGCCGCCAAGAGATCCTTAGGTCTGCGTCCTTTTGATGTGCAGCTTATGGGTGGCATGGTGCTCAACGCCAATCAGATTGCAGAAATGAAGACCGGTGAGGGTAAAACCCTTACCGCCCTGCTTCCCTGCTATTTAAATGCCCTGTCAGGTGAGGGCGTGCATGTTGTGACGGTTAATGACTATCTGGCACGTCGTGACTGTGACTGGTCCCGTTCCTTCTACTCGTTCCTGGGAATGACTGTAGGCGTTAATGTTCCCGGTATGAATCCTGAGGAAAAACGCGCCGCCTATGCATGCGATGTAACCTACGGCACAAATAACGAGTTCGGCTTCGATTATCTGCGCGACAACATGGCCTATACCGCAGATCAGAGAGTTCAGCGTAAATTAAACTATGCCTTGGTCGATGAGGTGGACTCTGTTTTAATTGATGAGGCCCGTACCCCGCTTATTATCTCCGGTGCCTCTGAAAATGATTCCAAGCTTTATTACGCTGTGGACAAGCTGATCCCGGGGCTTATCTTCCAGGAAAAGGAGGATACCGAGGATTACACAGGGGATGGTGATTACACTCTCGATCTTAAATTAAAGCAGGCATACCTTACCGAGCGCGGTCAGGTAAAAATTGAAAGACTGCTTATCGAGTCGGGGTTGATGCCTGATGGCGACAAGCTCTTCTCTTCAGGTCATATTGTTTTGCTGCATCATGTAATGGCCGGTCTGCGTGCTCATACCCTGTTTAAGCGCGATGTGGATTATGTGGTGGATAACGGTCAGATTGTGATCATCGATGAGCACACCGGCCGCAAGATGCAGGGACGTCGCTGGTCAGATGGTCTGCATCAGGCAATTGAGGCCAAGGAGGGCTGTGAGGTCCGTGCTGAAAATCAGACTCTGGCATCCATTACCTTCCAGAATTACTTCCGCATGTATAAAAAGCTTGCCGGTATGACCGGTACTGCTGATACCGAGGCTTACGAATTTCAGCAGATCTATGGCCTGCGCACGGTAGTTCTGCCTACCAACAAGCCGATGATAAGAAAGGATATGCCTGATCTTATCTATCTTACCGAGGATCAGAAGTACAAGGCTATCATTGAGGATATCAAGCAGACTGTTGCACAGGGCCGTCCGGTGCTGGTCGGTACCATCAGCGTTGAAAATTCTGAAAAACTGTCCTCAATGCTGGATTCTCTGAAGATCCCTCATCAGGTGTTAAATGCCAAGTTCCATGAAATGGAAGCTCATATCGTGGCTCAGGCAGGCCGTCCGGGCACGGTGACTGTTGCCACCAACATGGCAGGCCGCGGTACTGATATCGTTTTAGGCGGCAACCTGCAGGCAGATATCGCAGCTTTAGGTGAAAATCCTGCTGCCGCTGATATTGAGCGTGTGAAGAAGGAGTGGCAGGAGCGTCATGACGCTGTTGTCAAATCAGGCGGTCTGCACATCATAGGCTCTGAGCGTCACGAATCCCGCCGTATCGATAACCAGCTGCGCGGCCGTGCCGGCCGTCAGGGCGATCCCGGTTCTTCACGCTTCTATCTGTCCATGGATGACAATCTGATGAAGCTTTTCGGCTCTGAGAAGCTTAAGAACTTCATGAAGCGCATGGGTATGGAGGACGGACAGCCGCTTGAGCATAAGTTTATTACCCGTGCAATCGAATCTGCCCAGCGTAAGGTTGAAACCCGTAACTTTGATATCCGTAAGAGTCTGCTTGAGTATGATGATGTGGCAAATCAGCAGCGTAAGGTTATCTATGAGGAGCGTAATGCTCTCTTAGACGGCGAGGATATCTCAGAGACCATAGACACCATCTTCGGGGATGTCATCAACAGCGTTATCGATAAGTATATCGAGCCTAATTCTCTGCCAGAAAACTGGAAGACCGACGAGCTTGAGAAGCGACTGCTTGCAAACTTCCTGACCGTAGCTCCCGTCAGGGAGTGGTTGAAGGAGAATGACAAGCTTGTTGAGGCAGACATCCGCGAGAAGATCATCGCTGCAGTCAGGGAAAACTATAAGACCAAGTGTGAGGTTATCGGAGATGATAACCGTAAGAGCCTTGAGAAGAGTGTCATGCTGCAGTGCATTGATAATCTGTGGAAGGAGCATCTGGCTGCTATGGATTATATGCGTCAGGGTATCGGCCTGCAGGGCTATGCGCAGAAGAATCCTAAGAGTGAGTATAAGATCGCATCCTTCAATCTCTTCTCAGAGATGCTTGATAACCTGAAGTATCAGGTAGTGTCACTGCTGTGCCGTATTCAGGTAAGACTGCGTTCTCCTGAGGAGGAGCAATCTGAAAAGGAGGCCCAGGCCGAGGCTGAGAGGGAGGCACAGATGCGTGAGCAGAACAAGATCTATGAGAGCATGCACATCGGTCGCAACGATCCGTGCCCCTGCGGATCCGGGCTTAAATATAAGAACTGTCACGGTAAATACAGCAACTGATTAATGCCTTTTTAACAACGATCCCGCCTTGTGCGGGATTTTTTTTAAGAAAAATCAAAAAAAAGTTGACACAGGGGATAATTAATGGTTTAATAGCCGCCGTTGCCCAGATAGCTCAGTCGGTAGAGCAGGGGATTGAAAATCCCCGTGTCGGCGGTTCGATTCCGTCTCTGGGCACCATCTAAAATTAAACATTTCTTAGCCCAGATAGCTCAGTCGGTAGAGCAGGGGATTGAAAATCCCCGTGTCGGCGGTTCGATTCCGTCTCTGGGCACCATCTAAAATTAAACATTTCTTAGCCCAGATAGCTCAGTCGGTAGAGCAGGGGATTGAAAATCCCCGTGTCGGCGGTTCGATTCCGTCTCTGGGCACCATCTAAAATTAAACATTTCTTAGCCCAGATAGCTCAGTCGGTAGAGCAGGGGATTGAAAATCCCCGTGTCGGCGGTTCGATTCCGTCTCTGGGCACCATCCCGCTGTTTGATCATAAAGTTGCCTTTCTGAGAAATAGTTTGAATTCGTACTCGGATTTACTTGCTTTTTTTCTAAATATTGTTCAGTATTTGAGCTGTGATTAAACATCCTGCGATGTTGATCTATAACTGTAAAAGTCATAACATACCCACATAACAATAATAAATAAGGTTTGGTATGCCAAATAACCATAACAATAAAGACGGCGCACGCGATTCTACGGCTAGACTTTTTTCCGTAGCTTTTGCCCAGGGTGGCGGACAAAACGCTGCTTTAAAATTTCTTGTGGATAATCAGGTTCCTGTCTGTATATTCCTGATAACCGGTGTTAAATTTGAAGGCCTGATCAGCTCCTATGATCAGTACACCATCGGTATAACTGATGTTAAGGGACATCAGCAGCTGATCTATAAAGATAAGATTTCCACTCTCACTTTAAAAAAGAGTTCTGGCTACAGGTCGGATAATGAGTAAGACTCATACAGGCGATCGTCCGGACCGCCTTTTTTAGTCATTTATTCTGTTCTGTAAGGTGTTGCTTGACAAAAGCACCGTTTTTTACCTCTATGCAGTCAAAGCCTCCGGCTAAGGCTGCCTGCACCCCCAGCGGACCATCCTCAAAGACTACACATTGAGAAGGTGTAAGATTAAGCTTTTGAGCTGCCTTTAAGAAGGTTTCAGGATGCGGCTTGTGGTTTACCACATCATCCCCGCAGACCATCGCATCCACAAAGCTTTCAAGTCCATGGATACGTAACGCATCAAGACCGTTGATCCTCTGTGTGCCGGAGGCTATGGCGGTTTTCAGTCCGCGGTTGTGTGCATCCTTTAAGATGCTGGCAACATCATCAAAGAGCTCTACCTCACTTAGGTGTTCACGGTACAGCTGTACCTTGCGGCGTACGAACTCCTGCGGATCACCGGTGCTGCAGCCCATAGCCTTGAGCTTCAGTACAACATCAAGGGAGGATACTCCGC
Source organism: Akkermansia muciniphila (assembly GCA_963622535.1). Taxonomy (GTDB): domain Bacteria; phylum Pseudomonadota; class Gammaproteobacteria; order Enterobacterales; family Succinivibrionaceae; genus Succinivibrio. The sequence goes on from CAVFIO010000064.1 coordinate 4,489, forward strand.
CCCAGGCGTAAATATCTGCAGGATTAACCTCAAAGTCATGCTCATGGCCTACAGCAATCCATGCCCGGACGTGATGCGGCATCGAATCGATGAGAGTTCCGTCAAGATCAAATATAAAGCCTAGGTATTGCTCTAATGGTGGAAAAGACATAGTTAATTCTCGTTTTATAGATAAAGAGGATTTTTAAAGTATCACATTGCACTGTAGCTGTGATTTTAGCAAGATCTTTGTAATTTTATGTGGCATGTGATGACGGATTTTGTATCATGCGTATATGACTATTCGTGAAATATCTTGTGATACGGCGATCATCGGCGGCGGTACTGCAGGTCTTGAGGCTTATAGAGCTGCACAGGAAGGCGGTGCTGATTGCGTGCTGGTCGACGGCGGGCGTCTGGGCACAACTGCTCAGCGTTCAGGTGAGCTGCCGGCATCCTATCTGATGTCCTCGGCAATTTCAGCCCATGCTTTAAAATCATTCCACAGCAAGGGACTGCAGGTCCCGGAGCTCTCAATTGAAACCTCCGGGGTTCTGGGGATGGTAAGAGCCATGCGCTCCCGGGCAACCTCATCGGTTCTGTCCTTTCTCTATCGGATCCCTGAGGAAAAGCGTCTGCATGGAATGGTATCCTTTGAGGATCCTCATACCTTTAAGGTAGGAAATGCTGCAAGGGTTCATTTCAAGACTGCGGTTATTGCCACCGGTACCGAGCCTCTGGTTACCTATGAGCAGTCACAGATTAAGAATATCATCACGACCAATGAATTTTACGAGCAGGAAAAGCTGCCGCAGTCTGCAGCGGTATTCGGAAGCTCTGCTGTCGGCTTGCAGCTTGGGCAGGCCCTGTCCTATCTTGGAGTGGATGTCACCGTGTTCGGTCAGCGCATGCTGTGGCATCTGTCAGATGAGGAGGTTTTAAGCTCTGCTTTAAATCAGTTATCCTCACGCTTTAATCTCGCGGTTGATTCCTTCATTACCTCAATTGAGCCTGAAAATGACGGTTACTCCATTTACTATATAGATGGTGGAAAATACGAGAATTACCTGCATACCTCAGAGGTGATTGCCGCATCTGCTCGTATTCCGAATGTGGCCGGACTGAATCTGCAGCATATCGGAATAAAGCTTACACGTGAGGGCTATATCAAAACCGAGCCTAATACCATGCAGACCTCGCAGAAGCATATTTTTGCCGCAGGATCGGTGCGGGGCAGTACCTCAACAGCACTTGCCGAGGCTGAAGGACGCTTTGCCGGTATGAATGCTGCCCGTCCTGAGCATCTGATGGCTATGCCGCAGTCGGTAAATATCGAGATCTGTTATACCGATCCAGTGCTTGCAATTGCCGGCAGAAACTTTGATGCCATGATAGAGTGGGCTAATGAAACCGGAGGCTCCTTTGTTACCGCCCATGCCTCCTTTAAGGATACACTCGGCAGTTTCGGGGTAAACCACGGCGGCTGTATCGGACTTTACTGTGATAAGGCAACCCATCAGGTGATGGGAGCTGAGATCTGCTGTCATGATGCGGCCCATCTGGCGCAGCTTGTTGCCTTTGCCATTAAAAAGGGTGCCATGGCAGAGGATCTGCTCGATTTTAATTTTGCGCATCTTACAGCAGAGGAGGTGCTGTCGCAGGCTGCATCTGAGGCTGTATACAAGCTTTCAGGAAGAACCGGTTATCAGCGTCTGCTGCAGCCATGAGTGGCGATTAAATTTCACAATCACGTGGTAAAATCTGCGGCCATGAATGAAAAAATTACTAAGCTGGTGCTTGCAACCGGCAATAAGGGAAAGGCGCGTGAATTTGCCGCCATGCTGGCACCTGCGGGTGTGGAAATTCTTTTGCAGAAGGATCTCGGAGTTATTGAGCCTGCTGAGGACGGTAAGAGCTTTATTGAAAATGCCATTATCAAGGCCCGTGCCGCCTCAGAGCAGACCGGACTTCCGGCTCTTGCTGATGATTCAGGCCTGTGTGTGGATGCCCTGAAAGGGGCACCGGGAATTTTTTCTGCACGCTTTGCAGGTGAACATGGTAATGACAGGGCCAATAACGATAAGCTTTTGGAGCTCTTGAAGAATACTCCTGTGCCTGAGCGTACTGCCCGTTACTGGTGTGCCCTGTGCCTCGTGCGTTTTCCCTCTGATCCTGTTCCTCTGGTGGTTACCGCTTCCTGGGAGGGCTCTATAGGCTTTAAGCCTCAGGGATCTGAGGGCTTTGGTTATGATCCTCTGTTTGTGGTTACCGGGCGTAACTGCACGGCCGCGCAGCTGCCTCCGCAGATTAAAAATCTCATCTCTCACAGAGGATGTGCATTAAAGAAGCTTTTATCCGAGCTCACCTATCCTGCATAACCCCGGCATAAATATCAGGCGCAGTACCTGGCTGCGCCTTGTAAACTTTTGGCTAAAATCTGAGCTTTTGTAAATATCCGTGTCCGAACGTCTTATAACTCCGTTACCCATATCACTGTACGTGCACTATCCCTGGTGTGTAAGAAAGTGTCCCTATTGTGATTTCAGCTCCTTTAAAAAAGGTGATGATAAAAGCCTTGATGAGCAGTATCTGCATGCTCTGATTGAGGATTTTGATAAAAATCTGGTATGGCTTAACGGACGCAGTATTGTAAGCGTGTATTTAGGCGGCGGTACCCCGTCCTTGTGCCCGCCTGAGGTAACTGCCACGTTTATTGCGCATATCAGGCCTTATCTGGCTGAGGACTGCGAGATCTCCATGGAGGCAAATCCCGGAACTGTAAGTGAGCTCAGTCTTGAAGGTTATCTCAAAGCCGGAGTTAACAGATTAAGCCTTGGGATACAGAGCTTTGATGATGCATCCTTAAAGGCCCTGGGGCGTATCCATAACGGAACGGATGCTAAAAATGCCGTCAGCATGGCGTTATCTGCCGGCTTTACCAATATCAACTGTGATCTCATGCATGCCCTGCCTCATCAGGATATTGCGATGGCTATGCACGATCTTGAGCAGGCTGCTGCCTTTGATATCACTCATATTTCCTGGTATGAGCTTACAATTGAGGAGGGAACTGCCTTCGGCAGGCATCCTCCGGTACAGCCTGATGAGGATCTTCTGGCATTGGAAGAGGAAAAGGGATTTTCACTGTTAAAGTCATGCGGCTTTGAGCGCTATGAGGTGTCAGCCTTTGCACGTTTTCAGAAAAAATGTGTACATAATCGCAATTATTGGCTTTTTAACGATTATTTAGGTATAGGTGCCGGCGGCTGTGGCAAGATCCTGATTAACGGAGTTACCAGAAGGCGCTCCTGCCCAGAGGATCCTGCTTTGTATATGCAGGGTGAGCACGGGGCTTGGTATGATGTACCAAAAGAGGAGCTGCCTTTTGAATTTGCATTAAACCGTCTGCGTCTTTTTGAGGAAGTTGACGTGGATGAGTTTTTCAAAACCAGCTGCTGCAGTTTCGGGATGATAGAGGAAAAGCTTAAAAAAGCGGCAGATGAGGGCTTGCTTGTGATGAGCGGGCATAGTTACAAACTTACGCATCTTGGACAGAGGATGCTCAACGATATATTGGAATTGTTCCTGTGAAGAAGATTATTAATTTGATTAAAAAGGTTAATCCCATCAGATCATCACGTAAGGATGATGAGGTGGCTGCTACCGAGATAGCAGAAAGTCCGAAGATTAAGAAGACTGTCAGGACTTCAGCTCTACCGCATTTTGAAAATGAGCCTGCAGGATCTCCTGAGACTGATTTTAAAAAGGCCCTGTTCAATATCTGTGTAAGAGTACATCCGGATCTCGGATCTATTTCAGGACTCGGACTTGCCTCAGGTCTTTTAGGCCGTGAGGGCTATAAGGGAAATCTTGCGGAGGTCACAGCACAGAAATATGAGGACACCTTAGCTGAGCTTGTATCAGAGGGAGCCTTGGTAGCATTGGCAGGCTTTAAAATCTATGCCCATCCCTCACAGGTTGCTACCGGCACATCCAAGGTAATTGCACGAGAGGAGACCGACTTCCTTGCTGAAGAGCGCAGCAAGCGCTATGTAAACTTTGTAAGTGATAAGGACGGTAATTCATTACGTCTTAAATCATCAATTGTGATCCTGCCGGGGGATGAGGTTGAGTTCATGAGCGTAGGCGATGTGGCCTATGTATCAAAGCTTACCAGGACCCGTGTCTGCGTGTTAGGCAGAGTAATGCTCTTAAACCGTCAGGGCCGTGTTGCCACCGTGATGCCTGAGGAGCCCTGCCTTGAAAAACAGGTATTTGAATTTAACAGCACTGATGATTTAGGGGATGCCAAATCAGGTGATGTGGTTATTGCCGAAATAGTCTCCAGAAAGAGCGGCAAGTGCTTTGTCAAGACACGTGAGGTGGTGCGTGATCTGGGAAATCTGAACAACATCATCGTGATGGCGGTGCTGATGCACGATATCCCCTCTACCTGGCCTGATAACATGGGCAAGGCTTTATCGCGTGTGCCTGAGGAAGTCAGCTCTGAGGACTGGCACGGACGTGATGATCTAAGAGAACTGCCTCTTATGACCATTGACGGTGAAGATGCCCGTGATTTTGATGATGCTGTTTACTGCTGCAGGGAGGGAGATGGCTTCAGACTCTATGTGGCAATTGCCGATGTATCCTATTATGTGCGCCCCGGCACCGTACTTGATAAGGAGGCAGTCAACCGCTGCAACTCCTGCTATTTCCCAAATTATGTGATCCCCATGCTGCCTGAGAAGCTCTCTAACGGGATCTGCTCATTAAATCCTGATGTGGACAGACTGTGCATGGTCTCTGAGATGGTTATCTCAAAAGACGGCAGGATTGAAAACTATAAATTCTATCCGGCAGTCATGAGATCGCATGCCCGTCTTACCTATACCGAGGCCTGGATGATGATCTCCGAGGGTAAGGCTAAATATCCCGAGCACGAGGGATGCATTCAAAATGTCAGGGAGCTCTATGAGCTTTATAAGGCTTTCCTAAAGAACCGCCGTAACCGTGGCGGTCTGGCTATTGAAAGCACCGAGCAGCATTTCGTGTTTAATGAGAACATGGAAATTACCGGGGTAGAGCCCTTAGAGCGTAATGATGCCCACAAGCTTATTGAGGAGTGCATGGTAGCAGCCAATGTGGCTGCAGCCTGCTTTGTCGCTGAGCGTAAGGCTCAGACTTTATACCGTGTACATGCCAAGCCTACAGAGAAGAAGTTAGCAGCCCTTCTGCCGCAGCTTGCCCGTTTCGGCCTGTCACTTACCGGAGGTGATGATCCCAAGCCCAAGGATTTTGCCAGGCTTGCAGATACCATTGCCAGGCGCAAGGATGGCAAGGTAATAGGTGATATGCTGCTGCGTTCTATGTCCAAGGCTGAATATACTCCTGAAAACATCGGACACTTCGGTCTTGCTCTTGACAAGTATGCCCACTTTACATCTCCAATCCGCCGTTATGCCGATTTACAGCTGCATCGCGTGATAAAGCATCTTTTGGAAAAGGAGAACAAGGGACGCTGGGGCAGGATCGGATCCCGCTCCTATACAAAATCCGAGCTTAGCGTTCTAGGTGAACGCTGTACTGATCGCGAGGTGGCTGCCGATGAGGCCGAGCGTCAGGTGGATTTTGAGCTGGCCTGTGTATATCTTGAAAACTTCATAGGTGAGACTGTAGAGGGAACAATTACCGGCTGCACCAAGTTCGGTGTATTTGTTCATCTGGATAAATTCCTTGTAGACGGTCTTATCTATATAGGTAATTTCCCCGGGTATATGAATTACGATCAGCGTACTGAATCCTTAATTTCTGATAAGGGTAAGGTCTATCGTATAGGGGACACTGTCAAGGTGGTGATTGCCGCGGTTAATGCTCAGGAGCACAAGGTTGATCTCATGCCCACAGGTATGGGATCGGTTGCCAAATACCGTAAGGATCGTGAGCGTATATTAAAGGCCAGAGCCGAGTTATCTCAAAAGACCGGTCCTGTGGATAAGGAAGAGCTCTTCAATAAGCTTTCTGATATATCTAATCCGCGTGAAAGTGTGGATGCTGATAATGTTAAGCGTGCCAGAACTCAGGGAGGGTGGGGACAGGAGCTGTCTTCAATGATGCATTTTACTGATCCTTTTGCCATGCCTGAGCGTCGCAAGGATAAGAATAAAAATGATGATGAGTCCTATTCCCGTCGTCGTAAGAACAAGAAAAAACATTAACTGGAATTTTAATAATGCGTAATCAGAAAAAGAAAAGCAATCGTGAAATCGTCTATGGCGTAAATTCAGTATTCTCCGCTCTGGATACTGCATCTGACAAAATAACTGCCGCCTGGATAGCCAAGGGCCGTGATGATGATCGCCGTGTGGCAGATATTATCACACGCCTTGAAAAGGCCGGTGTTAAGGTTCAGTTCTCCTTAAGTCATTTCCTGGATGAAAAGACTGATGGCGGTGTACATCAGGGCGTAGTAATTGAGATGCTCGCAACTCCTCCGTTAAATGAGCATGATCTGGAGGATATGATCATCAATAAGGAAGGTAAGCCCCAGCTGTATCTCGTCTTAGACGGTGTGACTGATCCGAGAAATTTAGGTGCCTGCATGCGCTCTGCCTGGGCCTTTGGTGCTGATGCAGTAATTGCACCGCGTGACCGCTCTGCAACCTTAACCCCGGTTGCAAGAAAAACTGCAGACGGTGCTGCAGAGGTGGTGCCCTTTGTAGCAGTCACTAATCTTGCGCGCGTGCTGGATTTTATGCGTGACAGAGCAATTGAAGTTGTCGGTCTTGCAGGCGAGACCGAGGATGTCATCTACGATCACACTTTTGCTCCATCCTGTGCCGTGATCATGGGATCTGAGGACAGTGGTATGCGCCGCTTAACTAGGGATAAGTGTGATGCCATTGTGAAGATCCCGATGGTCGACGGGGTTGAGTCTTTAAATGTTTCTGTTGCTGCTGGAATTACACTTTCTGAAGTAGTAAGACAGCATCGCGGGTAATTTCACAGATTTAGGATAATTTAAGTGTATTTGATATTACTTTGTATCAGCAAAGGAAATTAAATACACTTTTTATCAACCTGCCTCTTATCTTTTTTTGTAAAGGAGAACTGCATATTTATGAAAGTTTGATCTCTTGGTAAGTAGAGGATATGAATATGGATAAGCAAGCATTAGAACTTTTAAAACAGCTTCCTAAGGGAGTTACCAAATTCAGTAAGCTTTCTACAGGAAATTACTACTATGTAGATAAAACTCCTGCCATCAGAAATGTATTCAGAGAAGACTCATCTGATGTCATGCTGATCACAAGGCCACGCCGCTTTGGCAAGACCTTGCTCATGAATACCTTTTA
>CAVFIO010000065.1:0-11266 GCA_963622535.1 Akkermansia muciniphila
TGGGGTTTTCGGCATACAATGGCTTTTTTCTTAACGCAAATTACGCAACAAAAATAGGCCTGTTGCGTTGATTTAACATAATGTTAAATTTTATGGTAAATTTTGTTATATTTTGACGTAATTTTGCACCCGGTATCCGAAGGCAGCGATAAATTTTCATTAAAGCCTGATGAGGTTTCTTTTTTTAAGCTCCCGTGACAGGATAGTAAGCTCAGCTAGAGCTTCATCCGAGCCTCCCATTTCAATCTGTGCCTTAAGCTCATCTGTACGCTCAAGCAGGGGATCTACCAGCACAGTAGGCAGCAGCTTTGCCAGATAGGTAATACGCTTTGAAAGGGCTCCGGTGCAATCTCTGCATTCATCACCAAGATCAGCCATTGCCAGCTGATCGTAGTAAAGACGCAATTTAGGATCGTCAACCCGTGCCAGAAGCACAGCTGTTGACAGCTTATCTGTCCTGGCATAAGACTCAGATCCTGCAATCTTAGGAGCGTTTACCTCCCCTATGGATGAAATGAGATCTGCTGCCTGATCAGCCCCTCTTATCTTCAGATCACAGCATAGCTTTATAAAATCATCCAGTTTAAAGGCTTCATATACCTTAGCGATGATCATGGGATACTGCAGAGCAAAGGCTATAAGACAGCGCATAGGGGTTGCCAGCAGGCCCTGCTCCTGAGATCTTTTCCTTGGATTTAACAATGTTGCATTGCCGTCATCGTCAACCTTATCGACTAAAGACCATGCTCTTTCTGTACCTATGCCGCTCTTTGAGGCAAAGACATCAATACAGACCTCCTGCAAGGACTTATGCGGAACGGCTCTGATATACTTTACAACCTCAGAGAAGAACCTTGCGCGGGCATTAGGATCGGTGATGTCATACTGATCCTTAACATGAGATACCAGAAACTCAGGATAACTCATGGCATCATCTAAATAACGTATAAATGCCCCCAGCCCCTGGGTTCTTACTAATGAGTCTGGATCATCCTCTGCAGGTAAAAACGCAAAACGAACCTCAACGTCCTCCTCAAGCACCGGCGTGATAGTCACAAGTGCATGCCAGGCTGCATTGCGTCCGGCCTCGTCACCATCATAGCAGCACACTATTTTCTTGCAGTAACGGAACATCATCTTAAACTGCTCAGGCGTGGTAGCAGTACCCAGGGAAGCTACTGCCGAGGTAAATCCTGCCTGGCGCACAGAGATGACATCCATGTAGCCTTCGACCACCACCAGCCGCTGCGGACGGTTGTTATTGGCCTGCAGTGCCTCATACAGGCCAAACAGCTCGTTGCGCTTTCTGTAGATAGGCGTTTCCTTGGTATTCATGTACTTAGGCTTGTCATCACCCATAGTACGACCGCCAAAGCTGATGATGCGCCCCTTTCTGTCAAAGATAGGGATCATCACACGATTGCGGTACATGGAAAAACGGTTATCCGCATGCGCAACAATGAGTCCAAGATCGGTCAGCATGCGGACTTCCTGCTCGTTGCGACAGACCTTCTCTTCAATAAAATGCCACCCGTCAGGAGCAAAGCCTAAGCGGGCCTTAATGATCGTCTCCTTAGATAACCCGCGCTCTTTGGTAAAGTATTCAAGCCCCTTTGCACCGGCCTCATCAAACAGACTGTGAGTAAAGGCCGCCGCCGCTCTGTCCATAAGCTCATACATGAGCTTGTACTTATCAGAGTTATCCGAGCGGTGACCTGCTTCATACTCAACGCTCATGCCAATTGAGGCTGCCAGCTCCTCTACGGCATCGACAAAGCCCAGATTCTTAAACTTCATAATGAAGTCGATGGCGGTTCCATGCTCATGACAGCCAAAGCAGTAGAATAAATTTTTGGAGGGGGTTACATAAAAGGAAGGTGTCTTTTCGTGATGAAAGGGACAGCAGCATTTATAGCTTGCGCCGCTGCGTGTCAGCTTGACGTAGTTGCCAATTACCTTGTCTATTTCAACTGCCGGCAGCAAACGCTCTGAAATAAAGCTTTTGGATATAAGTGGCATAAGACGTCCTCCGCAGAAAATTTGTTTAATTGTAGCAAAGTGCCTGTATTTTTGAGTCAGGCGGGATCATTTCGTTCACCTCAATGCTTTCAATACCTGCCCGCACTGCACATAATCAACCTAAAAAGATCATGACCTGCTACAATTTGCCGCAGGTTAGGAGAATTTAAAATGGCTGTATATTGCATTGGTGACTTACATGGATGCTATGACGAGTTTCAGAAGCTTCTTGAGAAAATTAAATTTGACGATCACAGCGATAAGCTCTATTTAACAGGAGATCTCATAGGACGAGGTCCCAGACCTCTTGAGACCATGAATTTCATTCTCCGTCATCAGGACTGTATCCATACCGTATTAGGCAATCACGATCTCAATTTTCTTGCCGTAACTCAAGGCGAGCGTCAGGCCAGACCTAAGGACAATTTAGAGCCGCTGCTGCAATCTTCAAATTACGAGGAAATAGTTGCCTATCTGTTATCCCGTCCCCTTATAAAATTCTGCAAAGAAAAGCGCTTTGCCATATGCCATGCCGGCATTCATCCCCTGTGGAGCTTAAAGCAGGCCAAGAAATTTTCAAAAGAGGTCACTGCATATTTAAATCAGCCTGAACGCAGAGGCCTGATACTCAGGAACATGTACCGGGATTATCCGGCAGCGTGGAATGAAAGCTATCAGGGCATGGTACGCATACGCTATATCATCAATGTTTTTACCCGCATGCGCCTTGTCACACAGGATCTGGATCTTGACTACGGGCATTCAGATACCTCACTTGAGGATGCCAGAAAGGAGAAGCTTTTCCCCTGGTTTGAATTCACCCCAAACCTGAGTCGTCACAAAAAGGAATATAAGCTGGTATTCGGACACTGGGCTGCATTAAATGCAAAATGCTCACGAGAGAATATTGTTGCCCTAGATACAGGATGCGTGTGGGGAGACAGACTTACCTGCTGGGATGTCAATAACGACAAGCGCATAAGCGTTCAGTCAGACGGACATCTGATCCCCGGCAGGTAGTCTTAAAAACAGCTGAAAAATCAAGATCGGGGAGCTGCCCGATCTTTTTTTTAATTAAGCTGCTGCCTGCTTGCTCTCTGCAAGACGTCTTGCAAAAAGCTTTCTGCAGTAGATATATGCAAAGGCTTCAACCACCGCAGTTATTGCCCATGAGATTGGATAGGTGATCATCAAAGTCTCATAGGTAGGCTCTTTGGGGAACATGGTCCAAAGCCACCACAGACGTTCACCGCAGATGCAGAACATGGCAATCAGTGCCGGAGGTAATGACCAGCCATAGCCACGCATGGAGTCTGAAAGTGCCTCAATAATAGCGTTCAGGAACTGGAAGCCCATCACGTAGAAAATACGCTCCATGGCAACATTCGCAACGGCCTGAGAATCGGTAAAGAAGGTCAGGATCCAGGGTGAGAAGAAGTAACCTGCGACACCTACAACCAGAGCAAGACCTGTGCACCACGAAAAGCCCACGAAGAATACGCGCTGGCAGCGCTTGAGATCACCTGCACCGTAGCACTGTCCGATGAAGGTGGTTGCAGCCAGACCGAAGGCATTAACAAAGCAATAGAGGTTGTTTTCAATAGTAAAGCCAGCAGCAGAGCCTGCCATAGCCTCGGCACCTAAGGAATTGATAGCCACCTGGAAAATCAGGTTGGCAATACCAAACACCATACCCTGAATACCGGCAGGCAGACCGATTGCAACAATGGCGCGGGCCTTTCTTAATTCAAAGCATTTAAGCTTGTGCAGCTCAAGCTTTAATACTCCCTCTTCTCTTAACAATCTCACCCACAGATAAAGAGTGGAAAGGATAAAGGAGCAGAGAGTTGCACAGGCAACACCATCAATGCCGGTGTCCAGAATTCCCACAGCCACATAATTTCCCACAACATTGAAGGTGCAGGAAATACACAGTGCCACCAGAGGAGTTGCGGTATTACCCTTTGATCTGAAGAAGGCCGCCTCAAAATTAAACAGTGAAATAAAAGGCATGGCCACAAAATACCATCTGAGATAGGTCGTTGCAGGCTCTCTGATCTCCTCAGGTACAGCCATCACCTCCACAATCCATGATGATGAGAGCAAGCCCCAGATCATCACCGCAAGTCCTGAAAGTATGCCCACCCAGATCCCGGTGTACATGGTGCGGGAGGCCTCTTCTCGGTTACCCTGTCCAAGATAACGTGCCATCACGACGTTGGCACCGATTGACATACCGACAAACAGCATCACGATTAAGAAGATTACGGGAATTGAATTTCCCACAGCGGCCATATCACCGCCTGAGACAAAATGTCCTAAAAAGAACACATCGGCAGCGTTATATAACTGCTGCAGCATTGAGGTCAAACCAAGAGGCAATGCGAACATCACCATCTTGTTCCAGATGCTACCGTGTAGCATGTCCATGTCTTTGCTTTTCTGTTTCATTTTTTTCTTCTTCTAAGCTTTTAAATTCTGCTTCTGTCTTATCTCAAGCTGAGCCTTCATTTTCGGAACACAGCGCAGATACAGCCAGATGATAGGTAATGCGGCCAGTATCCATGAGACCGGATACGTTGCGAGCAGCACCTGAAATGTCGGATGCCAGGCAAACACAGTGACTAACCACAGCATGCGTTCACCCACAATTGCTACAGTAGTTGCAATTGCCGGAGGCAGGGAATAACCATACCCGCGCATTGCACCTGATAACACCTCAAAGGGCACGCAGATGAAGTACAGCAGAATAATTCCATACACTCTCTGCAAAGCAAGCTCAACGATTTCCGCACTATCAGTAAAGAAATACAGCAGGCTCTCACCTGCAAAGAATATGAACGCCGACAGCGCTATGGTAACCGCAAAATCAAGATACATGGACGTACGCACAACTTGTGAACAGCGTTGCATATTTCCTGCACCATAGTTTTGACTCAGGAAAGTGGTAGCCGCCATGCCGAAGGCCTGCAGGAAAACATACAGGTTTAATTCAAATATAAGCGCCGCCCCGGAGGCAGCCATAACCTCGGCACCCAAGGAATTAATTGCGCCCTGTATGACCAGATTTGATGCAGAGAACACCATGGCCTGAACGCCTGCGGGCAATCCGATAAATACGATCGCACGGGCTTTGCGGAACGCAAAATGGCCAAGCTTACCGTACTCAATATGCAGAATACCCTTATTGCGACGAAGCTTTATGAACAGAAATACGGCAGAGAACAAATTGGCACAGGCAGTAGACGCAGCCACTCCTCCGATCCCCAGATCAAAATGTACCGCCAGAAGGTCCAGAGGCACATTCAGAACAGATGCAAAAAGCAAGGCATAAAGAGGACTTGCGGTGTCACCGATTGCTCTGAATAAAGCGGCTTCAAAATTGAATAATGACAGGAACGGCATTCCCATCATATAGCAGATTAAATAAGTTTCGGAATAGCCGAAAACCTGCTGCGGTACTCCAAGAAGCGTTGTGATCTGCTCTGAAAACAAAATAACAGGCAGAGCTACCGCAAAACCTGCGATCCATGCAAGATTTAAAGCAGTATAGATAGTACGGTTGGCATTTGTATGATCTCCCATGCCTATATAGCGGGCAACGACTACATTAGCACCCAGGGACAACCCCACAAAAAGACCTACCATAATGCCGATGATAGGAAGATTATTTCCCACGGCTGCGATGGCATCTGCACCGACAAAATGTCCAAGGATCAGCACATCAGTGGTGTTATACATCTGCTGCAAAGTCATGGTAAGGGCTAACTGCAGCGCAAAGAGAAGGATCTTGTCCCAGAGACTGCCGTGCAGCATGTCCACGCTGCCGGCACCAAAGATTTTCTTCAGAACCATACTGAAAAACGCCTTTGCAATATCAGTTTTAAACGAAGCGCCTAGCTTCTTTTCCAGGTTTCAAAATCGAATCTGATGCCATCTGCCTCATGACATTCTACCTCAGCTCTCTCAAAGCCCTGATCCTCAAAATCAGGAAAGAAAGTATCGGCCTCAGGCATCAGATGTACACGGGTAAGATGCAGGACATCACAAAGAGGAAGAGCCTCCTTGTAAAGACCTGCGCCGCCGGTGATCATGGGAATATCGTCACCGCATACCCTGATAGCTTCCTCTAATGAGGCAACTACACAGGCATTTTTTCCGGCAATACGCGGATCTTCCTTTGATAACCGGGAGCTTACGATGACATTAAGACGCCCCGGCAGCACCCTGCCGATAGATTCAAAGGTACGACGTCCCATGATGATGGGATGCCCCATGGTTACAGCCTTGAAATGCTTGAGATCCTCTGAAATATGCCAGGGGATCTGTCCATTTTTGCCAATTGCATGATTATCAGCAATTGCTACTACGATTTGTGGAGCAGCCATTTTTATTTACTTATTTGGTATAAATAAACTCAGGACCCTCGTCCTCATCAAAGTCATCGTCATCATCAGGATCTGCAGGAGTATCATGTAGCTCAGGCTCAGTCCAGATAAACTCCTGAGGCTCGGAGCTCTCACCTTCCTGTGCAGCCTCAAGCTCTCTGGCCTTGACCTCATCTACAAGATCCTGCAAGGCATAGATAAGCTCCTTGACACCGGTACCCTGCATACCTGAGATAATGAAGGTACGCTCGGGCCTGGCCTCAAGCGCGTCAGAGACATTCTGCAAAACCTCTGCTACAGCCTCATCACTTTCTGCCAGATCAGCCTTGTTAATGACCAGCCAGCGGGGCTTGTTCCAAAGTTCCTCTGAATACTGACGAAGCTCCTGCTCAATAGTTCTGGCATTGGTTGCAGGATCAGAGCCGTCTGCAGGCATGCATTCAACAAGATGCACAAGTACACGGCAACGCAAGAGGTGCTTTAAAAACTTAAAGCCTAAGCCTACACCAGCTGAGGCCCCTTCAATGAGACCTGGAATATCCTCAATTACAAAGCTGCGTCCCTCTGAGGTTTTAACCACACCCAGGGATGGAACAATAGTTGTGAAAGGATAATCCGCAACCTTCGGACGGGCTGCAGAAACCTGACGCACCAGAGTTGACTTGCCTGCATTAGGAAGACCAAGCAGACCGACATCTGATACGAGTAACAGCTCAAGCTTTACCTGACGGCGTTCACCGGGGGTTCCCATGGTGCGCTGACGGGGAGCCTGATTGGTTGCACTCTTAAAATGAGTATTACCATAGCCGCGACGGCCGCCACGGGCAACACAGAAGACCTGCTCATGCAGCTTCATGTCGCACAGGATCTCGCCTGTTCCCACATCAGTTACACGGGTACCGACAGGAACCTTCAAAAAGATATCCTTACCGCGGGCTCCGGTGCAATCGGCACTGCCGCCGTTTTCGCCTCGGGGAGCCTGATAGGAACGGGTAAAGCGGTAATCAACCAGGGTATTAAGGTTGGAATCAGCACGCAGATAGACATTACCGCCATCGCCGCCGTCACCACCGTCCGGGCCGCCACGGGGGACGTATTTTTCGCGTCTGAAACTCACGATACCATTGCCACCATCTCCGGCTGCAACTCTGATCAGTGCCTCATCAACAAATTTCATCTTGTTCTCCTGGGCTGCCTTAACGGCAGACACTATTCTTATAAGACACGAAAGCCCCGCATACGCGAGGCTCTTATGATAATCCTAAACAGATGGATTACTGTGCGTCAGCAACAACGATTTCAACAAATTTACGCTGCTGCTTGCCACGGGTTACGAAGGTAACCTTACCGTCTGCCTTAGCAAACAAAGTGTCATCTTTACCGATGCCGACGTTGGTGCCAGGGTGGAAGTGGGTGCCGCGCTGACGAACAATGATTGAGCCTGCAGATACAACTTCACCTGCATAAGCCTTAACGCCTAAACGCTGTGCATTGGAATCGCGGCCGTTACGTACGGAACCGCCAGCTTTTTTATGTGCCATTTGAAATTCCTCTCAAATTAGCCGGCAATGCCGGTGATCTGAAGATCAGTGAACCACTGACGGTGGCCAGTAACCTTCTGGTGGTGCTTACGACGACGGAACTTAACAATCTTGACCTTTTCGCCACCGTGTGCGCCTAATACCTTAGCGGTAACCTTTGCGCCTTCAACGTAAGGAGCGCCAACCTTGATGTTGGTGCCGTCAGAGATTAAAAGAACCTTGTCGAGGTCGATATCAGTGCCAGCCTGAGCATCGAGGAGTTCGACGGAAACTACGTCGCCCTCAGATACCTTGTGCTGCTTGCCGCCGCAAAAAACAACTGCGTACATGCTTAAAACTCCGGGTATTGTGCAGAGACTTAGTGCTCTTGCATAGGAATTACTCAATTTTGCCCATTTTTTGATGGGCGCTAATGGGGCAATATTTTAGCGCAGATTTATACAGTTTACAAGATAATCTTGCAACGATAACCGCTTTGACTCTCAATCAAAGGATGAAAGCCTACCCCGCTCAACTAAACGCGTGAATTTTAGCGCTTATATGTTGTCAAATCAAGAAAACAACGGCTCTCAGATGATAAAATACCGCGAGATAAAAAAGGGGGGATCCCATGTCCGACTTCATGTCCCTGACAGCAAACTCAATGCAACATATTGAGCAGTTGCTGTTTGAAACTCTGCAGGGTACCAAAGAAGAAGAAACTGTAAATTCAATGTGTATGCATGTTGTGCGCGCAGGCGGTAAGCGTATGCGTCCGCGTCTGGCACTGCTTTGCGGTTTTGCTGAAGAAAACAATGGTAACCCGGATGATCTGGATGCTGTAGAAAAACTCGCATCAGCTGTAGAACTGTTACACACTGCATCACTTATTCATGATGATGTCATTGATAAGGCTACAGTACGCCGCGGACAATCCACCCTGAATGATACTGATGGCAATCATGCAGCTGTTCTTGCCGGTGACTATATGTTTACCCGTTGCTTTGTACTGCTTCACGGCCTAAATTGCATGTCCCTGTTTGATGCTATGGCAGGTACTGTGTCATCGCTGGTCACAGGAGAGCTCGAGCAGTTGAGAAGCCAGGGCGATCTGTCGTTTTCTGTTGAAGATTACTGCCGTACTATCTACTGCAAGACGGGAGCTCTTTTTGAGCTTGCATGCTCAGGAGCAGCTCTCTATAGAAAAAAAGATAATGCAGTACTCAATAGTTTTAAGCAATATGGTCGCCTGCTGGGACAAGGCTTTCAGATTGCAGATGATCTCTTAGATTACACAGGAATGACTGACACCACAGGCAAGGATATCGGTGAGGATCTAGCAGAGGGACGCATCACTCTTCCGCTGATCCTTGCCCTTAAAGAATTACATGGCACAAGCCGTGAAAATTTAAAGAAAGCCACCAGTGCAGGTGATTTCAAAGCAGTCAGCGCAACCTTAAAAGAAATTGGAGCATTGGAGAAGACTCAGGCTTTTGCCGATCAGAGTGCCAGGGAAGCTATTGCTGCATTAGATTTCCTGCCACACTCACCTTACCACGAGGCACTTTGCGAAATTGCACTGCAGGCCGTAAGACGCAAATCCTAATAATAATTCCTACTAGCGATTTTCGACACCTCTTTGTGAATTGCCAGTAGGAACAAGATAAAAGACCTTCTATTCTGTCCTTCGATGTAAATTTAGATAAAACAAGCTACGCTCATTAAGCTTTCTTATCAGCTCATCTTGGCCATATTTGCATACCAGGTTTTCATCATCAGAATAAAGACTGCGTCCTAGTCCCATTTTGCTGTGGCTTTCCTCCCCTTTAAATACAGAAGTAAAGGTTACTCCCATAGCATTTAATATGGTAGGAGCCATATCCATGGCTGTAAAACCACAATTTCGATTTCTTAAACTTCCAACTGAATTTATAAAAGCGTTAAATATCTCCCTATTTTGAGCCTTAGTACTTAAGCTAGTAAATGGAACGCCATTAGCGTCCTGAAATGGATGATCTCCCACAATTATTACGGTCGTACTGCTAAACCAAGGCTGCCTTTGCATCCATTCATAGAGATTGGCAATTATTTTTGACGAATACTGCAATGCATCCTGATACGTACCATCCTTGGCAAAATCCTTAGGATAAGGAGCCCATCCCTTTGGAAAATGAGTATCAACAGTTTCCAGAGTGATCGCAAAAGGCTGATCACCATGAGAGATCTCTCCTAGATACTCCTTGAATCGTTCAATCACAAAGCTGTCATTAAAATCCCAACATCCACGATTTTGCTCATCTCTGGGAAATTTACGCTCATCCCATGTCTCGGCAGAAAAAACATTCTGAATTCCGTGAACATTCAAAAAATCTCCCTTGTGGGTAAAATTTCTGGAAGTGCCCAAAAAAGCGGCCGTTGTATAACCGTTATGGCTTAAAAGATTAAAGATCCCGTGCACTCCGCCAAGGAATACACCATATTTTTTATGCCCCTCCCCACTATGGATGTCAAGGGGGATCTGCGTCAATGGAACTCCTAACGTCTGCGCACTAATACCATCTAATGTGTAATAACCACCTTGTGTTCTTTTATAACCATGAATTTGAACATTATTATCAGCAATCTCTTTAAGTTCAGGAATTAGGTTATGACCATAATCACGGTGATCGCTGTAACCATACTCCATGCTCTCAAGAAAAATAAGAATTAAATTACGCTTATTATCTTCAGCAAATTGGACTTTATTGACATCAAGTTCTGCAAAATTGTCCTCGATAAAGCTGGAATCTCTTGCAGAAAAGAAGGAAATTACATGATAGTATCTGTCCACATAACGCAATGCACCAAACGACAGAATACAGATCGCCAGGATAAATAGTACTGCGGGACGCTGAATACATACTGTTACGACAAGCTTTCTTAAACAGCGCCATATAGAGCATATCAACTGCCTAAAATCACATAACCAGAAGCGGTTAAGCGCAAAATAAATAGCCAAGCCCCAAATAAAAAAAAGCGTTAATAACGCCTTTACGATATACGGTAAAGCCGCCCTGATTGTTGCGTAAACGAGCTCTGGATTTGAACTGTTTGCTGTGGTGATGTTGATCAGGATCTGATCAAGAGGAATTACACCAAAGTAAGATTTAATGAATTTCGCGGTAAAGAAAAGGCAGTCAACGACGGACGCTAAGCAAGAAACAATAATAAGAAGAACAATGAGACTCTTGCCAACTAGAAGATGAGACTTAGACTCTCCATTTTTGTCTGATTTAGATGTTGATGGGGGGGGGTAATTGCCATATAAATCAATAAGTTATCTATTTTTTTCTAAAAAAG
>CAVFIO010000066.1:0-11228 GCA_963622535.1 Akkermansia muciniphila
ACCTGCATACGATGCAATGGCTAAAACAACAACAGTTAAAATCTGCCAAGCTTCCATTTTGTCTACAACCTTTTCGATCATGGTTTGTATTAAATCGCCGTAATCGCTACTGGCAACGGTGGAGCCTTTTTTCAATTTGAAAATTTAATAAGAAGCGTTCCTTTTCTTCTGCGGACAACGGAACGGCAGGATCGCCATAGAGAGCCAGAGAAACAAAACTGTAATAGGATTGCTGAAGTTTCCAGATTGCGTAGCCCAGATAGCTAGGTAATGAGCCCTGAAATTTAGTGCCTTCAAGATGAATTTTAAAGACTAATAAATCGTCAATTGATGGCAATTCTAAAGTTTTTAGGAGATTGTCAAACCTGTCTAATTCTTCCTGACTGAGTTTTTGCAGTAATTCTTCTATGCTCATAATCGCCTACAAAGGATATTTTACAGTCGTATGATAATAGATCGTGTTTGGTTTTGTAAACTTTACCAGATCAGCTTAAAATTACTTTTAGCAACCTGAAGTTTAACTATATGATTTTTAAGGAAATGTAACAGGAAAATAAAGGCAGTAAACTAGGATGGCGGTGAGATCGGGATTCGAACCCGAGATACGCGTTAACGTATACACGCTTTCCAGGCGTGCTCCTTCAACCACTCGGACAACTCACCGTTGTTTACGGAACGGTGCTCATTATACAGACAATTTTTGATAATGCAACATTTTTTTTAATTTTTTTAATTCAGGCAAAAAGAAGTCCACTGCTTAAATTGCATAAAGCACATTTTTACGGCCGATGAATGGGATTTTTATCTGTTTTAGTGATGGATCTTATAGCGTAATCTTACAACGCCCCCCTTCAATGCCTTGCATTCTGTAAGTTCAAGGGACGCATTATGTGCAGGATAGGCATCACCGGAGCCTTTATATTCAAATATTGATTTGACACCGGACAAACCGTCAATTCCAGGATAGATAACAACCACAAGCTCATCAATAAGCTGTGCATTCAGAAAGCTGCCGTTTAAGGTACCGCCGCCTTCAAGGACCAGTCTGTGAAGTCCGAAATCATCATGAAGAGAGTTCAGCGCAGCTTTCACATCAAGCCCGTCATCGCCTGCAAAGGTGTAGGATATTTCATGCTCTCTTAAATATCGCAGGTATTCTTCACTTACACATTTCTTTCCGAGAACAGCAATTATGTTGCTCTCATAGAGCTTGTTTGATTTATAGGCCAGATTTCCTGAAAAATCAAAGATTGCAGTCATCATCACCTCGTCACGGATCCCGCGGAAGGTATCGGTGCTTACGGGACTTGAAAATGCTTTTTGCGGTTTAAAAATCTCAGGCTTGAAGAATGCCCTGGCAGTATTCATGCCGATGAGATTTCCTTCAGGCTTAAGCGAATTTAATGTCTGATAGTAAATAGAGCTTACTTCTTCATGCGAGGTATCAAAAAGTCTACTCCAGCGATCTTTATCCAGGCGGCCATCAACAGAGCATTCCATAAGACAGGTAATATAGGGGGTTGACATCGATACTCCTTAAATCACAAAAAGACCGGCTGCAGCAACTGCAGCTGATCTTTGCATTGTATATCTTTTAGGGCTGCAGTCCTATTTACTCTGCTTAAATACCGCAGGGACTCCGGGGACAGAGAAGGTAATTGTTCCAGCTCCAGGATGGCTTATGAAGAGAGAGCCCACTATTCTTGGAAGTCCTGATGAGAGTGCGTGAATAAAGATAGCTGTAAACAGCACCACACAGCATTCCTGCAGGGTAATCGTGCCATCTAAGGAGAGCAAAGACTGCAAAATCCTGTCCAGAATTGAAAAGCCTATATTGCACACCAGGATCATAGTCATAAGCTCACATGCCAGTGAAAAGGTGATCCTTAAATAGTTTACGGCAATAAAGCGGGTGGTGTTTAGCGCCCCAAAGCCCAGCACAAACACCCCGATGATGCAGAAAATGTATGAGCACAGATAGAGCGTGATATAGCGTACGGTGACTAAAAACATCACGATAAAGAAGATCAGGATCACCGCATTTATCATAATGGATACCGGAATGTTAGTTAAGGTTCCGGCCTTATGCTCAGAGAGCGCTCTGCCTAAATTGAAGGTTAAATCCAGTATCTCCGAGGGGCCGATCCTGCTGGTGTTGGTAATTGAGATCATCGAATCTACAATAGATGCTCCGATTTCAGAACCGTTTTGCAGCAGGAAATAGAACAGTCCTGCAATGAGCACGAACTGAGTAAAGATAGCTACAAAGGAGGAGATGGTTTTAGGATTTAGTATCAGCTTTATCCCGTGCAGCACTACCGCAATTAAAAGCAGCAGCCAGAACAGACGCTGGGCGGCGCTTTTAATAGGATGAATGTACTGCTGAGCTGATGATAAAAATAGATTTGTTGAGTAGTTGAGCAATCCGTCCGGAGATAATGCCGCGGCACTTTCCGCGTATGCATCGGCAGGAATGAATACAAATAAAAGTAAGACCAAAAGCTTAGTTGACATAATCGCTGATCCTCAATTGCAGATGTGGAGATTGAACGTAATGGCCACCCTCAAGGATCTGGCGGGATCCTTCTTCCTGGGCAAGAGCCAGAGTATGGGCATTAGCACTTTCATGAGCCTGGATCTGCAGCATGGTGTTGATGCCGTTATTTAAGTCAACTAACGAGGCTGCCGATGCGGCGTTTACCTTTGAGAGGGCATCAAGCCCTGAGCCTAAGCCCTGAGCCGAGCGTGCTTCAAAGGATAATGATTCAAGCATCTGGATCTTGGTGGCGATGGTATTTTTGGTAGCCTCTGCGTTCTGAACCGCTTTCGTCGCTATTTCAACCGATTTGGTATCCATCGTGTTTAAAACGTCGCGAAACGAGCAGTTTTTGTTGGTGGTGCGGCATTTCTGCCAGGCCTCAGCTTTTTTATAGGAGGCAAGATATGCGTTAAAGGATCCGTAGCTGTCCCATAGAGATTGTGAGGCCTGCAGAAGTCCTAAGCTGTTCTGATTGAGAGTATTGATATTGTTCCAGGTCTGAGTGTTGGGGCGCTGATGATCTATATCTGCAAGATCCATGGCGCTGTCTGTCTGCGCAAGCAGGATCTGGGCCTGCTTGTTATTCTCGTTGGACCACTGCTGCAGAGTGCTCAGCTGTTCACTCATTTTGTAGGATATGTCCCGCAGCAACCTTGTTTCATCATTAGCATGACACTGAGCTGTCATGAGCATGAACACTATAAGCATACTTTTTTTCATAGAATCTACGCGTAGGCTCCGGCAGTTTTGCTGCAGGAGATGACGCTTCCTCCTTTTGTCTGTGGTTAAATAGTTTTCGTTTGTAAAAAAGCTTTAGCTGTTGATTGCAAAATCAGGCGATCCCCATGGGGCGTTAAAATAGATATCCTTGGCAACGGCAACTGAGAAGGAGTATCCGGGCTTTACATTTAAAGTAGGCGACAGGGACAGATTTTTCTCTATTACCTGTGACAGCACCGAGCCTAAGGATGATGTAGCCGCTGAATTCAGCGCCTCGCCGTATTTTTCTCTTCCGTCAGCATCATAATGTCTGCTCTGGCTTACACTGACACCGGCGCTTACGGCAGAGAGCAGGAGCGCAGAGCCTATCACCTTCATGAAATGAGAATCGACATCGGCATCAAATCCTGCTTTGCCATCCTCGCTCTGACCTGGCATGGCTCCCAGATCAAGGCTTGAACCGTCAGGAAAGAGCAGTCTTTGAAAACCTATGAAGACACGTTCTTCACCGTATCCTGGAGATGCGCCGTATTCACCGGTGATCCTTGTGCCCCTGGGGATCAGGATCTCGGTGCCGGTTATGGAATCCAGGACATCCGCCGTAGTCTGTGCGGTAACAAGTCCCGGCAGATCTGAATTGATAGCAGAGGTAAGCATGGCCGGGATCACACTGCCTTGTCTCAGACACCAGGGGCTTTTCAAGGCATTAACCGTTGATGAAAGCTCATAGTTGCCGCCCTGATTGAATGCCTGATAATCATTCATCGTCCGCGACTGTTTTGAGACACTGTCCTCACCTGAGGTCTTTGAAAAGGCATTTTCAAGCCTGCTGTTAAAGCTGTCCCTGATGCTGTGAGCTCCATCTGATGCTGTCTGGGTGGCTGCGGCATTTTTATTTGATCCAAGATTCAAGCGGGTAGGAGCGTGTCTGACCTCATCAAAGCGCTCCTTTCTTTGCTGATCATTTTGCGTCTGAAGCTGTTTTGGCTGCGGGGGCTCAGGATCCTCTGGAATATTTAACTCTTTGTTATCCAGGGCTAAATATTTGTTATAGTCCTGCTTAAAGGAATCGTCCTCCGGGGCTGTTCCCGCAAGCTCGTTTGCATATTCCTGAGCCTGCCTCGCCTCTTCCTCCAGTACCAGAGCTTTTTGCCTGAGCTCCTCTGGATCATCTATTTTTAAGGCCTCCTCTTCTTCCTTTTCAAGGCGCTTTAGCTGTTTATCCCCTAAGCTTATCATCGTCTGTGTAATACCGCTGTCACTCTCCATGATAACCTGCGCTGCGGGTGTATCTTGTGATGATATAAATGCTGCAGTTGAAAAACCGGCGATTGCTAATATCACTATTACATATATGTGAAGATGTTTCTTTATATTCCCCATCTGGAGTATGTGATTTGTTCCTTCCATGATGTGCTCTCTAGCCTAAAAAAGTTATTTCACATTCCATCCCGCCGTCAGCAGGAGCGGTTCTTAAGACAGCCTTGCGAACCAGGCCGTCCACGATGTAGCTGTTTCCTGACAGACGGTAGTTGGCACTTACCTCTTTTTCAGGATCCTCAGGATGCTGCAGCATCAGTACCGGCATGGTAAGTGAGCCTTTTTGCAGCGTGATGATGGTTCGTTTTCCGTCAAAGACTACTGAGCTTGGGCATATTTCCTCATCGCCTGAGATTTCAAAATCCTCGCTTCTGGCAGCAGTGCTGTTTTTAGCAAGGTTTTTTGGCTCGTCTGCCTCGATATAATCGGAACTGTCCTGAGAAATCACGGTCCTGTTACTGCGAGTTGTGGCACTGGTTAGGGGTAGTCTTGTTGAGGTAAAGGCAGAGAATCTGTCATCTGGGTACATGAAACGTACTGATGGCATGTAATCATTTAATGATGAGCGCAGCGATAAATGATATGCCCGGCGATCGGTTGTAACCATAAGCGAGGTCTTAAGATTACTTTCGTAGGGTTTGATTATGATGTGCTCAGTAAGTTTTTTTCCTGATCCTGAGAGTGCCGAATCAACACTCCAGCGGGAGGAATCACCAATTTGGGCACCAAGGATCTTCTCCCCGGGCTCAAGAGCAATATCACAGAGCTCTAATACGGCACAAACCACGCTATGATGCCCTTCGCCAAAGTTGAATACGATTTCGCCAGGTCTTGAGGACACCCCTGAAGGCGAGCGCGCATTGGTGTTTTTTAACGAGTTTAAAGCCTTCTGCTCCTTTTCATCAGGTGTGAAGATATCGGCACCCTGGGCGTAGTTGTCAAAGTCGGAGTCGGCGAGGACCTTGTTCAGAAATATGCAGGATATACTTACCAGCACCAGCCATATTTTGTTCATGTGTGCTCTCCCTGAGAATGTTGTTTTATGCATCTTTGTTTTCACCTTTGTCTTTGCTGCGGGGGCTTATCACCAGCTCTGTTATTCTGATCCCGAGAGGATTGAGCTTTAGGCTTTGAAAATCCTGACCGGCGCTTACCAGTTCATAGCTGATGCGGGCACTTAAATACTGACGCCTGTTTTCAGGATCGCTGCTTTGTGAAGTTTCATGCCAGTCAATCTGAAAGCAGGAATCAGACATGCGCATGATGCCGGTGACCTCAGCGTTTACGCTCTTCTGCCGGTAGCTGTGGCTGTTATAGAATTTATCTACCACCTCCAAAGCTGGAGAATTAGGCTTTAAACGGGCATAGACTGTGTGAACTGCGTGCATCATGAGCTGCTTGTCAGAGCTCTTAAGCCGCAGCATTTCAATAAAGTTGCTGAGATCTGATGCCAGAGCTATTTCCGGGATGCTCGATGAGCCGTGAACATCATCACGGGCGATGACTGCCCCTTGCCTGTCTACCGTAATTACATATGGAACTATCTGCATTTTTGATGACTGGTAGATATAAGCTGCAAATGATAAGAGACCAAAGCAGGCTCCGATCAGTGCAATGGAAAGCGGCATCAGTGTCAGTCTTACCTTATGCAGCAGCAGGTTGTCAGTATCAAAGCCTGCCTGAACCTTAAGCTCGTTTTTCTGATTTGAATTTTTTTTCATGATCTATCCTTTTTTATCAGCAGGCCTTAACCTGAGGGGATGGCAGTCTGTCATCGTTTGATGAAAGCTGCATCAGAGCCTCAGCTCCGGATTTTGTGAAGATTTTCTTTTCCTCATCTGACAATATGAGTGAGAATTTTGCAAAATGATCCTCCTTTTGAATAAAGAGCTCCCGTTTTGATATGGCTTTGGCGATCTGTTCAATCTGCTCCTGATTTAAACCTGCCTGCAGATAGGATTTTGAAAGATAGGGCTGAGTTGCATCAGGATTTGGCAGATAGATCCTGGTCTTTATGCAGTCAAAGAGCGCCTCCTCAAGCTTTGAGCTTCTGAGATCGCTTAAATTCTGGGTGGCCATTACCACGATGGTATTGTGCTTTCTGAGAGTCTTAAGCCAGGCTAACAGCTCAATTACGAAAACCTCATCGCGCAGCATTAACCAGGCTTCATCTAAAATGATGGCCTTGGGTGTGGAGGTCTTTTCACATTCGCGTCTTATTTTGCTTAAAAGATGACGCAGAACCATTTCAGACTGCAACGGCCGCTCAAGCA
This sequence comes from Akkermansia muciniphila, assembly GCA_963622535.1. Classification (GTDB taxonomy): domain Bacteria; phylum Pseudomonadota; class Gammaproteobacteria; order Enterobacterales; family Succinivibrionaceae; genus Succinivibrio. Next base: position 6,853 of record CAVFIO010000066.1, read on the forward strand.
GGCTTGCACATTCATATACGCTTAAGTTACCGTTAAATCCCGGATCCTCAGTACCGTCCAGGATCCCGTCTCCGCTGTCACATAAATAGGGCTTTATGGAGTTGGAGAGCTCCTTTGAGCATGATAAAAAGTCCGCAAGTGCGCTTAAGGTTCTCTCCTTTACCGGATTTGATGAAAGGATCTCAAGGGCTGTTTTCAAGATCTGATCATCTGTTGCACTAAGCCTGCCGTTGCCAACTAAAAGATGTCTTACAAAGTCATGTGCACGGTTTCTGTCCTCAATACTCTCAAGCTCGGTTAAGGGGCCTAATCTGACACTGCCGTCTAAGGTGATATGGGTGCCGCCTAGGGTCATGCATAATGTTGAGAGAGAATAACCCCGTTCAAAGGCCCAGATCTTCATGCCCTTATAACGCATTAATGAGAGTATCAGTGCGTTCATAAATACAGATTTACCAGAGCCGGGGGGACCGGATACCAAGGTATTGCCGGTGTCATTTGTATGTAGATTAAGATAAAACAGTCCGTTGTCCCTGGCTATTGCAAGCAGCAAAGGATCCTCTCCCGGGTATTTTTTATTCGGAGCGGTGCTCTCTCCGTGCCAGATGGTATTTGTAGGCAGCAGATCTGCTGTGGCTTTAGTGCTCATTACGGGACGGCGTATGTTGCAGCCAAGCTCTCCTGGAAGAGATCCCAGGAAGGCCTCGGTTGCATTTATGGTTTCGACTCTGGCACCAAAGCCAAGATCCTCTATGGCACTGATGGCTATGCGGCAGCGTTTCTGCAGGGTTTCAAAGGAATCTGATGTGATAACTATGAGCTGGGTTATTGCCCCGAAGCTGTCTGTTTTGGCAGTTAACTGGGAGATGGCCTCTTCTATATCATCTATCTGATCCTCTGCATCCTTGTCGGTACGATCGGTCTCTACATTTAAGACCTGATTTAAAAAGCCCTTGCGACGCTGCTCAAAAAAACGCCGGTGATGACGCAGCAGCAGATTGTTCTTTATACTGTCATTGCAGATAAAGCGCGTTGAAAAGCGGCAGGGAAAGGGCAGTGAGCACAGAGCCTCAAGCATACTCATGGTAGATGATGAGGGGTAGGTATCAACTCCCACACAGGCAATGAGACTGTCGCCGATTTTGGGACACAGGCCCGGCTGAAAGTCGGCAGTTGCAAGCAGCGAGTCAAGACTCAGGTTTTCATCAGGAAGTGCTACCTTGAGAGAGCGTCCCTCAAGGCAGGATTTTAAATAGGAGAGCAGATCGGAGTAACAGGGATCATCTGACTTCATTTCCTGAATACTCATGCTGGCTGCAAACGAGGCTATAAGCGCATCACGCTCCTTGATGAATTCATTTAAGCGGGCATGATCGTTCTTTTGGTTAAAGTTCGGGCGCTGGATTAAGCTTATGACATAGGAGGTTTCATAAAGCTCCTGTTCCTTTAGCTTAGCTGTATGCGCTTTATCAAGCCCTTTTCCATCAGTCGGGCCGTAATATGAATTCTCTTTAATATGAATTCCGGTTCTTACCGCGTCAAAAAAAAGTGCCCAGTTGCCGCCCATTTTTAAAAGAGCTACGGAAAGCAGCTCGCGACGGTGCATAAGCTCCTCGTTTGTCAGCGAGCTTGCATCTATACCCTGTACGCGATAGCAGCTCATAAGAGCACCGTTTTTTAAAAGAACAATGTTGTCACCAAGCATTCTGGCCCAGGGTAACAGCTCCGGCAGTCCGTGAATTCTGTTATGTTTCGGAGCGATGCTTACTGCGCAGTAACAAAGATAAAAGGCACCAAAGGCCATAAACAGCGCGCAAAGACAGCAAAAGTATTCAATATTTATCATTTTTCAGCTCGCAGTTGATCCGTTCATGCCTTTTTTAAGAATGCATAGGTGGTGATGTTTTTACTGGATTTTTTAAATGCAGCGGAGCTTTGGCAAAATAAAATCTCCGGTAGTGCAGTGCTTTGATGTAGACCTGACGCCAGAGAGGATCTATAAGTGCCATTCTGCGCAGTGTTATAAAGCCTGTTATAAAGATAGCAAGTGCCGTGACCACCCCCATGATGGAGGCGCTCATGAAAGCTGTCATAACAGCAATTAAGATGATCAGCATGATCATGTTGCGATCACAGCCTAAAAAAAGCCAGTCACGCAGTATTGAGGTATAGATGTGCTGTGAATTGTTATTATTTTGCATATATGCTCCCTAATAAGGATCACCCAGGCTTAAGCCAGGTGATCCTGAATGTCTGATTTTTCTAAATAATCATTTGATTATCTTTTACGAGAGTGCACCTCGATCCTCATTTAAGAAGAAGGTAAGTTCCCGTCTTGAGTCCTGGGTGCAGGATTTTGTGCGGACATTCTTTACAAGCGGATTTAGCTCTACGGGATCCTCGTGAAACTGTGTTGAATACTCCTGTGCGATCACAGCTCCGTTAAAGAAGCGGGTCATAAGCGAGTTGGCTCCGACAAGCAGAGTCATCACGAGTACCAGATAGATAAGCGTTCTTAGAAATCTTCCTATCTCACCGCCTGCAAAAATCAAGGTGGCGCCGCAGGACACGATCCCGATTAGGGAAATTGAAAAGGCAACCGGACCTGTAAGTGATTTCTGCAGTGTGGCAAGCCAGCTTTCATAGGGAAGAACGCCGGTACTGGTTTCTGATGCCAGGACGGGCATGGCAAAAAGAAGAGCCAGCAGGATAATAAGAGTTTTTAAAGTATGCATTATTGCTCCTTAAATTTATATAGTGTTCCGTATCAATAAAAAAGCTTATGGAAAACCTTTTCTTTAAAAATGCGCCTTGCAGTGCTGTATGGAGATCTCTTGAGTGCCTGACGTCTGGTATAAATGCGGTTGAATTCTGGTAAGCTGGTACTGGCACAGTTTTAGTTTTGATAGCGCTTGCTGGTAACGATGCTGAAATAGCTTTTCCTGATTTGATAAACGGATGCGGGAAGTTCCTGCCTTGTCAAAGCCTTTTTTGGCAGCAGGCTTTGGGGAACAGCAACGGGATGGCTTTTTATTTTTTAAAAGCTTGCAACCTGCATTTAACAGCTTTTGCAGCTTTTGATTGATGCCTTCATCTGACAGTATTGTCTGTGACATGCACTCTCCTTATTAATGTTTATGTGGTTCAAACCTGGCATAAGCCGTGAAATCTTTTTTTTCTTCTTACCTCCTTTTATTAACTGCCTGAAAAATACCCGGAAGATAAAACTTCAGCACCTTCCTCCTTTGAATGCTACGGCCTTAAGGTAGCGGTATTTTTCTGATAAAGAGTGGTGGTTACAAAGTCGCCTTTTTTAAAGCTTTCGACTTTTACGATGGAACTTATATAGCGCTTAGGCTTTGCCGTAAGCTGCACTATCAGATCTATTGCATTGGCAACTGTCTCCTCGATCCGCCGCGGGGATTGCGGATGGCGGGATACTAAAAGTGCCAGTCTTAACAGTGCCTGCAACGGATTGCCGGCATGCAAGGTAGCCATGGATCCGCTGTGACCTGTGGTCAGAGCGTCCATGAGATCCAACGCCTCGGCTCCTCTGATTTCACCCATGATTATTCTGTCAGGACGCATTCTCAGGGCAGAGCTTACTAATACCTGGGCGTCATTTTTATCATTGGTATAGGTTGCAAGGGTATTTGCAAGGATCCTGGGAATTTCGGGAGTGTCCTCAATTGAGATGATCCTTTCATCAGGGCTTAGCTCACTTAGCTTTGCAAGCAGACTGCACAGCAGGGTGGTTTTTCCTGAGCCTGTTTCACCACAGATGATTATTGAGCGTCTGTCAGCAAGAGCCTGCGTCAGAATTTTTGCACAGGGCTCATCGATCATGCCGCTTTGCAGCAGCTGCTCAAGCCTCAGGATCTGTGACAGATGGCGGCGGATGCAAAAAGAGGGGGCTGAAGCAAGAGGAAAAAGTATTCCGTGAAAACGGGCATTACCAAAGGGGATCTGACAGTCAATGATAGGGCTTTCTGCATTGAAGCCCTCCGGGACAAACTTTGAAGCGATGGTCAGGACTATTTTCCGGGCCGCATTGATTTCAATTGTGCCCTTATTCAACATGTGACCGTCGATGGTCTCAACGAAGAGTTCGCCGTCTGCATTGAGCATGATCTCGGTAATGTCTGTATCCAAAAGCAGAGCTATAAGCTCATCTCCTAAGCGTGAGCGCAGACAATCAAGCTCATCTGTTTTCTGCTTGTAATCATCCATGCCTGTAGATCCTTTTATTCTTTGCAGTTACTTAAAAAAAAACTGACATTTGTGTTCTTGCCGGTGCATAGTGTAACCCCGAAATTTTTACGCAACGCCGTTGCGTGTTTGATTCAAACAGAATTTATTTTTTATTCATAAATCAA
>CAVFIO010000067.1:0-11213 GCA_963622535.1 Akkermansia muciniphila
AGGTACATCTTGAGCTTGAGGTTACCGGCAAAGAAAAGGGCTATGCTGATTTAGTCCTCTCTCCTCTTGATGGAGTTAACTGCTCCTATATCTTTGAGCTTAAATATCTGCCGGTAAGTAAAGGCAGTGATGAGGCAGTAAAAGAAAAGCTTGCTGAGGCTAATGCCCAGCTTGACAGATATTGCCAAGGAGAAAATATCACCAACCTTCCTTCTTTAAAACGCGTAGCCTGCGTTTTTGTCGGAACTGATATTGCTGCTTTAGATATACGTTAACAACTAGAACAAAGGACAGTTTCCCACAAGATCTGTTGCCATCCAACAGATCTTAAAACAGCTCCTCAATTATGCCTTTTTGGGAAACTTCACTCCGATACGACCTATGATGAATAACACCATACCAACTAAAGCACCTGTAATAATTGATAAGGAATAATGTCCAAGCTGAGGAGTTAAAGGCACAATAAAGATACCTCCGTGAGGCGCGCATACTCCGCATTCATAGGCCATAGACATGGCACCGGCAACACCAGATCCCATAAAACAGGCAAAACGCATACGACGGGGAGCGATCAGCATATAAGGCATCACTCCCTCTGTCACAAAGACCAGCCCCTTCCCAATAGCAGAAAGACTAAGCTCCTTTTCCCGCTTGGAAAATAAAGGTCTTGCAATCAAAGAGGCAAGGCCCGCCGCAAGAGGAGGTACCATACCTCCAGCCATAACCGAGGCCATAACCTTGCTGCCAGCCCCCGGCTCTGGCAGAGAGTCTGCAAGCAGTAATACACCACAGGCATAGGAGATCTTATTTAGAGGACCACCCATATCAGCAGACATCATAAGCCCCAAAGCTCCGCCAATTAAAATTCTAAGCACAGGACCTGCCTGATTAATAAGCGAATTTAAGTGGCTGTCGATAAAGCTTGCCGGAATATTGGTGATAAATTCAGCGATCGCCGTAACTCCTAAGGCACCAACCAACGGGTATACGAGCAAGGCGAACATCGCATCATGTCCCTTTAAAAACCGCTGTGCAAACACTGAGGTTGAATATGCGAGCATGCCTCCTGCAAAACCATTTACCAGAGCGCCGATCACACCTGCACCTGAAATATCGGCCATGACGCCACCGGTAAAGCCTGCAACTAATGCAGTTCTTCCGCCTATTGAAAACGCAATAAAGGCTGATAAAACAGGCAGTAACAGAATACCTATGCTATAACCAATAGTTTCAAAGAAGAATCCGGTGCTGGTACCGGAAAGAAAAGGCAGACTTGCAAATGCCGACAGTATACCTGCGGTTGCGGCAAGCGGCATGATATAGGTTAGACCGGACATCAAATGCCGGTACAACCGCATTGCCAGAGATTCCTGCTCTGAGCGGGTAACTAAGGAGTATGCAGGGCAATCACCGCTTAGGGCCTTGGTTATTAGTTCCTCAGGCTTGTTGATACCATCATTAACACCAACACGTACCAGAGGCTTACCGATAAAACGGTTCATACGCACGGTTCGATCGGCTGCAACGATTACCGCCTTGGCCCCGGCGATATCCTCAGGAAGCAATGGATTACGGTTACCGGCTGCGCCATCGGCTTCAACCTTGATGGAAATACCAAGCTCGCGCGCCTTCTGCTCTAAGGCCTCTGCGGCCATGTAGGTGTGAGAGAGGCCAGCAGGACAGGCTGTTACGGCTACGATGTCATAGGCCTTAGGCTTCTTTTCCTCTTTTAACTCCTCTTCATCATCCTTCTGGGTTTCGCCCTCAGCAGCATCAACTATCTCTAAAAATTCTTCTGTAGTTTTTGCATTTAAAAGACGCTCACGTACTTTCTTATCAATAAGTACTGAGGATAGATGAGCTAAAACGTCGATATGCTCATCTGAGGCCTTATGGGGAGATGCAATGATGAAGAATAACCTGGCGGAGCTTCCGTCTAGGGAATCAAAATCAAGGCCATCCTTGAATACCATGGCTGCAAGCCCTGGTCTTGATACACCTGAGCTTTTTGCATGAGGGATCGCAACACCTTCACCAAGACCGGTTGAACTCGTACTCTCACGGTCAAATACTGCCTGACGAAAACGTTCAACATCACTAATACAGCCAGTAGCAGACACCAAATCAACTAGGTGATTTATAGCATCTTCCTTTGATGTAATCGCTGGATTTAAATCTACAGCCTCAGGCTGCAGCAGATCGCGTATTCGCATAATAAATCCCAAAGAGCCTTCATTTTGGTGCACATATTACATGTCATAAGTAAAATGTGCATCCAGTGAATTTAAAAGCACTTATAACGCTTTGTTATACATTACTTTTTTTTCTTATTGTCTTTAACATCAAGAGTTGCAACCTTATTGGCATAAAGCTGCATCAGTTGCGCAACGATTTCCTCCTCACTTGCCGTTGTCTTAAAGCCATAGAGCTTTAAGACAGCCTTATCGTTTGCATCATGAGCCTTCTTAAGCTCAATTGGCATTAAAAGAGGATCATAGAGATCGGCAAGAGATGAATCTGGATAAAGTGCACGGGCATCAAGAATAGCCTGCGCAGTTTTTGCCAGCTGCTCCTTTTGAGCATCATCTGCCTCCGGCCAGATGAAGTTGTTATACACTACACCGCCAGAGTAGCGATAATCACTCTTTAACCTGCCTGCGACAGTTCTCATCCACGCGTTGTGTACAGATGAGGTTAAAACTGCGAAGTGATAAAGGGTAGCGTTGGGAACAATCAAACATGAATTACTTGATATGGTATCCGAATGTATAAATCCTATAGGAATATACAATCGTCTCTCCGAGGATACACAGGGGATCAACAAGTAATCTGATTTAGGCATCAACTCAACCTGAAACCTAGTTGGTGTATCCGCCAGCCTTTTTGTTGATTTACGGCTACTAGCTGACCTAAATTCCTGCACTTTATGTACTCTATCCAGACATTTAGGCATAGCTTTCAACTGTGCAGGAGAACATTCTCCTAACCACAAACAATAACGAATTTTATTGTTTAAAAATTCCGCTGCACCAAGCCAACGTTTAAAAAATACAGCTGACGCTGGTTCTTCTTTAACAAATGCTTCTTTATCATCAGCGCTAAAAAGATAATAACCACCATCAATTGGTTGATTACCGATACATATTTCAAGAACATTTTCCAACGGCTGTTTTCTATTTCTGACCAATGCTGATGGTCCTTCAACCAAATATGCATTGATTGATGAAGCTTTATATGCTTCCTGCTCATTATAGATATAGCACTGCTCACGCTTATTACGAGCAAAACCTTCGATCACACAATGTACATGAGCCTGATCTGTGGCCTCACTATTCCAGATAAAGGTTCGCCATGCAAAGTTAATGGAAAAGCCTTCTTTCTGAAGCTTATCCCAGAGTATAGCTACCTGTTCGCCCTGAGAAACAGAATTGGTTGATACAAATGCAACCTCAATATCACTTCCTCTAGGAATATAGTCAGCAGCCTTGTAATACCACCCACATACATAGTCAGCATTACCTATACCATCAACATCAGGAGCTGTTGCAATAAGCTCTTCCTTCTGTACCTTACTCATAAGACGGGCACCAACAAACGGCGGATTACCCATGATGTAATTAAGCTTGTCTGCAGGGACTACTTCATTCCAATCAAGCTTTAATGCATTCCCCTCAACAATATGCTCAAAGCTCTTTAAGGGCAGGAAAAGTAAATGGCATCCCAGAAGATTATTGGTCTCCTCAAGCATCTGCGCCTCAGCAATCCAAAGTGCAGTTTTAGTAACGGAAACAGCAAAGTCATTAATCTCTATGCCATAGAACTGATCTAATGACACCTTCACGTTGATATCACGGAACAGATCAATCTGCTGACCATTTAAAAGAGATAGGATTTTATTTTCAATGCGTCTTAAGCAAAGATAGGACTCGGTTAAGAAGTTGCCTGAGCCACAGGCAGGATCTAGGAATTTTAATGAGGCAAGTTTATCCTGCAGGGCTACAAGCTGCTGTCTGTCTTCAGATAGAAGCGATACTCTGGCAGCCGTTCCCTTTAGATCTGAAAGATGACGCTCTTTAAAGATCTTATCCTCAATTGCCTGATACTCTGCTGTAAGCTCATTTAAAAACAGCGGATCGATTACCTTATGAATATTCTCAAGCGAGGTGTAATGCATACCACCTGAGCGTCTGGTCTCAGGATTTAAGGTACTCTCAAACATAGCACCAAAGATGGTAGGACTGATACCTGACCAGTCAAAGCCCTCTGAGCATTCCTTAATTAGAATGTCGGCAGCTTCCTCAGAAAATTCTGGTACGTTATAGACGCTATCTGCAAACAAACCGCCATTCACATACGGAAAGGCTAAGAACTTATCCTGAGTAGTACGTGAACGATTTTCCTCTTTGGTATTTAAGATAGCAAAAAGCTTTTCAAGACCGGTATTGATGTTATCTACAGCAAAGCTCTTTAAAAATGAGGCGAATTGATCCTTAACCGGGAATAAAAAGGCATCCTCTGCATACAGGCAAAACACTATACGTACACAAAGCTTGTTTAGCTCCTGCAGTACCTGAGGATCATTTTCCGCGCCCTCGCCATACTGCTTTAGCAGAGCGTTATACAGCTTACCAATTAAAGCACCAGCCTTAGTTGAAATATCAAGCTCGGCCTGCCTTGCATAATCCTTAAGATTAGTCAGAAAGTTTAAGCTCGCATATGCTTTTGGTAGATCTGCAAGCTCAATGACAATAGGCTCTTGGTGAATAGGATCAGCATTATTCTGATCGTAGATTTGGAAGCTCTGGAAATTGCAGGTGACGATATAACGCGGTCTTTCCTCAAGAGGTAAGGCACTGGCATAACGGAAGGCCTGCTCATATGGTGTTAATTCCTGCCCATCTGATTGACGCTCTTTCTTATTGAGATCAATCTTCATGCCTTTTTGCTCAATAAGAACCTTGGAGGTAGCAATATAACCATCAATAAAGGAGGTATGAGACAGATGTACCCTCTTTTCAAATTGAATTACTGTAGCGGGATTTGAAACACCATATACCGACAGCAGCAGATCGTGCCAGAAGTTATGTGTGTCCTGCTTCTCATCACCACGACCGGCCCATCTCTGAGCAAAAAGCTGTGCATTAGTATGTTGTTGTTTTGAATCCATATTTATCTACCCTATGAGTGTTATTTCTGCTTTCCTAAGCTTGGGAATAATCAATTTCTAAGAAACATCAAAATGCTATAAGAATAAAAATGCAACCTAGATAACACTCCTAATAATTACAAGCTTTCAAAAAGCATCTTAGCACGCACCTACCATTTTTTTTCCAGGGCGAACGCATGAAACATTATTCAGCAAGCAGTCCTAATGCACATGCAATACACTCGATCCCGATCTTAACATCAGCACAGCGCTGCTGAAGTTTCTTAATCGATAGCAATTCATTCTGTTGTTTTAAAAGGTAGGTTCTGCCAAGCTTTAAGACTCCATCCTTAATCGAGCCTATAGTCTCTCTTACGGTCTTCTTTTTTCCGTGCTCATCAATAACAGTATGTGCTCGATAAATCTGGAACAGGTTGAACTTGTTGTTGTAGTTGATAAGGCATCCCTGCGGCAGTTCGGGATACAGGCTTAAATCTGGCTTTGGAGGATTGGTCATAACTGGCACCTAATTATTATTGATTTATATGACATTTAAGCCTATCTAAGACGTTCGGCCTGATGATTGCTACATGAAGACTCTAAAATCTGGCTATTTCCCTGCCGGTTACAGGATCTTATTCAAATCCTGTCCCATTGCCGGACAGTAATCGTGATCTAAGGTCTGATCCATTGACAGTGAAGGCATATATTCAATAGGACGACCGACAGAGCGAGCTGGCACTCCTGCAACCGTAGTGTGAGGAGGAACCTCATCCAATACTACAGAGCCTGCGCCAATCTTAGCGCCCTCACCGATCCTGATATTACCAAGAACCTTAGCCCCGGCACCGATCATGACACCACGTCCAACCTTAGGGTGACGGTCACCTGATACCTTACCGGTACCGCCTAAGGTGACTCCATGAAGCATGGAAACCATATCGCCAACCACCGCCGTCTCACCAATCACAATACCTAAGGCATGATCGAGCATGATCCCGCGGCCTATTCTTGCTGCAGGATGAATATCAACACCAAAGGTATCAGAAATTGCACACTGCACATAGCGCGCAAGAGGCTTTCTGCCCTGAAGCCAGAGCCAATGTGATACACGCCAGATCTCAAGTACTCTGGGGCCTTTTAAAAATAAAAAGGGGACTACTACTGAATCTGCTGATGCCGGATCACGGGCAATTACGGCACGCATATCACAGGCTGCCGCCTCGAGCAGATCCGGGCATGAAGAATAGGCCTCCATACACATGCGATAGAGCTCATCATGCCCCACAATGGCATTGGAGAGAGAATAAGAACACACGCGCGCTAAGGCCTGATCAAAGCCAGTGGAATTGAGAATGGATTTTTCAAGAGCCACTCTTAACAGCGGCTCTTCCTTAGCAATCCTGGTCGCCTCTTCTTTAAGCTCTTTCCAGTAAAGATCAGATATTAGTGTGTCCTGACTCATGTAAGAGATCCTTTTTCCATGATCTCTTTCTCTGAAAAAGAGATCGAATTTAGCTTGCAAGCCCTTCTTTCAGATCTTCAACGAAGATCATTGCGTCCTGCTGAATTTCAGGAGTGTCCGGCTCCATATGAAGCGAAATGTCCGCCTCGGGGAAGATAGCAAGAATAGCATTCTCAACACTATCTGCAACATTATGGGCATCAGCAAGAGTCAGGCCTGGATCAAGCACAATATGACATTGAATATAATACTCAGGACCTGCGCGACGGGTCTTAAGATCATGTAATGATTTTACCCCATCAGTCTTTAATACGGCCAACATAATTGCCTGATTCTCACGCGCGTTAAGTGATTTATCAACCAGAGTACCGGCAGCCTCAACCCCTATGACATAGGCACCATGCACAATAAGCAGACCGATTATGATTGCAAAAAAGCCGTCAGCCCACAGGTAACCGAAATAGCTTAACAGCAAAGCACCTATTACACCAAAATTAAGTCCCATATCGGAGATGTAATGGAAGCGATCGGCCTTGATGAGTTCGTTACCGGTCCTTCTGCATACATAGGTTTGAAAAGCAATCAGAAGCAGTGCCGCAACTATGGTGCCGAAGGCTACAGCCAATGCCAAGGGTGCATTTTCAATTGCCTGCGGATGTCTGAAGCGATCGATGCCATGAATTACAAGCAATACCGCCGAGCCGCCCATAAAGGCAGACTGGGCAAGAGAGGCCAGAGACTGAGCCTTATAGTGACCAAAGCGGTGATCGACATCCGGAGCCTTCATCGAATAACGCAGTACAAACAGATTAAGCACTGATGCCAATGAATCAAACAATGAATCGGTAAATGATGCAAACATCGATGAGGATGAGGACATAAACCAGACTATTAACTTTAGCAATACGAAGGATGCGCCGGTAATTACTGAGGCAGTTCCGGCCATCATCACAAGCTTGCGGTATGAGGTTAGAGAGCTGTTATCGTTAACAGTCCTTACTCCTGCATCAACACAACTGTTATTTAATGACATAAAACTATTTTCCTTAGGATAGAGATTACCGACCGGACAGAGGTCGTACTTGGTCAAAAAAGGATGGAGATAACAAAAGCTAGCAATAGCAAGCGTCCTGCATTTCATCCTTACTTATAAGTGTAATGAATTTTTTCTAGTTGACCAACGCTAATTTTGTATATTTTTCAATAAGTTAAGTTATCATTAGCTAATTAGCATAAACTTACTATACGTATTTTTGTTCTCAACTGCCTGAAATTTCGAGCAAATTTTGCAAATAGTTAGGAATAGCTTATTTATGCCGTTTACGTATACTTACTTAAAAAAAATTTGCACTATTCGACATTGATGCCCGGTATTTACTGCAACAGGATGCAGAAATTTCTATAATCAGGAGGATAAAAGAGATGAAAACCTATGCATAAAGCCATCCAGAAGATTATGAGGGTCTTTTTTTACTGGCCCTTCCGACTGACAACAAACTGCTCCCCTGTGCCCTACGAGCCATTAAAGCAGATCAATGTCAATTTAAATAAGCCCATTGCCTATGTCACCGTGTCCTCAGGACTTGGCAACCTGATGGCAATTGAAAGACTTACCGAGCGTCTTGGGCTTCCATCCCCCTTCAAGACTCTGGAAATCGACGGTTATAAGGTGCCACGTGTTGCCTATCTGCATCATCCAAGCATGTTTTCATCTCATGCATCAGATGCAGGTGCTGACAAAATTTTTGCAAAATGGCGCAAGGCCTGCGATGAATCAGGTTCAGATCTGCAGATCATTCCCATCAGTGTCATCTGGTCACGAAACCCCGGCTATGTGGGAAAAACTCTTCACGGCTTTGGTATTAACAACCACACCCCTTCATGGCGAAAATTTTTCAAGCTGATTTTTGAAGGCCGTGATAACTGCACCATAGTGTCAGGCCTAATGTCCATGAATAAGATCATCGAGCGCTTTGACGGTCAGCCTGATATGCAGATCCTGTCCCGCTTTGCCTCAATTCACTTTATTACCAAGGCCCGGCTGATAGTTGGAAGACCCCTGCCTGACCGTAAGCTTTTCATTAATGATCTGATGAAGCGCCCTGCAGTAAAACGGGCAGTTGCAATCGAGATGGAACGTACCGGTGAGGATTACGTCACTGTCATGAAGCGCGGCCGTGAAATATACGATGTAATGGCCGCTGATCCGCGCTATCCGCTGCTGCGCTTTTTAAATACAATAATTTCACATGTCTGGACGCGTATCTATCACGGTCAGACAGTGATCGGTGCTGACAGAGTAAGACGCCTTGTGGAAAGCGGACATGAAATCATCTATATCCCCTGCCACCGCTCACATATGGATTACATCATGCTCTCCTTTGTACTCTTCCACGAAGGTCTGCAGATGCCTCAGATTGCCTCAGGCGATAACCTGAACTTCTTTCCCGTAGGACCGATTATCCGCCGCTGCGGCTCATACTTCATCCGCCGCAAGATGAAGGGCGATAAGTTCTACATCACATTGTTTGCAGAATACCTGTCACTGCTCTTTGAAAGAGGCTATGCCTCAGAGTTCTTCATTGAAGGAGGACGCTCCCGCACCGGACGTACGCTTCCTCCCAAAACCGGCATGGTCGCCATGGCCGTTGAATCTCAGCTTCGCGGTATCTCAAGACCTATCACCTTCATTCCTACCTATCTTGGCTATGAGCATGTCTCAGAGGTTCGCTCCTATATGTCAGAGCTTAACGGTAAGCAGAAGGAGAAGGAAAGTGCCTGGCAGCTATTGGGGATATTCAAACGACTGCGCTATTACGGCCGCGGCTATGTAACTTTTGGCAAGCCGATTGAAATCCCTGACTTTCTGGATGAAAAGGTACCTAACTGGCGTGAGGATATCGATCCTGAGGGGCTCAAGCGTCCGGCATGGCTATATGAAACCGTAAACCGTCTTGCAGACAACATCATCCGCAATTTAAACGGTGCCGCTCAGGCAAATGGTATCAACCTTTGTGCTCTGGCCCTGATGTCCGATGAGGACCACACCATGAACATGGTTAAGCTGCGCCAGTGTATAGCCATGTATTTAAAGCTTATGAAGGTTGATGAAAAACTGCATGAGCTCATCCCTAATGAAAAGCCGTCAACACTCATTGATCAGGCCATGGAGCTTAATAAATTCCGTGTCTATGACGTAGGCGGAGATATGCGCTTTGTGCGACCAAGCTATGGTCAGACGCTGCAGCTTACCTATTTTATGAACAATATCCTGCATCTTTTTGCACTTCCTGCATTAGTTGCATGCATTATTGTAAGAAACGGTCATATACGCCGTGAAAACATAGTCACTCACGCGCGCAATCTCTTTTATTTCCTGCGCCATGAGCTCTACGCCCCTGTTGATGAAAGCCGTCTTGATATGCTGATCGATCGCTATATCGATTGCTTTAAGTCTCAGGGCTACATCACAGAATCAGATGATCTGGTGTGCCTCTCTGGAGACGGATATCAGGAATTCTATATCCTCTCCCGTTGCATTCATCCGAATTTAATCCGCTACCTTGTGGCGGCAACAGCATTGAAAAACACTCAGGATGGCAGCGTGACTGTAGTGCAATTTGTCGACAAATGTCTGATGTATGCCCGCCGTCTGCCTGATCTTGTAACGGACAATTCCCCTGATTTTGCCGATCCGGTGATCTTCAAGGTTATGTGTGATACCTTTATCAGACATAAGTATTTTACAATCAGTGACGATAATACAATTAAGGTACACAACGAGAAGGTATCTAAGCTCTATACGGCAGCAGCCCCCCTGCTCAACGCCCGAGATGTTAAGATCCTTAACGGTCAGGCCACCGAGTCTGATGATGATAATAATTAAGAGGTTTATATGCGCAGATTTCTTTTACCCCTGCTGCTCCCGCTATGCCTAAGTCTTGGTCTTAGTAATATGGCTTATGCTTCAGGCCACGGCGATGAAGCCTCAGAGGAGATGGAGGAAGCGCAGGTTATAAAGGATCCTGAAATAGGCTATTACACTCTGGAGCCTGATTTTGTCACCAATCTTGCAACCTCTAATCCAAAGGAAAAGTTGCACTACGTCCGCATAAAGATATCCCTTATGCTGTTTGATGAAAAGGATTCCACCGTTATTGCAGGTCTTAACCCCATGATCCGCGATGCCGTACTCTCTTTGATTGCAGCCAAGGATTATGTGTCGGTGGCATCTAGTGAGGGCCGCGAGCGTCTGCGTCAGGAATGCCGCGAGAAAATTACCAACATCATGCAGGATAAGCTCGGGCAGGATCTGGTAAGAGATGTACTCTTTCTATCCTACATGTACCAGTAAAGATAATTCCGGCATTCTCCCTCAATCTCAACGGGGCGGTACTCTTTCACCCCGATTTCACTGCCGCAATTTTTTAAAGCGGACTCTACTCTCCTATCTCAGTTCCTGTGCTCAAAAATAGAGTGAACTAACAGTTGTTATTTAAGCTGTAGGTTATAACTTACTGTATAAAATATTTTTTTTCTATAAGCATATTTTTTTATAAAGATTTTTAATGCATTTATCTAATTGTTTTATCTAATAATTTT
>CAVFIO010000068.1:0-3726 GCA_963622535.1 Akkermansia muciniphila
CTCTTGCTGATATCTCCGTCATCACTGCCTTTGGTGACAAGGACTGGACCTCCACATCTCACATCACCGGTATGACTGCCAATAACGGCAGAGTATCTGTTGAAGCTGATGTGGTTGATACCGTAAGTGTAGCCGGTACCTTAGGTATTGAGGCTCAGATGGGTAACCGTCTCTCAGTAGGAGCCGGCTACACCTTCACCAAGTCTGAGAACATCAGGGAGCATGCTTTAACCACATCCTTCCGCTATGCCTTCTGATGAAAGCTGACTCTTAGATATTCAAAGCCCTGCAGATGAAAATGCGGGGCTTTTCAATCCGGTGGCACAGAGCTTAAATTGCGATCGGTAGGAGTACGCCTGTCAGGAAGATATTGTAATGTGATGCTTTAAAGATGCAGGATCCTGCTGACAGCCATGTAAGCGTGGCAAATTCTGAGATGACAGGCCTCCGTGATTTTTTATCAGGTGGCCTGTTTTAAAAGGTGAGATCGCTGTATGGGGGAAAAGGCTGTTTCACTTAATCAGGTCTGCGCCGATCTCAAGGGCTCTATCAGCTTTGTCCTTTCGTTTAAGTCAGGTTGCAGCCTTTTGCAGATTTGATCTCTTTTGCTAGAACAGAGGGGAGCTGTCCTCAAGTGCGTTTATAAACTCTAAATTGGAATTCTGCACATGCACACTTTTTTTCTCTTTGTACTCCTTTAAGTATCCTTTTAACTCTGCCAGAGTCTTATTAAGCAGATCCTGATCTATATCACGATACCACTGGGTGTTAAGCATCCTTTTATAGTGCCTGTTATACTCGGTAAACTCCATATCGGTCATTGAAATTACCATATCCTTAGGATAACCAAGCCCCAGGAGCGACAAGATATGGAACATTTTGACATCAGTACCGCTTTGAGTGAACTTAAAGGAACGCTGCGGCAGTTCCTCAACCTCTGCAGGCATATTCTCTATGAATTTTTTAAGCTCCTCAATCTTTTTTGCAAGATCGTCAAGATGCTCTATTGTAGCCTTACGCACATCTAGAGAAAGTCTGTCCCGTGCAAATTTCTGCATTCTGTCAATTGCATAGGCGGCTGAGACGATGCCAAAGTGCAGTTGCTGATGCTCGCCAAAGATCTCCCACTCATGATCTTCTTTCTCATGGAGCGGATCGTAGCGTATGCTCTCCTCCTGGGTTCTTATGTCTCTTGAAAAGATATTAAAAAGTGATTGCATGATTATATCTCCTAATGCTTGTGAATATCGTCCTCTGATGCCAAAGGCTCAGGCGTAATTACTGAGAGAGAGCTGCGCCAGCCTGTGAAGTTATTTTTAAGGGACATAGCCAATGTGACTGCCATTGGCACTCTGTCATCAGTCTTCACTGACCATATGAAAATTGCTTATCAGCTCTCTTGTTTTTCCTGTTTTAATGTCTGTGACTACTATAAATGGAGAGCCGTAGTAGCACATCATCGGCCATGCGGTTTTCTCCGGAGGCTGCGGTATTCCATACTTTTGCAGATTACTAAGCAGTCTGACCATGTGATTTGTTTGAATTGGCAGAGCTGTTCCCTGATCATCATGGGAATACAAATAACAGTTGTTCATTACTGTTTTCTCCCATTGGGCCTGCCCTTGCGGATCCTGTGCCATGGCAGGTAGCTTTTTTAAATCATCCATTCCATAATGAAATCTGTAATCCTTCCCTTCGATCACATAGAGCTGCTTAACAAAGCTAAGCTCTACTGATTCATCAGGTTTATCCTCGCTGAACATTTCTGGAATATCAACGTAATCGCGCCTGATCATGCCTTCGATTTCAATATCCTTGCAGCAATTCTTTTTCTGATATCGATCCCAGGCTTTGCTAATGACTGCTCCTAAATGGAGCATATAGGATACCAGCTTCTGCTCAAGAGCAAGCTCTATTAAAAGCATTGGACGGTATTGCTCCAGAAGCTCCATGTGATCTAAAACCATTCCAATGGCTTTAGATGAGATAGCTTCGTCAGGACTGTTCACGCTCACCTGTTCAAAAGTTTTTATATGCTTCTCCAGGATCATTTTGCAGTCCGGGTAGCTGACCAGAACAGGAAATTTACACTCCGGTAAAAGGAACTCTTTTATTTTTACTGGATATACCGCACACCAGCCTCTGGTATCCTGCTGCCAGATATTGTGAAACATCTCCTCTCTTAGCTGCAGCCTGTCATCAGATGACAGGCTCCTGACCTTTTCGGCGTTTTCAAGTCCCTTAAAGATAATCGGGGCAAAGCCTTCATCCTGAATGCGGTTCATGAGCATGTTAGAAAGCGATCCTGCCAATGAATGGCCGTGTACCCGGCCTTCACACGGGAGCATGTGCTGCCATTTGTTAAGAAGCTCACTTGGTGCATCGAGGCTTTTTAGATGATCTGCTATCCATTTCATGGACTCTGGGTAAGCTGCCAGATATTCTGTTAATGCCTCCTTTTCAAATTCTCTGCTGACCAGATAGGCAGGATAACGCTGCGGCAGTGCCCGCCGCATAAGGCGCTCATCTTTTAAATCATGCTGCTTTGAATTATCAGGATCGGCAAAATTCCAGATGTTATAGTGCTTCCATGTCGCGTCATAATCACTGATCATGGATTTTATTCTCAAGGCCTGGTTATAAAGCCCCTCTTCAAGACCTAGCCCTTGAGGATCTGGGGCTGGTATGCTGAGCATCCAACTCATATCCTCAAAAAACGGAGCTTTCTTATCAGTAGTAAACTTCATAACTTTTTCTCCTCTAAGAATTTCAAAGCTTCAGTGTTTTCACAGATACTCCGAATGAATGTATAAAAACATTTAATGCTTTGTTTTATTGCATCGACGGTGAGCACACAACGATCTCTGTATTCAGCTCCCAATGCAAAATATTCTTTATCGAGAGCTGTTTTAGAGTGGGCGTGAATATAATCATACTCGGAGCCAAACATTGCTTTCTGAACCTGCTCTTCACATGTCATGGCATGTAGCATCAAAAATAATTGAATAGGCCCGGTATTACCTTTGAGCATATGCAGGCAGGAGTAGACTTTTTTATCGATCAACTCGTGGATTACATCAGACAGTGGATTTTTTTCGGTGTCATAAACATCATAGAAATTGGTCCAGTTTAACGCATCAAAATCAACTTCAGATATGGAGGCAAATTCCGTCTCGGGATCCTCTTGTTTATTTACGATTATTAAAAGTTTATTTTGATAAGTCTCTTTGATTGATTGATCCTGAGTGTAGAGCTCGAGCAATGCTTTAAACTGATTAAATGAATTTATCTCGTAGACTGTATTCTCAAGGTCTTCAGAGTCACTATTGAAGTATTGAAAAAATTTGTTAAGAATAATGAGCAGGGCCTTCAGATTAAGTACTTTATTCTCCTGGAGAATATACTCACTTTCAGCGGTATTTTTGCCTTTTAGAGCCTCATAAACCCAATCCTCAAGCGGGGCCTCATTAACTGCCTTTACGCATTCATCAATCACAGCCCAGCCGTAGTCAGATTCGGCAAAACTTGATTTGAGTAAATCAATATAGAATTTTTCATCCTCAGTCATATTCAGTCTCCTTATGGTTGGTAATGTGCAGATTTTTTGAAGCTTTTCGGACATCCTTGTGCTTTTTGGGGCATGTCAGATCCCGTCGTTTAAGCTTTAAAATATAATGTGATATTACAATTGTTAAAAAATAATGCAATGTTTTTTTTATTTTTTTA
>CAVFIO010000068.1:3784-11118 GCA_963622535.1 Akkermansia muciniphila
ATTCAGCAGATGGTCATGTACTGACTGCTGCCAACTGTTTTCTGTGAGCAGTCTTCTAATTGATTTAAATGAATATGTCAGAAGATAAAAAAAATAATGTTTCAGATGCTCTGCTTAAGCTACTTAAAGAGCAGTTCCCCGGGAGCATGAGTGATGACCCGGATCCTGCAAGGATATGGCTCTGTATTGAGTCTCTTCTTGATCGCGATCCTGCAAGCTTCGGAGCTAATCTCAGAACGCTGCGTAAGCGGGCCGGTATCGGGCAGGAGGAATTAGCTCATGCACTTAATGTCTCGCAGGTATCCATCTCAATGTATGAGCAGGGCAGGCGTTTTCCTAAGGCAACCACCTTTTTTAAGATGGCAGAGATCTTCGGGACAGATCCCGTTGAACTGCTCTCTTATAAATCAGATGATGCACCTGAGAATCCGCTTACACTGCCAACCCTTTCAGAGGTTAACTTCTTTAATGCCAGTCCTGACTTTATGGAAGGCGTATACCGTGATGGAACATCTATCAAGTTCTTTAAGGATTTTCATAAAAACAACTATGATTTTGCCTTCGTGGTTTCAGACAGCAGCATGGAGGGAGTATCTCGTTGCATTCCTAACGGCAGTTATGCCCTGTGCTCGACTAAAACTATTCAGGATTACATCAGGGAGATCAAGACACGCTCTCTTAAGGGACTGGATCTCAAGTGTCTTCCCTCGCTTAAATTATTAAACGGCAAGATCTGTGTGGTAACCCTGCCGGGCAGTCCTGCAATGCTGCGCGAGGTTTATTTTGATGAGAATTTCTTAACCCTTATTCCATGGAATGATCACGAAAAGCTCTACAGGCTGCCTTTTAATGCAGATAAGATAGATCCTGCTTTCGATCAGTCTGCCATGTGTTACAAGGGCAGGCTCGTGCGTGCTGTTGAGGTCATGATTTTCGGAGTGGTTAAGAGGGTAATGTTTGATCTTAAGTAGTTATTGTCAACTTCTGGCTCAATGATTGGAGCAGACAGACTTAAGGCTCATTCTGCATTATTAGTGGTATAGTTCTAAGCGATCGTAAAAAACTTTTTGGAGCCTTTGTATGGAATGGGCTGTTGCCTTCCTTATTATTATGAGTGTTCTGGTTTTATCAGGATGCGCACTTTATGTCCTGCTCCCATCGCTGTCAGAAGTATCAGAACTGCATAGCCCGCATGATCCTTCGTATGATGATGACTGACGGGCGGTAACAGCTAAGTTTCTGCTCAATACAGCTTGAAAGTCTGTATTGCTGACTGTCCCTGTCGCAGGCGGTATTTTACCGTTTGCAGATGAGCTTTACTGCTGTTTGAGATTTTTAACACACTTGAAATCATTCCAGCGGTTTTTATAAATCGCAAGTCCCAGATTCTCCAACGCCTGACCAAGCTTCAGGAAATCCTCATCATCACCGGTAAGGGTCAGCGCCTTGTTTTTCTTAAATAAGCTTTTATCTGGTGAGACCTTATAGCTTACAGATTTAAGGCCCGGCATCAGCACCTCAAGATGGTTATCAAGACGCACGCCAAACAGCTCGTTGTAGTCCATAAGCGCGCGCTCAACGGTATTTTTACGGGTTAAATCCTGACCTACCAGAGGAAACTCACCTGAGACTCCGCTTAAGGACAACACTGTAGGCAGAATATCTATCTGATTTACGATGCGATCATCCTTAAAGGGCTTGAGATCAGGAGAGAGGATCACGGCTGGGATCAGGAATTTATCTGCAGGGAAGCCGCCGTTGCTTTGTACGCGGCTTTCATGATCGGCAATGATGACAAAAATAGTGTCTTTGTAATAGTCCTGTGTCTTAGCCTGTGCGATGAATTTTCCCAGTGCATAGTCAGCGTACTTTACGGCAGCCATACGCAAGGGCTCATCAGTCCTGATGCCGTCAATATCAACCTTACCCTGCGGTATATCAAAGGGATCGTGAAAGGAGCTTGAGAAGACTACCGAGCAGAAGGGCTTTCCCTCCTTATAAAGCCTGGCAAAGGTTTCATCAGCTTTGGCAAACAGATCCTCATCAGACACTCCCCAGGAGGCTACAAAGGACGGATTTTCATAATCCTTCTGCTCAATTACCTCTTTGGCACCGTTATAGAGAAAATAGGTACGCATATTGTCAAAGTGACTTTCACCGCCATAGATAAAGGAGGTCTCATAGCCTAACTCCTTGTATATCTGCATAATGGTGGTTATGGGTGAGGTGTGCTCAAGCTTTACCTGAGATGCAAGAGGTGACGGGGGAAAGCCTGCAGTAATGGCCTCGATGCCGCGTACACTGCGATGGCCGGCTGCAAACATATTGGTAAAGGCCCAGCCCTGCCTGGCAATTTTTTCAAGCTCGGGGGTCAGCGGTAATCC
This sequence comes from Akkermansia muciniphila, assembly GCA_963622535.1. Taxonomy (GTDB): domain Bacteria; phylum Pseudomonadota; class Gammaproteobacteria; order Enterobacterales; family Succinivibrionaceae; genus Succinivibrio. Next base: position 6,169 of record CAVFIO010000068.1, read on the forward strand.
TCCTAGTGACTCAACAAAGTCAGCGCCCATGGATTCTTCAAGGACTACAACAATATTGCGCTGGCCCCTGCCGGTAAACTTCGGGGTTATTACCTGATTTATAGGGCAGGATTTATCCTCAGTCAAAGGCTCCTGTCTTAAGGAAATTTTCCTGGCAGCTTCGATGATGTTTTCATCATCGTCATAGGCATAAAGCTGACCTTCGTTTAAATCATTTTCTCCGTAATGGCGCAGGGCGTAAAAGACCTTAAAGGAGGAATTGACCGGCAGATCGTTGGCCATAGGATCATTGCCAAAGCTCAGCATGGATGGATTTAAGGGACGGTGACCGGTGGTTGAGCGGATGCCGAAGGCGCAGATAAAAAGTGCACATACAAGAATAGTGACGGTTTTGAACCTTGCAATAAGCACGTAGTTTTTCAACAGCCCTGATGCAAGAGTGAATGATGCTATAAAGGTGATGATACCTGCGACTACTGAAAAAACCAATGCAAAGAGATGTCCGCCGATTAAGGTTTTGATAACCTCTTTTGGGTAAACGAGGTAATCTACGAAAAGCTGATTCGGACGTACACCGTATTCTAGGATAAAAGGAGGTGTTGCAAGTTCAATCATCACATGAGTGGTAAGCACCAGCGAGAGTAAAAATGCAATTATTCTCTTAAGAAATCCGCAATCAGTGCCGATGAGATTTATTCCCAGCAGCAAAAGCAGTGCCGGGGAGTACATGGTGCAGATGATTGAAAAATCGGTACGCAGTCCCTGGATATAGATATCAAAAAAATGGCCCTGGGTATCATTTGGCTGCCAGATGGCAAGGCCTGTGCGGGAGATGGTAAACACCAGCATGGACAGCACAACGAAAACCAGCAATGGCATTATTCCACGGCTGAAAAAGTATCTGGGAGCTTTGCTTGAACTTACCATTTCAATATATCCAAAAGTGATTTTGCACGTATTTTACACATTGTCAGTTAGATAATGCTTAGAATTTGCGCTATTCTAGCAATATCATATAGTTGCGTGTTTTTTATCTTCCGGAATTTCAGGAAGTCTACTGATTAGGAACAGTTTACATGTTTGGTAAAAAAAAGGACTCAAAGTTTGCCGATGGCCTGTTTAAGACTTTGCAGGAAGTCTTTATGTTCAAGACTGAAAACGGTAGCTATGAGTTAGGAGAGGTTACCGACTCTGCTGCGATCATCAAATTTACTCTTTCAAACAGCTACGACTGGAGCAAGCTTACAGATGCGGCCAGGGCTCGTCTTGCAGGAGAGGCCCCAAAGGATCATGAAAAGGTTACCCTGGGCACTCTTAGCGTCAGGATCATAAAAGAGGGAAGCAATCTGGCCCTTTTTACTAAAGATATGTCCTTTGCCATTGAAAAGCGCTTTGATGTGCTCTCAAAGGAGGAGAACAAGATCCTCGAGGTGCAGGCAGAGCGTCTTCTTGACATGAAGATCCTAAAGAAGATGGCATCTGAGGCGCTGAACCTTAAGGGAGAGAGTGCATCAGCAATTGATCTTGAGAAATCCGGTGACAGAGAGCAGGGAACATCTGAAGTAAGCATGCGTCTGGTTCCTGCAGATGTCGTAGATTTAAGAGTATTGGTAAACAGCATCAATGTTTATCTTGGTGATATCGATGTTTCAGGTCTTGATGCCCTGACCTATGCCTTTGCAATCTATAACGCCAATCAGGTACAGGAGAATAAGCGTACCGACTTTGACGGTATTGAAAAGTGGGATACCTCGAATATCAAATCCATGCTCGGCGTTTTTGCAGGCTGCGTGAACTTTAACAAGGATATCTCCATGTGGAACACCTCAAATGTTACCGATATGTCGGTGATGTTTGCCTCATGTAAAAAGTTTAATCAGGATATTTCATCCTTTGATACCTCAAAGGTGGAGACGATTAAGGGCATGTTCTATAAGTGCGATGCCTTTAATCAGGATATCTCAGGCCTTGATACCTCAAAGGTCAAGGATATGTCCTACACCTTCTATAAGGCACGCTCCTTTGATCAGGATTTAAGCTCATGGAATACGGAAAGCGTCAAGGATGACGAGAACATGTTCCTTGAGTGTCCCAATATGGCGGTAGACAAGGAGCATCATCCCAAGCTTCCGTCTGAGGACTTCAAGATGAAGTATTACCGTGATCATGTGATGACCAAGTCTCCGCAGCAGCGTCGTGCCGAATTTAAAAAGCGCATGGCACTTATTCTGTGCTTTGTGATTGTGATCCTGGTATTTGGTTTGATGAATCAGCCGCAGGCATAGCTATGCAGAAAATAACGCTTATTGCTGTCATATCAGCTCTGTCCTTGTTAAACGGTTGTCAGGTGAATTCTGACAATACAGAAGGAGATCTCAGCTCCTATCAGTACTGCTCACGCAATCATAAGGCACTGGCGACCGCTTACCGCCATGCACTTGCCAGAGGTGAATATTCACTGCAGGTGCGTTACGTCCAGCCTAAGAATATCAAGGACAAATGCTCAGTCAAGCTCTGGACTATGGGAAAGGCCGGGGAGACTGATGTCAGCTGGCATGGTGAATGCTCTGAAGACGGCTTTGCAAGTGGCCTTGGCCTGCTCATGATGTACGATCCTGCAGGAGAGCGTGACAGCGTACGCCTGTATGAGGGTGACGGCAAGGGCGATATGGTTGCCTATTACGGCATGTCCGAGCGCTCAGGCAAGATCTGGTCAGGACGTGATGACAGCTCGGCACAGACTTTCTTTGTTGCATCCCTAGATGAAAGCGATGAGGGCTTTACTATTGCCCATACGGATTATGCCAGGGCTGAAAGCTATGATTTCATCTTTGATGATGATTCTCTGGCAATGCTACGCCTGTATCCTAATTACACAGAAGAGTTTGTCCGCACCTACAGTGATGATGACTATTCAAGTGATCTCTTCTATTCCTTGTTTGAGATCCCGAAATCCGGGGAAACACACATGACCGGTGTAGCCTTTACCTATTCAGGCCGTGATCGCTCCATGAGCGTGATGGATGCGGTGGACGGTAAGGAGCCTGTCGTCAGTGATATGCCGATCTCCGGGCGTTATTTAAATGAGGTTATGGATACCCAGCAGCATTTTGTGCAGGTGATGAATGATGTTCACTATAAGATGCCGGGCCTCATGCAGATTTCACGTGAGAAGATGCAGCAGTATCAGAATAAGGTCTGCAGTCTGGATAAGCTTGATCTTCTGCATATCACCAAGGATGAGGCAGATGAGATCTGCTCGTTGAAGGTATTGGCCCCGGCAAAATAACCAGACTCCGGGGTGAGTCCTGCTTTTTAAATCAGAGCCCGCCACTGCCGGGCTCTCTTAGGATCTGAATATGAGTGACAGCGTACGTAACCGTATAATTCTGGCCTTTGATTCCTTTAAAGATTGCATGAGTGCAGATGAGGCCTGTGAGAGTGCCGCTTTAGGAATATCAGGACTGAACCTCCCCTATGAAATAAGCTCTTTACCTCTGTCTGACGGCGGTGAGGGACTTTTGCAGGTGTTAAAGCATTCAAAGGCCTTTGCAGATGCCTGCGTTTATGAGGTTTTATGCCATGATGCCTACTTTAATGAATTTAAGGCACCGATCCTGATTAAAAACGATACCGCGGTAATTGAGTGCGCTGCTGTAGTGGGCATTGAAAGAGCAAGAACGCTGGGCCTTAACTTTGCAAAAGGAACCTCATACGGCCTTGGAGAATGCATAAGCTTTGCTCTTGATAAGGGAGTACATCACATCATCATAGGTCTTGGTGGCAGTGCAACCAACGACGGTGGAGCCGGCATGGCACAGGCTTTGGGAGTTGTCTTTTATGATAAGGACGGAGCGCTTATAAAAAGTCCTCTGAGAGTTGAGGATTTAAACCGCATTTTTAAAGCGGATATTACAAATCTTGATGGCAGACTTGATAATTGCGCCTTTGAGGCAAGCTGTGATGTCAATACTGTGCTTTTAGGTCGCAGAGGGGCAACTGCCGTATTCGGTCCGCAAAAGGGAGCTGATAGTGAGCTGCTGCATCGGGCCGAGCTTGGTCTCATGGCTTACGCCGGTGCCATGTCTGCGGCTTTTAAAAAGCCCGCGGTGGCAGCTGTTGCCGGATCCGGGGCAGCAGGTGGCCTGGGGGCTGGCTGTATCTTTGTCTTAAATGCTGCCTTGCATTCCGGGATTGATGTTATCCTGGATTTAAATGAGTTTGATCATCTTTTAGAGGACAGCTGTCTGGTGATAACCGGTGAAGGGCGATCAGACAGTCAGTCAGCCTGTGGTAAGGTTCCTGCCGGCGTTATAAAGCGCTGCGTAGCTCATGGAGTCAAGTGTGTGGTCGTAAGCGGTGCGCTGGGGGACGGCGCAGACAGGCTTGAACAGCTCGGTGCCTGCGGTGCTTTTGCTATTACCAGAGAGGCAGTGGATCTTAAGCAGGCTTTGGCAGATGGTCCGGTGAACCTTTCAAAGCAGGTAAGAAATATTGTGCGCATGCTCTATATTGCCAAAGGAATTTAGGATTTAGGTAATAACCATATTTTTAACTGTGATGTAAATGCAGTTATTGTGCATGTTTGCTGTATGTTTACCGGCAATCAGGCATTCATAATTACTCTGCTGATTTATTTGCGGTAGCGTCAGGCTTTGAATGCACATGTTATAGTGTAAGTTAAATGATCTGCATTCCCCCATCATCTGGTCACTTGCGAAGGCTTAACATTTGAGGCCTGTTATCAGGATCCATCCTTGCAAGTGCATGCAAGGCTATCTTCAGGAGTACTGTAAATGACAACACCTGACATTGATTATTCATCCTTAAAGAGACTTTGTGCAGGTAACATCTTTTTCGATGAAGTCATAAAAGAAAACCAGTATTACGTTGATAAGACTCCCTATATCAAAAAGATATTCAAGGATGACAGCTCCAGAGCATTAGTTA
>CAVFIO010000069.1:0-11054 GCA_963622535.1 Akkermansia muciniphila
TCCTTAACAGCTCCCTCATGGGCACTTAAGTCATAGTAACCAAGCATGGTTTTAACTTCATCTTTAGTAAAACCGAAGTTCTCTGCTAAAAAACCCTCATCATTAACTACAGTATTAACATCAGGGTTATTTAATCCAGTAAAAATACTTTCCTTGGATACCCGCAGACATCCTGTAAGTACTCCCTTTTTTAAGATTGTATTATCTTTAAGTACTGAGGAAAGTACGGTTTGAATGAGATCCACCATATCATCGTAAAAACCATTGATATAGGCCTTATGAATGGGCACATCGTATTCATCAATTAAGAGGATTACTTTTTTACCATAGTGCTTACAAAAAAGCTCTGACAGATTTTTTAAGGACATACTTAAACTTCTCAGTTCAGGATCTGACGAGAGTAAATCACTATTAGCAATCTTCCGGTAATTTTCTTTATCGTTCTGATTCAGTTTTGGACTTTCCAAAAGATAATCGTGCTTGTTGGCAAAGGATGATATTACCTCTGCAAGACGGCCTGCAGCCTTATCAAAACTGTTCCCGCCTGCATCCTTAAAGGAAACGAAAATAACAGGCCATCTGCCCATAAACTCTTCACAAAAAGCCTTTTCCTCATAAATTCTGGTATTGTGAAAGAGACTGTCCTGATATGAGGTATCGTCAGGATTTTCCGGGTTAAGCTTTAGAAAATTAGCAAAAGTATCCATAAGTAAGGTCTTACCAAAGCGTCTTGGTCTGGTAATTAACATAACCTTAGAGGAATCATCACTAAATACTTTTTTGATAGCAGGAGTTTTATCAACGTAATAGTAGTTATCGCGAATAATTTCTACAAAATTAATAACTCCCTTAGGAGGTTGTTTTAAGGAACTAAGCTCCTGTGCATTCATGCTCACCACACTCCTTAAGACAAAAAGTACGACTGTTACACTAAAACAAGGTAATGATCATTACAACTTATGAAACATACTAACACATTACCCTCATTTAAAAACTTTCATGCACCCGTATATAAAACTGCAGGTCCTTAGAACAAATCCCATATAATTACAGCAGGTACAGCATTAAATACGGGATAGGAAATGCCGGATAAAAAATTTCAAAAGCTTCCATGTGGTGATACCCGATTTGATACCCTGCATGAGAGAAATTTTGCCTATGTGGACAAAACCATGTTCATTGAGCATCTGGAAAACTCCAACTATTCCTACCCGTTTATCGTGCGTCCCCGCCGCTTCGGTAAAACCTTATTTGTTAATACCCTGGTAGCATATTACGACATAAATCTTGCTGACAGATTCGATGAATTATTTGCCGATACCTATATTCATTCCCACAAAACACCTTTGCAGGGTAAATACAGGATCCTGCGCCTTAATTTCTCAGGCATAACCTGCAGAAGAGATCTAATCAGGAATTTCTCCTACAGTCTGATAAAAAGCTTTAAGAGCTTCCTTACAAAATACCCGGTTCCAGGATTTGATGCAGATAAGATGATTGAGCAGACAGAAGATCCTGCAACCTTATTTAACCGCTTCTGCTCAGAGGTTAAAAAAGACGGTAACAGGGATATCTACCTCATAATCGATGAATACGATCAGTTTGCAAATGAGATGCTGTCTGCAAATTCAAAAGCATTTTTGGAAATGACTGCAGATGATGGCTTCTTAAGAAGCTTCTATGCAGCACTCAAGGATCAAACTGATGAGCTTATCGATAGAATTTTTCTGACCGGTGTTACCTCGATGTCGCTTGACTCTATTTCATCAGGATTCAATATTGCATCTAATATCAGCGCTGATGAAAATTACGCTGCCATGTTTGGCTTTACCGGTGAGGAGCTGTTAGATCTCATAAACCGCTGCATTGATACTGAAAAATACGGTGTAAGTGCAACCGCGATCCTTGAGCGCATGAAGACTCTTTATAACGGTTACCGCTTCAGCCTTGACAGCAGGATCACGGTATTTAACCCGGAAATGTGTATCTACTACCTAAATGCCATCCAAACCACCAACAAGGAGCCAAGGCAGCTGTTACCGCCAAACACCGGCGCAGACATATCCAAAATTTCAAATTTCATCTCATTGTGTGATGACAGCTCTCTCCAGTATGAAATCTGCAATGCGGTATTAAATAATAAAGCAATAGAAATGCCGGTGTTTCCGGCAACTATTAACCTGAATAAGGTACGCAGGCTCACCCGTAACGAGGTTTTGTCAGTGATGCTCTATATGGGATTTCTTACCTGGAGTAAAGATGACGACTTCCTTTTATGCTGTCCCAACAGAGTCATCAAAGAGCTGTTTTTTGGATATTACTTCAGGTACATTCTTGATTTTGGCGATCTTCACTTCATCGCAACCCCGAAGCTGATAGAGGCACATAATGCCCTGCATAAAGGATTGATACTGCCGCTTTTAAACTATGTATCAGACATGCTGACAAATACCAGTGCCAATCATTCTCTATCTCACTTTAGTGAAAACAGCATTCAGATAGCGTTGCAGAGCGCCTGCCACAGCTCAACAGGCATTAAAGTTACCGCAGATGAGGAGCTGATCGGCAGGGGCTATTGCGATGTGCTAATTGAAGAGAGATCTGATTCATCATTGCGCTTTGCCTACCTCATCGAGCTTAAATATCTAAGCTGCAGCAAGGCCGGTGCAGAGGCTGTAGAGATGAAATATAAAGAGGGATTAGAGCAGATAGCGCGCTATGCAGGATCGCAGAGATTTGCAAAGCTGTCAAAGCTTAAATGCGGTGTTGCGGTATTTGCAGGAACAAGGCTTGTAAAAACGTCTTTTACAGAATAAGAAAAGCCGCCGGACCTTATCTTTCAGACGCAGTATAAAACCATCGCTGCTTCACCGCTTAAGTCCGGCGGTCTTCCCTGAAGATCCCGGACGAAGGTTTAAATCGCCGCTGATCTTCCCGCTTTTCCCTGAACAGTGAACCTTATTTTTTGCTTGCCAAGCTCACATGTTCCTATGCTTTAAATATAGTGTGATTTTGCGCCTGTGCAAGCCTGATGCGATTTTCTATCAGCTTCAGGGGGATCTGCCCCAAAGTTTGCAAGGCATTTCACAAAAATGCCGCCATGATCAGCGTGAATCATGCTTCATAACCGCAGACAGCTCATGTAAGGCACGTCTCTTACCGTGCTCACGGCCGTTATGTCTTTCATATGAGAAATATATGAAAAGAATAAAGAACAGCAAGGCGGTTCCGGCACCTGACAGGCAGTAGCGCCAAAGCGGGGTTGAGTCATCCTTGCTTGTTGATACTGTGGTAAAGCGTCCTGCACGGCAGCCGCGGGATGAGCACTTGATTTCCATACCCAGCTCACCGTTTTCATACCATACGTGCTTTGGAAAGGAGACATTAAGTCCCGACTCCTTAAAGAGGCTGCGTGCACCTGAGGTAAAACGCTCAATAAAACGCATGAACTCGCGGGGGGATGCATTAAAGGATCTGATCTGGGCATAGGACAGCCCAGGCTCCACACTTACAGCGCCCCCGGGTACGGTGATTATGTCAGGAAGAGTAATAAAATCAGCAGGAGTGCCGTCAGCTCTTGCATCAAGCCTAATAGATGAGCCCTCTCCTATATAACCGCCCTTTTGCACCAGGAATCTGTCGCCGTTTCCATTTACAAAATTTAATACTCCTCTTTTGCGCATACGTAAAAAATCAGTTGAGGAGAAGGAGCCGCCTGTTGATAAGGACAGGACGCTTTCCTGAATATCCATTGAGCTGACATTCACGGTACCTGCTATCTTGGAGTGCCCGCCTGAGCTTATGACATCAAGACTTCTGCCGTTGATACCGCCTGTGATCTGGATATCAGCCTTTGGATCAGATGCTCTGTGATCTCCGTACTGCACCGGCTTTTCACCAAGGAAGATCCTGGTGTGCAGTCTGTCTTTAATAAAGGTCTGTGCCGAAAAATCATCAAACACCATGTGATAACGCAGTATGCTGTCAAGCTGCAGAACACCGGGCATGGTAAGCGAGGTTTCATGCGGCGAAACCATAATTCTGCCGTCAGCAAAATAAGGCTCCCACTCAGATACTATGCCTCCGTAAAGTCTGGCTCCGTTTTCAAGCCTTATATTCTGCACATGAGCCAGAGGTCCTATACGTATTGCAGCCTCCCTCCCGAGGACATTGCCGCTTATATGCAGTTCCTTGACCAAAGGTCCCTGCAGCTCATCTGCAATATCCCTCTGGGCATTTTGTATCTGATCCTGCCCAAGTCCGCCGTTAATCCCGCTCCTGTGCTTCATGGCATCAAGCGATCTTACCGTTACATAGGATCCGCGGTATTCCACCAGATCTGAATTTAAATTTGACGGAAAGGATAAAAGAATACCTGTACCGCCGGGACCTGATGCATGCACCCGTCCCCTGATATCAAGCTCATGATTACGGCCGTAGGCAACAGCAATACCTGTACTGTCATAACCGTTTTCAATAATTGAAGCCGAGGGCTCCAGCGTAAGATTATTGGAAACACCGTCAATACGCACACCGGCAGATCCCGGACCTGTGGCTATTATTGAGGTAGGCAGCTGCACATCATTAAAGGAGCCCATCACATGAGTACCGACAGTTAAGGGTACCTGCGATGCATGGGAGAGATCATATAAGGCAGAGCGCTCAGAGTAGGCATAAAAGCCTGAATTTATGCGTGATGAAACTCTGCTTTGAGCCGTTCCCTGCGATAAAACCGTAGTACCGATAAACTCGCGCGGTCTTACATCAAAGCCTAAATCACGCATTAAAATGAGCTCAGGCTCGGTATAAAAGCCATAGTTTATATAGTCACTGCCTGAAAGCAGGGTATTTGGCAGATCAAGGAAGGCACAGCCATCCTCATCTAAGCTGACATAGAGATCATTCAAACCGTTCTGGTGACCGAGGAAATTTAAAAGACCTGCTCCCTGAAAGCTGACCTGACAGTCATGAGGATGCTTAAGATCACAGCGCGTGCCATCCTTAGGCAGTCCCAGCTGCTTATCAAAGCTGTTAACCGAGCCGTCAATTGCATAGCTGTTTTCAAAGCCTAAAAAGCGCGGCACATAGGCAAAAGATAAAGATGCAGCATCAAAGTAGGAGCCGTTTTTAGGAAGAGCATGCACCGATCCCCGGTAAAGCCCCTGAGCCAGAACAGCAGTGCTTCCCTGATTGATCGCGATAACTCCCGGATCCTGAAGCTTTAAATTCCGCGCAGAAGGATTGTTTATATCCTGAGACTGCACGCTCTCCCACACATTCTTAACGCAGGCTCCGTTATGATCTACCCTGCTTGAAAGCATTACCGGAACAGGCAGTGCGTTATCAGGAACAGAGCGTCTTAACAGGAAGCTTAAAAACGATCCCATGCGCTTAAACTGCAAGGCCTCAGGCATGGAGAGGCTGTAGGCTGCACTGTCTTTGGCAAACAGACGGCAGTTTATATCGCTGATACCGGCTTTATTTTCAGATGAGAGCTCGGTTAAGGGATCAAGAAGGGAGCGTGAGGACCAGAAAAGTGCGTCATCACCTGCCCTGATATTCAAAAAGCCTGAGGAAAGCACATCCTGAGCGTGGGCACAGCGACACAGTGCAGTACCAAGCAGTACTGCCAAGGCCAGACCTGTTATCACTCTGGCCCTGTTCATTTAAAACTCGGCAGGATTTAAGAGCACCGGACGTCCGCTACGCTCACGCAGGGCACGCTGCAGAATATCCTGATCGATGCCTGCAGTCTTGAAGAAGTCCAGATCTGACTGGGTGTAGCTGAAGGGAGCCTGCTCATCGATGTTGTCAAACTCGGCAGATGTGCGGGAGAGAGGCTGATGCACCTCGATCCAGATCCCGCCGTCAGGGGCGACAAAGTGCTTTATGGGCTGATTGGTAAATTCAACACGGGTACCTACAGGCACGATATGGAATAATCTTTCAATATCGGCATCACGCAGTCTTACACAGCCGTGGGAGACACGCAGACCGATACCGAAGTCGGCATTGGTGCCGTGAATTGCATAGAGACGTCCTACATAGAGTGCGTAAAGTCCCATGGGATTGTCAGGACCTGCAGGATAGACTGCAGGCAGGATCTCACCCTGGGCTGCGTATTCTGCACGCATGGCGGCAGTAGGAGTCCAGGTAGGACCGTCCTTTTTACGCTCAACCTTGGTAACCCACGCAAGAGGAGTGCCCTTGCCAAGCTGTCCTATACCTATGGGGAAGATTTCAACCTGACCGTCAGTATAGTAATAAAGGCGCATCTCAGCTGAATTGATTACAATGCCCTCATGCGGAGTAACCGGCAGAATAACACGCTGCGGGATCACCATCTCAGTACCCTTCTTAGGCACGATAGGATCAACCCCGGGATTGGCCTCAATCATATTGGACAGGCCCAGAGTGTAGTGAGCGGCCACATACTCCATGGTGGTGGTGCCATCACGCTCAATACGATAGATGCTCTCCTCACCTACCATGCGGGAGCCTTCGCTGATACTGTACTTAAGACCAGCATTTGCTGATACGGATGCAGCCATCATCACAGCAGCTGCAATTGCACTGCGCAATTTCATAGTTTTAAATCTTCAAAAAAGGCACTGCCACGAGTGCACACAAACTTATAGAACAAACTGTCCTCTGGCGCGTATTTTACCCCTAAATCCATTTTTAGTGAAAAAAGGCGTAGTAAGGTGCAGGTAAAAAGGCGCTTGAAAAAACAGCTGCGGCAGAACTTTGTCCTTTTTTTGCACTAACTTAAACACTCTTATAATGCTAAAATAGCACGTTTAGAAAAATGTTTACGGGGAACAATCCCCACCTTACCGGAGACCAAGATGTCCGCTGAAGAGAAAATCCCTTACAACCCTCAGGAAATCGAGCCTGAGGTTCAGAAATACTGGGAAGAGCACCAGACCTTCCACGCTGTTGAAGACAAAAGCAAAGAGAAATACTACTGCCTGGTGATGCTGCCCTACCCTTCAGGACGCCTCCACATGGGCCACGTCAGAAACTATGCAATCGGTGATGTCATCGCCCGCTTCAACCGTCTCAAGGGCTTGAATGTCATGTCCCCCATCGGCTGGGACGCCTTCGGTATGCCTGCTGAAAACGCAGCTATTAAAAACGGCAGACAGCCTGGCGACTGGACCTATGACAACATCGCTTACATGAAAAAGCAGTTAAAGTCCCTAGGCTTTGCCTACGACTGGCAGCGTGAAATTGCCACCTGCCGTCCTGAATACTACAAGTGGGAGCAGAAGTTCTTCACCGAGCTTTATAAAAAAGGCCTCGTGTATAAGAAGGTATCCACCGTTAACTGGTGCCCTGTAGATCACACCGTGCTTGCAAACGAGCAGGTTGAAGAGGGCTGCTGCTGGAGATGCGGTGCCAAGGTTGAGCAGCGTGAACTGCCGCAGTGGTACTTCAAGATCACCGCCTATGCACAGGAGCTTCTTGACGATATCGACAAGCTTGAGGGCTGGCCTGAGCGCGTACGCACCATGCAGCGCAACTGGATCGGCCGCTCTGAAGGTCTGAACATCACCTTCAAGGTTGCAGACTCTGATGATACCTTCACCGTCTACACCACCCGTCCTGATACCTTCATGGGTGTCACCTATATTTCAATTTCTGCAAACCATCCGCTGGTAAAGGAAGCCTGCAAGTCAAATCCTGAGCTTGAGGCCTTCTGTCAGGAATGCCGTGCCCACAAGAGCGCCGAGGCCGACATTGCCACCATGGAAAAGAAGGGTATGTTCACAGGCTTCTATGCCGTACACCCGTTAAACGGCCGCAAGGTTCCTGTATATGTTGCAAACTTCGTCATCATGGATTACGGCACCGGCGCGGTGATGTCAGTTCCTGCTCACGACGAGCGCGACTATGAGTTTGCCAAGAAGTACGGCATTGCAATTGAGCCTGTGATCAAGCCATCAGACGGCTCCGAGCTTGATATCTCCAAGGCCGCATTTACCGAGCACGGTATTGCCTTCAACTCAGGTGAGTTTGACGGTCTGGACTTTGACGGTGCCTTCAAGGCCATTGCCGACAAGCTTATCTCCATGGGCTGTGCCGAGCGCAAGGTCAACTTCCGTCTGCGTGACTGGTGTATCTCCCGTCAGCGCTACTGGGGTGCACCTATCCCCATGCTCACCATCGACAAGACCGGTGAGATGGTACCGGTGCCTGAGGAGGAATTACCGGTCAGACTGCCTGATGACGTGGTGATCGACGGTGTAACCTCACCTCTTAAGAAGGATCCTGCCTTCTATAAGACCACCTTCCACGGCGAGCCTGCCACCCGCGAGACTGATACCTTCGATACCTTTATGGAATCCTCCTGGTACTATGCCCGTTACGCATCTCCCCGCTGTGAGACCGGCATGCTCGATGAGGAGGCTGATTACTGGCTGCCTGTAGATCAGTACATCGGCGGTATCGAGCACGCAGTACTGCACCTGTTATATGCCCGCTTCTTCTTCAAGCTGCTGCGTGATGCCGGCATCGTAAAATGCGATGAGCCCTTCAAGCGTCTTCTGTGCCAGGGCATGGTGCTTGCCGATGCCTTCTACTATGTAGGTGATGATGGTGTCAAGAACTGGGTATCCCCGCTTAAGGTCAATGCTCAGCGTGATGAGAAGGGTAATATCGTATCTGCAACTGACGCTGAAGGCCATGAGCTGCACCACGCCGGTATGATCAAGATGTCAAAGTCCAAGGCCAACGGCATCGATCCTGAGGATATGATCAAGCTCTACGGTGCGGATACCGTACGTCTGTTCATGATGTTTGCATCCCCTGCCGAGCTGACTTTGGAATGGCGTCAGTCAGGTGTTGAGGGCTCTCAGCGCTTCTTAAGAAAGCTGTGGTCACAGGTACAGGATATTGCAGCCAAGGGCAAGCCCGGCATACTCGATCTTAACAACCTTACCGCACAGCAGCGCCGTCTGCGCCATGAGCTGCACCTGACTATTGAAAAGGTCACCGACGATATCGGTCGCCGTCAGACCTTCAATACCGCCATTGCCGCCATCATGGAGCTTTTGAACAATGTGCAGAAGTTCAAGGTTGAGACTGATTCAGATCTGGCCTTGATGCATGAGATCTACAACGCTGTTGTCATCATGCTCGATCCGGTAACTCCGCACATGTGCTTTAAGCTCTGGCAGGTTTTAGGCAATGAAGGCTCAATTGATGATGCCAGATGGCCAGAGGTCGATCCTGAAGCTCTTAAAGCTCTTGATATCAACCTCGTAGTACAGATAAACGGCAAGGTACGTGCCAAGCTTACCGTGGCACCTGATCTTGAGCAGGATGCAATCATCAAGCTTGCATTAGATAACGAGGACGTAAAGCGTCACCTGGATGGTAAGACTGTACGTAAGACCATCTATGTCAAGGGACGTCTTGTCAATATCGTTGCCAACTGATAAGCATTAATGTGAGATACCATGAAGGCAGATCTTATGATCTGCCTTTTTTTTCACTGTTCATCTTCAGAAACTCATACAGGGAGTACGAAAATTAAAGCGAAAAAATACAGTGTGCGGTAAAATTACAGGATTGAAAATCAGGAACCCATTTTTAAGATATAGGCTCAGACCTATCAGAGGTACTCATGCGCAAGCCCTCTTTGATTGCACCGTTATTTATAGCAGCCTCACTGCTGGTATCCGCCTGCGGCTTTCATCTGCCGGATGAGGTAGCAACTGCAGAAGCTATTCCGGCACTTAAGGTTACAGGTGACTGGCATAACTCCTTTTTCAGAAAGACAGTTGATCTCCTGCGTATGCGTGGTGTTAAGGTCTATACGAACGGCTACGGTACCGACGGCATAGATAAAGATGATAAGAGCCTCCCTACTCTTTCAGTCCCCGGTCCTTCTGTAAGTGCTCCGCTGATGTCAGTTAATGCCTATATGTCGGCACTTGAGTACAGTTTGATTGTAAGAACCTCAAATATTCTCTCAATTCCGGGCCACCGTCCTATTTTAATGCGCAACGCCCTCACCCGTACCTATATGAACAAGTCAGGTAAGGCCCTGGCAACCTCCAATGAATTTCAGGAGATGGTGGGTGAAACCTACGATGAGCTGGCAACACAGCTCGTAAACCGCATTGCCTATCTTGGCCGTCAGAGCGATCCTGATGCAAGTCCGCTCACTCCGGCAATACTCACAGAATCCAAGGATGATCCGTCAACCAAGGTATCAGTTGAGGAGCTGCCTGAGGGCACAACCCTGATGGATGCGTTGCGTATTCAGAATGAAATTGAAAGTGCCAATGCCAAAGAGGCAACTCCGCTGTCAAAGCTTAACAACGGCTCTGCCATCCTGAACTCGCAGGAGGACAGAGATGCGTTGTATCTTAACCGCAGCTACAGCCTGCCTAAGATCAAGCCCAAGCTTAAGGGTGAAGCACCTGATATCGACGAGAGCAACTTCTGATGGCAAATAACGGCATTGTCAGGATCTTTTCATCAGATGATCCGCTCTTAAAAAATGAAAAAAGCGCGGCTGTCATAGCCAAGGCCCGTGCAGATCTGCCCAATGCCGATTTTATGATCTTCACAAGCTCAGACTTCGGCACGGGAGATGCCAATTTAAAGGTGCTTGAAAACGAGCTTATCGATCCGGGGCTTTTCGGCGGTGATCGCATCATCAAGATTTATCTTAAGGACTTGAACAAATCCGCAGCGCAGGTACTGCTGTTAATTGCTCAGAGAATACGCCCGGGGGTGGTGATAGTAATTGATCTGCCGCGTATCAATATCACCTATTCAAGACTTGCTCCCAGGCCATTTGCACAGCTTCCCCCAAAGAGCAGCATCAAGACCATGTGCGACAGTGCCATTTCCTATATAAAAGGTATTGGCGGCACGCTTGAGATAATCTACCCGCCTGAGGGAAATGAGCTCATCGCATGGATCAATCAGCGGGCATCAGCACTGCATTTAAGATGCAGCAGAGAAAGTGCTGAATATATTGCCTCATGTCTTGAGGGTAATTTAATCTCTATTGCACAGACTTTAAAGCTTATCTC
>CAVFIO010000070.1:0-10968 GCA_963622535.1 Akkermansia muciniphila
ATTGTATTTGACGGTGAAACCTGTAAGTTCAAGACCATTAAAGATTCCGAGAAAAAGGGTATTGTAATTATTCATCAGGAATTAGCTCTGGTGCCTTATCTCTCAATTGCTGAGAATATGTTCCTGGGTAATGAACGTACTAATTCTCACTGCAGCAAAATAATGGACTGGGACCGCACCTATCAGCGCTGTCAGGAATTACTTGATATCGTAGGCCTTAAGGAGGATCCCCGTACTCTTATTAAGGATATAGGTGTTGGTAAGCAGCAGCTGGTTGAAATTGCCAAAGCTATTTCCAAAAATGTACGCCTGCTCATTCTGGATGAGCCTACAGCCTCATTAAATGAAACCGATTCTAAGAACCTGCTTGATTTAATTGCCCGTTTCCGTGATCAGGGCATGACCTCGATCATCATCTCGCACAAGTTAAATGAAATTTCCTATATTGCAAATTCCATCACTGTCGTGCGTGACGGTGCCACCATTGAAACCCTGGATAATTCAAATCACGATGTGTCCGAGGACAGAATTATTGCCGGCATGGTGGGACGTGCGCTAACCGACCGCTTCCCTAAGCGTGAGAGCCACATCTCAGATGAAATCATTTTTGAGACTAAGAACTGGACCGTACACAATCCGCTGAATATTGAACGCAAGGACAATGACAATATCTCAATCAATATTCACCGTGGAGAGGTTGTGGGTATGTCTGGCCTTATGGGAGCCGGCCGTACCGAATTTGCAAAGTCAGTCTTCGGCCACAGCTACGGCGTGAAGATCTCAGGTCAGGTCTTTATAAACGGCAAGGAGGTCAAGCTTCACAGCGTTACCGACTGCATCAGGAACAAGCTTGCCTATGTCACCGAGGACCGTAAGGGCGATGGCCTCGTGCTTATGAATTCCATCACCTTCAACACCACGCTTGCAAATCTTGAGGATGTATCCTCCAAGGGTGTTTTAAACAAGGATAAGGAGCGTCAGGTAGCCCAGACCTATCGTGAGGATCTCAACACCAAGTGCTCATCAGTTGAGCAGCCGGTAGGAAACCTCTCAGGCGGTAATCAGCAGAAGGTGCTGCTTGCAAAATGGCTGTTTGCCGATCCTGATGTTCTGATCCTGGATGAGCCTACCCGCGGTATTGACGTAGGTGCCAAGTATGAAATCTACTGCCTCATCAACAAGCTCGTGGAGCAGGGCAAGGCGGTGCTGATGATTTCATCAGAGCTTCCTGAAATTCTTGGTATGTGCGACCGCGTATACGTCATCAACGAAGGACGTGTGGTTGCAGAAATGCCGCGTGCTCAGGCCTCACAAGAAAGCATCATGGGCGCTATTTTGCGTTCCTCCGGTAAAAAAGTTCAAGCTGAAGAAAAATAATAGGAATTAGGTTATGTCTCACATTACTGATCTTTTAAAGCGTAACTCCCTGCTGATAGCGCTCATTGTGGTCATGTTATTCTTCGAGTTCTGCATCAGGGCAACAGGACACGGCTCACTGTTCTCACCTCAGAACTTCACCAACATTATCCTGCAGAACTCTTATGTTATTGTGCTTGCTGTCGGTATGTTATTCTGCATTATCTGCATGGGTAACGTCGATCTGTCGGTAGGCTCAATTGTATGCCTGGTAGGTGCCATTGCAGGTACCTTGATTGTAAACTGGGAAGTTAACGTCTATCTCGGTATCTTCCTGTGCCTGCTGGCAGGTATTGCAATCGGTGCCTGGCACGGCTTCTGGATTGCATATATCCGCATTCCGGCATTCATCGTTACTCTGGCAGGTATGATGCTCTTCCGCGGTCTGGCTCTGCTCGTTCTAAACGGCATGACCATTTCACCCTTCCCTCCTGAGTATCTGCAGTATTTCACCTCCTATATTCCTGCAAAGCGTGCTGATGCAATGACCTTGACTACCATCGTTACTCTGGTGATCGTTGCCTTCTATATCGCTATGTCTCTTTGGAGCCGTATATCTAAGGCTAAGAAGGGCTATACCGTTGAAGAGTCAGGCTCATTCTTCTTCAAGCTTGTTTTAGTATCAGCTGCTCTTATAGGCTCCGGCTTACTGCTTGCTAACAACCGTGGTATTCCTGTTGTCCTGGTCCTGCTTGCCGTAATCATCCTGGTATACAGCTTCTTTGCCAACCAGACCACCTCCGGCCGTCGTCTCTATGCCTTAGGCGGTAACGAGAAGGCAGCAAAGCTCTCTGGTGTTAACACCGACCGTCTGCTCTTCCTGGCTTATGTCAACATGGGCTTCCTCTCAGCAGTTGCCGCCTTGGTCTGCGTTGCCCGTTTCAACTCTGCAGCTCCTACTGCAGGTAACGGCTACGAGCTTGATGCCATCGGCTCATGCTTCATCGGTGGCGCTTCAGCCTACGGTGGTGTCGGTACCGTCGGCGGTGCTGTGATTGGTGCTATCTTCATGGGTGTTTTAAATAACGGTATGTCAATCCTTGGTATCGATGCCAACTGGCAGCGTACTGTAAAGGGTGCTGTGCTTTTGGCAGCAGTTGTTGTTGACGTGCTCTCCAAGAAGCGCGGCAGATAATTTAAGCTTCAACTTTAGACTTAACATGAATTTATGCGGCGGTTATCCCGCCGCAATTTAAGGATAGAAGATGAAATACTTATTAGGCGTGGATCTGGGAACCTCCGGTACTAAAACAGTTCTGTTTGATGAAAAAGGAACTGTAATCGCCTCAGCCTCCCGTGAGTATCCGTTAATTCAGCCTCAGAACGGCTGGGCAGAGCAGGATCCTGAGTCCTGGTATCAGGCCGCAATTGATACTGCTGCTGAGGTCATCAAGAAATCAGCAGTCAGTAACGAGGATATCGTAGGCCTGGGCATCTCAGGTCAGATGCATGGTCTGGTGATGCTGGATAAGGACGGTAAGGTATTACGCAATGCCATTCTCTGGTGTGATGCCAGAACCTCCAGACAGTGTGAGGAAATTACCGCTCTGGTAGGTGCCAAGCGTCTGATTGAGATCAATGCCAATCCTGCCCTGGTCGGCTTTACCGCACCTAAGATCCTCTGGGTTCGAGAAAATGAGCCTGAGCTTTATGAAAAATGTGCTCATATCCTGCTGCCAAAGGATTACGTACGCTTCCGTCTGACAGGCGAGCTTCACATGGAGATCTCTGATGCCTCCGGCACCAATCTTCTGGATATGACCAGACGTGAATGGTCAGATGAGATTTTACAGAAGCTTTCAATCGATAAGGCTTTGTTACCTGATCTTATAGAATCAGGTGCTAAAGCAGGCAGTATTACTGCTGAGGCAGCAGCTCTGACCGGTCTTAAAGAGGGCATGACGGTTGCAGGCGGTGCTGGTGATAATGCAGCAGCTGCTATCGGTACCAGTGTCTGTGCAGACGGTCAGGCCTTTGTAACCTTAGGTACCTCTGGTGTAGTCTTTGCTCACACCTCACATCCTGCAATCGATCCTCTTGGACGTGTACATACCTTCTGTGCAGCTGTTCCTAATGCCTGGACTGCCATGTCCTGCACCTTAGCTGCAGGTCTGTCCTTCAGATGGATCCGCGATGAGCTATTTTCCCATGAAAAGGTTTCAGAGGCTGAGGCGGGGCGTGATGTCTATGATCTTATGACTGCCAGGGCCTCGGAAATTCCATCCGGCGCTGACGGTCTTATCTATCTGCCTTATCTTATGGGTGAGCGCAGTCCGGTTCTGGATCCTGAGGCCCGTGGTGTATTCTTCGGCCTCACTGCCCGCCACACCCGTGCGCATATGACCCGTGCTGTTCTGGAGGGAGTCACCTTTTCACAGCGTCACTGCCTGCATGTCTTAAAGGAGATGGATGTAGCTCCTGATACTCTGACTGCCTGCGGTGGCGGTGCCTCATCATCCCTCTGGCGTCAGATGCTCTCTGATGTGATGCAGGTAAATGTGCAGACCATGGAATCAAAGGAAGGTCCGGCTCTTGGTGCTGCCATTTTAGCAGGCGTGGCTGCAGGTGTTTTCCCCTCTGTTGTTGAAGGCTGCAGGATCTGTGTCCGTGCAGGTGCCAGAAAGTCAGTTCCGAATGCAGCTGAGGTTAAACGCTATGATGCAATTTACGGTCTGTATCAGAGTCTGTATCCTGCAATGCGTCCTGCCTTTAACCGTCTTGCACGTCTGCGCAGACAGTTAGACGGTGAGAGCTGCGGCTATCCTCTGGTAACATCCGTAGAGTTTGAACGTTACGGCAAGGTGATAAATACCCTGGATAACAAGCGTATTGTTGAGCTTTTAAAGAAGACTCCACTGCCGGCAAGCGGTACTGCCTATGTCGCCTCAGAGCCTGTGCTTGAAGAGCCTGATCTGCTCAAGTTTATTCAGGATACCTGCTATGGCGGTCTGCCGATTGAAATGGGCTATTGCTCAGGTAATAATAAAAAGCTCAACTGCCTGGAGTATCATCGCTCATCTGAGATCAATGTTGCTGAGAAGGATATGTACCTCATGGTAGCTCCGATGACTGCGCTTAAGGATGGCATCATCGACTCTCAGGAGGTTGAGATCTTCAAGGTACTGGCAGGTCAGGCTGTAATGTTCTATGAGACCACTCTTCATTACTGCCCGTGCACTGCAGAGGGTGAGGATTACTTCAGAATGTGCTGCATTCTTCCCCGCGGTACCAATACTGACCGTCCGGCAGATACCGGTCACGATGGTGAGGATGGCTGCCTTACTAACAACAATAAATGGTTATATGCTCACAAGGATTCATCAGAGGCCAAGGCCCATTTAACTGCTGGTGTGGTCCTGGGCGATAACCTTGAGCTTTAGAATTAAAAAATTTATAAAAAGGAGATTTAACATGCAATTTGAGAATATCCCTGAGGTGAAATTAGGCATCGTTGCTGTATCCCGCGACTGCTTTATCCGTTCCCTTTCAGAGACTCGCCGTGCCAATATCGTAGCAGCCTGCAGCAAGGCCGGTATTGCCATTGAGGAGATCAAGACTGCTGTTGAGAATGAAAAGGATGCGCTAAAGGCTGTTGAAGAGGCTAAGGCTGCTGGCTGCAATTCCCTGGTTGTCTTCTTAGGTAACTTCGGTCCTGAGACTCCTGAAACCCTCATTGCCCAGAAGTTTGACGGCCCCTGCATGTTTGTAGCAGCTGCTGAAGAGACCGGCAAGAACCTTATTGATGGCCGTGGTGACGCCTACTGCGGTATGCTGAATGCTTCCTATAACCTCGGCCTGCGCAAGATCAAGGCTTATATTCCTGAGTATCCTGTAGGCACAGCTGATGACATTGCAGTCATGATCAAGGACTTCCTGCCTGTTGCACGTACCTTAATCGGTCTGTCCTCTCTTAAGATCATCACCTTCGGACCCCGTCCCCAGGACTTCTTTGCCTGCAACGCTCCTATCAAGGGACTCTATGATCTTGGCGTTGAAATTGAGGAGAACTCTGAGCTTGATCTTCTGGTTGCCTACCGTGCACATGCCGGCGATGCCCGTATTGCCGAGGTTGCAGCTGATATGGCCAAGGAGCTTGGTACCGGTGGTAACACCTATCCTGATCTCTTAAACCGTATGGCTCAGTTTGAGATCACTCTGCTTGACTGGGCTGAGGCTCACAAGGGTGCCCGTAAGTATGTCTGCTTTGCTGATAAGTGCTGGCCTGCATTCCCTTCAGAGTTCGGCTTTGAGCCCTGCTATGTAAACTCCCGTCTGACCTCACGCGGCATTCCTGTTGCCTGCGAGGTTGATATCTTCGGTGCTCTCTCCGAGTATATCGGCGCCTGTGTAACTCAGGACGCTGTAACCCTACTTGATATCAACAACTCGGTTCCTGCTGATCTGTATGAGGAGAATATCAAGCCTAAGTTCCCTCAGTACAAGCTCACCGATACCTTCATGGGCTTCCACTGCGGCAACACTCCTTTCTGCAAGCTTGCCAAGAAGGAGGACGCAGGTCAGAGACTGGGCAAGATCAACTATCAGATCATTCAGCACCGTCTCTTAGAGCCCGTCGGCTCCGAGCCTGATTTCACCCGTGGTACTCTTGAGGGTGATCTCATCGACGGTCCTATCACCTTCTTCCGTCTGCAGACTACTCCTGATACCAAGCTTCAGGCCTATGTTGCAGAGGGTGAGGTTCTTCCTGTCGGCACCTGCTCCTTCGGCGGTACCGGTATTTTCGCAATCAAGGAAATGGGCCGCTTCTACCGTCATGTGCTCATCACCAAGCGTTATCCTCACCACGGTGCAGTAGCATTTGCTCACGTTGGCAAGGCCTTGTACTCCGTACTGTCTCTGTTAGGTATTGAGGATATTGCCTACAACCAGCCTGCAGGCGTGCTCTATAAAGATGAGAATCCTTTCGCATAATATTCATCTGTAATAAGCAGGAGGCTCAGGCCTCCTGCATGCAGGATCTTTTTAAGTGCTTTGCAAGAGTTTTTAAAAAGATGCTGATTTAGCTAAAATCCGGAGCATTGTTTCCAAATCATGAACTAGGGTTTTGATATGAGTGTAACCGTTAAGTCTTTAGCCGAAGCTGCGGGAGTATCCCGCGGAACTGTTGACAGGGTGCTTCACGGACGTGGAGCTGTTAAGCCTGAGGTTGCACTTAGAGTCAAGGCTCTGGCACGCGAGCTGGGGTATGTGCCTAACAGGGCAGGGCGTGCGCTGGCCTCCTTTAAAACGCGCTGCAAGATCGGTGTCCTGCTGCCATCTATCGGTAATATCTTCTTTGATTCGGTATTGGACGGTATCAGTCAGGCTCAGGCAGAATTTTCTGACATGGGCGTTGATGTAGTAGTGAAGAAGCTGCAGGGGTATGAGGAGCAGGAGCATTTAAAGGCTATTGATGATCTGATTGCCTCAGGCTGTAACGGTCTTTGTATTGCCACAGTTAATACCAGATTAATCCGTGACAAGATAAATGACTGCGTCAGCAATCATATTATCGTCGTTACCTTAAATTCCGATGTGCAGGGATCAGACAGGCTGTGCTATGTAGGCTGTGACTATACCAAGGCCGGCCGTACCTCTGCAGGCATGCTCTCCATTATGCACCGTCCTGAAAAACTGAATATTCTGATTGTGACAGGCTCGCATCTTATGTATGGTCATAATCAGCGTATTGAGGCCTTAAAGGATGAGCTTAATGCTCTGGGAGTTGATTATCAGATTGCCAGAGTGGTGGAATCCAATGATTCTGATATCATCGCACAGCAGCTGACTGCAGAAAGCCTCGAGAGCGATCCTTCCATTAACTGCATTTACGTATCGGCTGCAGGTGTTCAGGGTACCGGAGCTGCACTGATAGCCTCCGGGCGCAAGGACATTATTGCCATAGCCTTTGACGATGTATATTCAACCAAGGAGCTGGTACGGGCCGGGGTTTTCAAGTTTGTCATCTGCCAGCAGCCGGAAAGACAGGGCTATCATGCGGTAAAGCGTGCCTATATGGCAGTATCAGGGATCATCTCTGACAGAAAGGTTGATGACTTTATCACCGAGAATCTGATTAAGATTAAGAGTAATCTTGCCTGATTTTAAACATGGTTTCCTGCTCCTGGGCAGATCTGGGTAGTAAATTTCCGCTTTCTCACCAGAACAGGAAATTTTTGCTAAAATCCTTTTAAAAGCTTAGCCTTAAGAAATAAGGCTGACAGCATTAAATGGTAAGCATCGGGACTATGGGATACAGATGGATCTTATCAATAAGCTCTCAAACGACAAAAAGAACCTCCAGATAAAAGACTTCTTTGAAAGCAGTAACGATAAGGCCGGCATGATCGGCGGTTACTGTGAGGAAGGTTTCCCCCTGTTCTTTGTCAATGATCAGATGCTGGCTCTTCTGGGCTATGACAGCGCTGAGGAGTTCAGGCAGGCAATTGACGGCAGGGTTGCCAATACCATCCATCCTGATGATATGGCAAATGTGATCAGGGATTTAGGCCCCTCCTTTTATGAAGGACAGATCTATAAAACCGTCTACCGTATGCCAAGAAAGGACGGTTCCTGGTTCTGGACTGTAGACAGGGGCAGGGTTATCCGTGCAGATGACGGGCGTCTTGCGATCATCTCCATGTGCAGTGATATGACCGACATAGTTGAAAGGCAGAATGAGCTTGAAAAGCAAAGACTTCTGTCAGAATCAACGCTTGAGAACATGCCAGGCGGCTATCATCGCTGTGCTAATGCCGAGGGCTATCCCTTTTTATATGTATCAGATAAGTTTCTGGAGATCTTCGGCTGGACGCGTGAAGAGCTTAAAACAGAGTTTGATAACAAATTCATCAATATGCTTCATCCAGATGATCGCAGTGTAACTGATGAGTATGTTGAGCGTATTAAGAAAAAGGCTAATGTCAGACGGGATGCCCATGAAATCTACAGAATGAGAGCCAAATCAGGCTATATATGGGTTACAGATGCCACCACCATGGTCACGGTTGGTGACAACA
Organism: Akkermansia muciniphila; assembly: GCA_963622535.1. Lineage (GTDB taxonomy): Bacteria > Pseudomonadota > Gammaproteobacteria > Enterobacterales > Succinivibrionaceae > Succinivibrio. The sequence continues at coordinate 8,436 of CAVFIO010000070.1, forward strand.
TCTTCTATCAGGGCTCGATTACTGATATCAGCTCTTATATCGAGCAGCAGGAAAAAGACAAGAGGCTGCTGCAGGATGCGCTGGAGAAAGCTGAGATTGCCAATAAGTCCAAGACCAATTTCCTTTTCAATATCTCACATGAGATCCGTACACCCTTAAATGCAGTGCTTGGATTTAATGAGATAGCCCGCAAGAACATCAGTGATCCGGTAGCATTGAATGCCCTTGAGAAATCGGCCCTTGCCGGCAAGCAGTTACTGGGCGTTATCAATGACATCCTTGATATGTCCCGTATTCAGAGCGGCAAGATTTTATTAAATGATGAGACCATAGATGTTAAGGAGCATATTTCAACTCTGGATCTGATGTTTCGTAGCATGGCCGAGAAAAGAGGGCTTGAATTCAAGGTCATAGATGAGACTCATACACCTTTTCTGCAGGGAGACGGTCAGCGTATTGCACAGATCATCACTAATCTTCTTGGCAATGCAATTAAATTTACTCCGGGTAAAGGCAGGATCACCTACCAGATAGTCGAAAGGCCGAGTAAAAAATCTGGCTTTGTAACAATTGAAATCCGCGTTACCGATACCGGGATAGGTATGAGTGATGAGTTTCAGAAAAATATGTACTCAATCTTTGAGCGGGAAAGAAATCCTCTTACCTCTAAAATTCAGGGTACCGGCCTTGGACTTTCAATATCCAAAGCTCTTGCAGATAAGATGGGAGCAACACTTGAATGTAAGAGTAAGCTTGGGAGCGGTACTCAATTTACCTTAACGATGGATCTGGCAGTTGCCAATGTTGATGTGATTTCCACTCCCGAGGAGGTTGAGACGCAAAGCCTCGATGGGATCAGGGTGTTACTTGTTGAGGATAACGAGCTAAACCGGGAAATCGCACAGGCAATTTTAAGTGATCAGGGATGCATAATTGATTGTGCCGTTAACGGGCTTGAGGCGGTAAAAAAGATCATGGGCTCAAAGCCCGGTGATTATGATGTGGTGCTTATGGATGTACAGATGCCCATCATGGATGGATACCGTGCCACCAAGGAGATCCGTTTTCTGCGTGATAAAAGTCTTGCGGTGATCCCGATCATTGCCATGACAGCCAACGCTTTTGAAGAGGACAGGAAAAAAGCTCTGGAGGTCGGCATGGATGAGCATATTCCAAAGCCTATAACCGTAGCCTCTTTGTGCAATACAATTATGAAGGTGCTGAGAAAATAACCTGAAAGCCCCGGAGTGCTCCAAAATCAGGTAAATCCGGGACTTGTTTATTTTTTTAGAGTGTGAGCTTTGCGTTGTAGAACACTAGCGCACTGCCTGATGACATGATCACCGTGTTATTTTCACAGCTGATATCTCCGGTCTTAAATATGATTTCGCCGCAGACTGGTGCCTGAAGATCATGCTCTGCAAGATTTGCATAGACGGTGATCGTTCCTTTTGCGCCTTTTCTCTGATAGGCAATGAAGCCGTCATCATCACTTTTAAATGGAATGAACACTCCGTAGGTGAAAAGCTCGAGGTATTGCCTGTTTTTACGCAGCTTTATGAGCTCTTTGTAGCAGTTTAAAACAGAATTCGGATCATTTTCCTGTGCCTGTACATTTAAGATCTTATAGCCTTGATGCATACGCATCCATGGCTTGCCCTGACTGAAGCCTGCGTTGCGGCTGTCATCCCAGAGCATGGGCGTTCTGGCATTGTCGCGTCCCTGCAGTGCAATAATTGCAAGAGCGTCCTCGTCACTAAAGCCGCGTTTTATGGCCTCCCTGTATTCCTGCAGGGATACCAGATCTGAAAATTCATCTAAAGCTTTGAAATCGGTGTTGGTCATACCGATCTCCTGACCCTGATAAATAAAAGGCAGGCCGCGCAGGAGGATAAAGGCAGTAGCCAAAGCCTTTGCCCCCTTGCTGTTTTGAAGTGACGGCGGCAGATAGAAGGTCACAGCCCGGGGCTCATCGTGGTTCTCCAGTATGGGAGATGCCATACCGGTACGCTGGGCATCAAGCTGACCCTTGAAATTATTGTCTCTGTAGATTTTTACATTGCCTTTGTAATAGGCATAATACCCAGGTAGTCTGTCAAAGATCTCGCGCGCGGTAAAGTCAAACACAGTTGAAAAAATACCATCTGTGCCGTAAATTGCAGGCAGGATCTGCTCGTTTAAACCAAAGGCCTCACCTACAGTTAAGGCATCATGCGGTCTGATGCAGCGCTCACGAAACTCACGCAGGATAGCAGGTACCTCATGAGCATGTAAGGCGGTCATTATTTTAGCTGCCGCCATGCCGTCTCCTGCATCATCAGGAGGAAGCCCCGGGAAAGATGTGTCCTTGGCAACATTCATAATGGCATCGATCCTGAAGCCGTCTATTCCTTTATCAAGCCAGAAATTTACCATGTCGTAAACTCTCTGACGAAGCTTTGGATTGTACCAGTTTAAATCAGGCTGCTCTCTTGCAAAATAGTGCAGGTAGTAGTAATCGTTATCTCCCGGAACCTTCTCCCATACACTTCCT
>CAVFIO010000071.1:0-10896 GCA_963622535.1 Akkermansia muciniphila
GCGCTTAGCATGTGTTTACTTTAACAAATTTGTTAAATAATTTAAATAGAAATGTTTATAACTTCCAGCTTCCTTCTTTTATAACCTGAGCGTATGTTTTGGGTTTACGAAACTCTAAGCATTTGCTGACAGCATTACCTGAAATTTATCATTTATATGTTATCTTCTGTCCCTCACTGTAATAAGAAAAAGCTTGGCGTGTAATAAGAAAATGGCCATTGCATGCGGTATAATTGCGCCAATTTTTATATTGGAACAATTTTTGAAAGGCACTGTATTCTTGAGGTCTGTAACCCTTCAATCTCTGCTTAAGGCAGGGATGGCCTTGCTGTGCCTTAATACAATTCTCATCTCGGGTTGCTCTTCAAGTGAGGATGAGGTGCAGGGCAGTGCCAACAGCGTCACCGATGAGGTAAGCTACGAGATTTCCGGAGTAGATGGTGATGTGCTTGCCAATGTGCAGGCATCACTGTCCTCAATTCCTGCAGTATCCAAGAAAAACTCCTTCCTCTTTACGCGTGAAATGCGCGACAAGAGCAAAACCGCCCTGCGTGCTCTGGGCTATTACAGTCCCAAGATAACAATTGAACCACCTGATCCCAGAGGGGACAGCAATGTGGTAAAGATCAATATAGATGAAGGCAAGAGCGTTTTTATACGTGAGTGCAATATCGAGCTTTTAGGAGAGGGCGCCAAATACCAGTCCTTTCTGGAAATAATTGAAAAAAGCGGACTTAAATCCTACGGTCATTTAAATCACGGTGATTATGAGGCTCTAAAGAGCGAGCTTAAGAATCATGCGCTTTCATTAGGCTTTTTTGACTATCAGGTGCTGGTATCACAGCTGGTGGTATATGAAGATGAAGGGCGCGTTGATATTCAGATAATTGCCGATACCGGTAAGCGCTATAACTTCGGTGATCTGATTGCAGATGACAGGACACGGGAGCTTTTAAAGCCCTCAGCTGCGCTTATGACTCTGGATAAGGGCACACCTTTTTCTGCCGAGGCCTTAAAGAAATTCCAGCAGGATATGTCGCGCACAGGATATTACAGTTCCGTCGATGCACGCGCGCAGGTTGAGAACAAGCATGATTATGAGGTACCGCTTGAGCTTCATCTTGAGCGCAAGTCAAAAAATCTCATGCGCGTAGGCCTGGGTGTCTCCACCGATGAGGGCGCGCGCGTACTGCTTGCCTGGGACAAGCCTCTTTTAAATGAAGAAGGACACTCGCTTTCAACCTATGCCAGAGTATCTGCAGTCAAGCAGAATGCAGAGATTGTCTATAAGATCCCGCGCAAGGATCCTAATCTTGATTACTACTATATAAGAGCTGCCCAGATCCATACTGATCTTAACGACACCAAATCAGATCTTTCCCATCTGTCATTACATTATGTGGCAGACAAGACCGGCAAGTGGCACCGTGACTATTCTCTGCGCGGTGAGTATGAGGACTATACTCAGGGCAGGGAGAGCGGTAATACCTTTAATGTAATGCCGGGGCTTCTGCTCTCCCGCCGTGAAAGCTCAGGCGGCTTTGATCCGCAAAGAGGCTATGCCATTTCCGGTGACTTTACCGGTGGCACGCAGCTGTGGTCAGATTACAACTTCTTCAGAAGCATACTTTCACTGCAGGGCATAATGTCACCAAGTGAGAACACCCGCTTTCTCTTTAGGATGACCGGCGGCGCAATCTTCGGCTCAGATGCCACCAGGGTTCCGCCGTCACTGCGCTTCTTTGCAGGCGGTGATCGATCCGTACGCGGCTTTGACTATATGAGAAAGGCTCCTAAAAAGGATGGCTATTTAAAAGGCGGCCGTTATATGGCAACCGGAACTGCTGAGTTTCAGTTCCCGATCGGCATAAGCTCATCGCGCGGAGCACTCTTTCTTGATGCCGGTAAGGTATTTGACCGCTCAGGCTCTGATAATGAAAAGATGCTGTGGGGACCTGGCATCGGTTACCGTTTCCTATCAAAATACGGCACAGCGGCAATCGATCTTGCCACCGGTATAAGCGGAGATGAGCATAGCTACAGACTGCATTTCTCCTTTGGTCCGGAGTTTTAGTCATGCTGCGTAAGATCCTTTTTTATATCCTGATTGTACTTGCAGTATTTTCATTTCTGCTTGGCGGATCTCTTTACTATCTGCTGTGGACCACGTCAGGCTCGCAGTTTGTATTTAAAAAATCCCAGGAGCTGACCTCTGAGTATATAAGTCTTGAGGGTGAGATTGAAAGCGGCAGTATCGCTAACGGCTTTAAGACCAGAGGCGGGCTTAAGGTGGTCGTGCCTGAGGTTGTTACCGTGCAGATGGACAGTGCCGATATCAAATGGTCCCTGTGGCACTACCTGACATCAGGTACACTGATTGCAGACTATATCAGGGTGCCGCATCTTGAGGTGATTCTGCACGATGAATGCTTTATGCCGTCAGAGGATGACTCTCAGGAAACGGATGATCCTGAGGAGGAGCCGTTCCGTCTTGATATTCCTGTCAGGGCTCAGATCCGTCATCTTATCTCATCTGACTTTGCCTTCCGCTCGCAGATTGTGGATGTACTGGTAAAAAATCTGGATCTCAGCGCCTCATGCTTTAAGGACTATGCCGGTGTCACGAGGGGGCGCATGTCTGATGTAGAGGTAAAGCTCAAGCTTGAGGAATATGATGCAAAGCAGGCTCAGTATGCAAAGGATCTTATAGCCAGACTGCAAAAAGAAGGCAGGGTTTCAAAAAGCAGTGACGAAAGTCAGGCTGGGAGTTCAGATGAGATATCCACAGCCTCTGAAGGCTCTGCTCCTTTGAAAAAGGAAAAGGGCAGTTTCGGACCTCAGGGCATTGAATACTTTCCCACAATTGATCTTCCTCTTGATACCGAGCTTCGTGATCTTTATATAACGCGCGGCCGTTATCATATGGAGGGCTTTGATACCGGGATCTTTGATGCCTATGTGGACGCAGGCTGGACAGGGCATAAGCTTACGGTAAAAAGAACAGCGGTTGCGCATGAGCTTGGCAAGGCCTCTGTAAGCGGTGTGATGGATTTTAAGGATCACTTCGGTCTTGATTTCAATGTCAATGCCAGAGGTGAGGATACCAGGGTGGCATGCAATGCCTTTGGCGGACTTATCTGCTCATTGGAGGGCTCAGGCAGTGTCAAAGGACAGCTCTCTGACTTTACAGCAAAGGTTGATTTAACCGCGCCCCAGAGCCTCAGGCTTAAGGCCCGGTTGAATGTGCTTTCTGACAATATCCCGCTTGAGGCAACAGTAGAATCAAAGCTCTTTTCCTATCCTCTTTATATACCTAAGGATTTTGCAGGCAGGTTTGAAAGAGCCAGTCTTGCTGTTACCGGCAGTGATGATGAGAGCACTGATGACAGAGATCAAAAGCAGGATGACAGTGATGACCGTCTGGATATTCATCTTAATATCCCGGCAAATGCTCAGGGAATAGTTGCACAGGATTTAAGTGCAAGCTTCAAAGGCGAGATCCTCTCTGATTTTACAGCTGATCTCAAGGCTGTACTTACAGGTTACGGCTTATCTGATGCCAGAGCCAAAATTCATCTTTCAACCGTATATGATGAGCAGCATCCTGATCTTGTAGAGCTTAAGGGCTCCTATATGGATGTGCCCTTTGAAAGTGAAATAAAAGGGCAGATGCTCTCAGGCTTGAGCTCGCTTGCATCCTTTGCATCCATGCTGGACTCTGATCTTGATGAGCTCTCTGAAGCTCTCGATCAGGATACAGATGAAGAAGCGGCTGCAGATGATGCAGCTGACAGCACTGATGCAGAGCTTTCCTCTGATACTGATACCGCCGCGCCTTTTTGTGTCACCTTAAACTTTAAATCAGATGATGCCGTCTCCATTTCACCCTTTCTTCAGGGGAAGGCTTCCTTAAAAAGCACGCTTACTGTTTCAGAAAATGATAAAAAACAGAGCTTTGCCCGAATTTCAGATTTTGCCTTAGCTGCCGTTTTAGACGGTGTAAAAACCAGAATAAATGCTGATGCGGTGGATTATAAGGAGCAGTCCTTATCTTTTGACAAATTCAGCTTTATACAGGATGAAAATTCCATCCTGGCAGACGGGACCTTAAGTGCAAGCTCATCTCTTGATGTACGGCTCAGGCTTAAAAAGCTCAGCAGCATTGTGCCTGATCTTCAGGGCAGTCTTGCAGGTACCCTGCATTTATCCGGAATGCCTCTGGCACCTGATGCCGAGCTTTTTGTAAATTCCAGGGAGCTTGGTTATCAGGATCTCAGACTTAAGGGACTTACAGTCAATGCCAGGGTCAATCCTCATAACAAAAGTATGGGACTTACCCTCTTTACTGACAGCCTGCGCTTTAGCGAGGGCTTGAAGCCTTCTAAAAAATGCATGCTCGATCTTGCAGGAACTCTGTCTAAGCATCATTTCAATTTCGGCTGCTCAGGCAGGAATTCAGGCTTTATCTCTCTAAGCGGAGGCGTAAGTGAAAATGAGAGTGTCTGGTCTGGAAATCTGCTTGATTTGGTGGTTGCCACCGAATTCGGGCAGAACATCAATTTAAAGCACAAGGTAGCTCTAAGCTTTGATTTTGATAAGGGCAGCTTCAGCTTTGCCCCCTTTACCGTCAATTCAACCTTCGGAAATCTGGATATAGGCGGCGGCACTTTAAGTGACGGCAATTTAAATACCGCAATCAAGCTTTGCAATTTTGATCTGAGCTCTCTTCAGTCCTATATGGGTGAGGATGTAAGGCTAAGCGGTATCTTCAGCCTAGACGGTGAGGTGGGGCTTAAGAACTTTGAGCCGCTTGCGGATGTTGATTTCAATCTATCAGGCGGCCGCATTCTGGCTCAGGGAGCCTTTATCGATTTTGATTCCTTCAAAGGCGGCATAGGCATGTCAGAAGGTGATCTGCTCTTTGATCTGTCCTGTGTGTTCGGACGCAAAAGCGGCAGCCTTGATGGCAGCATTAAAATTCATGATCCCTCAGGTGCCAGAGCCCTGTCAGGAGATATCCGGCTTAAGGATTTCAGACTGCAGCGTCTGAGCGGACTTGGAAACGGCTTTAATGAGCTTGAGGGTAAGGCTGATGCCTCCTTATCCTTATCAGGCTCACTCAGCAGTCCTCTTGTTGACGGCTCTGTTACCATGTCAGGCTCGGCCGAGCCCCGCTATGACATAGGGCGCTTAAACAGCTTTGATCTTGCCTTAAATGCCCATGGTCAGTCAGGAGATCTGAAAGGAACTCTGGGGGTTAATCAGGGACAGCTTAATCTTAACGGCAGCTTGAACTGGGCAGACGGTGCTGACGGTGAGCTGCATGTGGTATCAAACCGTCTGCCGCTCTTTTTAATGGGATACGGCAACTGCTTTGCAGACGTTGATACCACTGCAAGCTTTGGGGAAACCACGAAAATTACCGGCAGAGTAAGTATTCCCAAGGCTGACATCAAGGTCTCAGGTTTTGGTGACAGCGGTATTGCAACCTCCAAAGATGAGATCATCATAGGCAAAAACGGCAGTGCGGCTCTGATTCATGACGTACGTCAGAGACAGCATAACGGTGACGGACTCGATCTTGATTTAAGAGTCGATGTAGGTCCTGATATCAAGATTGAGGCTATGGGGCTTAAGGCCGGCTGTGTCGGCGGTATTGATATCAGGAAAAAGGCAGATGAGGAGGATATCAGGGCACAGGGCAAGGTATCGCTCGTCAACGGCAGAGCTGATATATACGGCCACCGCTTTATTGTTTCCTATGCAGATTCCATTTTTGATGGTAACATTGCATCCCCAAAGATTTCTGCCGAGGTAATTGCAGATCCGTCCGGCATTGAGGATGATGTTGAGGCCGGTGTCAGAGTAAGCGGAGCTGCAACAGATCCTAATATAGAGCTTTTCTCAAGACCCAGCATGTCCCAGAACGAGATCCTCTCCTATCTGCTGTACGGGCACGGACTTGAGAAGAATTCAAATGATCCTGATTCATCAAGTGCCACACTGCTGATGGCTCTTGGCCTTGGAACCACTGCCGGTCTTATGAATTCCATCACCGGTGCCATGGGTATGAACAGCGTGCAGTTCCAGTCCTCAGGCAGCGGCGAGGAGACACAGGTCGGTGTTCAGACCTATATTACCAGCAGGATCATGATGTCATACGGTTACGGAGTATTCACCTCTGTAGGTGAGTTCAAGCTGCGCTATGAGCTGATGCGCAAGCTGTATGCAGAATTTGTTTCATCTTTGGATCAGGCTGTGGATTTGATTTACAGCTTTGAGTTTGACTGATCGGAAAAGCGGAGCTTAACTATGATCAAGATTAAAGAGCTTATCCCCGTATATACCGAGGAAATGATTAAAGAGCGCGTATCCCAGATGGGCAGGAAAATTGCAGAGGATCTGCCGGAGGGCGATCTGATCTGTGTCTGCGTTTTAAACGGAGCTGTGTTCTTCTTCACCGATCTGGTTCGTGAAATCGGCCGTCACCGCAAGGGGATCACCATAGATTTTTTAAGGGCCTCCTCCTATGCAGACGGTATGTCCTCATCAAACGAGGTCAGGATTAAAAAGGATGTCGACTCCGATATCAAGGGAGCCAATGTACTCTTTATCGAGGATGTCATCGACTCAGGCATCACCATGTCAAAGCTTATCCCTATGTTTCAGGAGCGTGGTGCCAGATCTGTTAAATTAGCAGCCCTGATTGACAAGCGTGAGCGCCGCGAGGTTGATATCAAGATCGACTATGCAGGCTTTGAGCTTGAAAAGGGCTTTATTGTAGGTTACGGCTTGGATCTTGCTGAAAGATATCGCGAGCTTACCGGAATTTATGAGGTTGTTGTTGAACAATAATCAGAATTTAAAATTATTCAGCGAGCTTAAGGCTTCGGACCTATCTCCGCTGTTTAAAACGCCGGAGTGTAAGAGCACTGCCGACTTCAGTCCGCGCTGCTTTGCATCGCTGCAGCTTAGGGCAGTATCTGCAATGCGCTCTCTGCTTGCATCCAATGCAGCATCTGCTTTGCTGCTTACTGTGCCTGAAAGCATAGACGGGACGCAGTTTGCATCTGAGATGGCTATGCATTTAGACTGTGAGCCCCTGATTTTGCATAAGCTTTCAAAAAGCTATGTGAAAAAGGATGGCACGGCCGCCTCAGAGCTTAAATGCGCTGATCTCTTTGTGGTATCCGCCCAGAGCCTGCTTGAGCATCCCAAGCGCACCTCACTGCTGCTTGCAAATGCATCACTTGGCAAGCTTCCAAAGCTTGTAATTACCGGCTCTGCCGGGGACTGTCAGGATCTGATGCTTTTATGGCCGGGCCTTAAAAATGCGTTGCATGCTGATGTAATCACCACCTTTGCTGTATCTGCTGAGCTTCTCGGGCAGTATGTGGCCTCGCTTGCGCGCGAGGGATTTACCAGACACCTTGATGCCGGGGCTCTGTCATTGCTTACCGTCTACTGCACGCGCATCTACGGTGATCGCCGTTATATGAGCCTTGATGATCAAAGCTTAAGGCAGCTTCTTGATGAGGCCTCAGCTCTTACTGATAAGGAGCTTGTTTCATCCTATACCCTGCTAAGGGCAATCGGTGCCAGGGATTTTCGTGAAAGCTATGTGGCTCGTGCATTTATAAGAGAGCATAGAGACAACGAGATAATTCTTGCAACTGACGGTCAGTGCACAGGTCAGATCAACGGTCTGTCGGTAATTGAGACTGCCGGTACCTGCTATGAGTACGGCGAGCCCGTGCGTATCAGTGCCACGGTGCGTGCAGGCGGGGATGGTGAGGTTATTGATATTGAACGCAAGGCCGAGCTTGCAGGTCAGATCCATGCCAAGGCCATGATGATCATCAACGGCTTTATCATGCGTGAATTCGGCTCAATCCTTCCTATTCCGGCCTCATCATCACTGGTCTTTGAGCAGTCCTACTCTGAAATTGACGGAGACAGTGCCTCGTTAACCGGTCTGTGCGCGGTGCTCTCAGCCTATGCAGATGTGCCCATACGTCAGGATCTGGCCATAACCGGAGCGGTTGATCAGTTCGGTAACGTGGAGGCCGTGGGCGGTATCAATCACAAGATTGAGGGATTTTTCAGGATCTGTGCGTTAAAGGGGCTGACCGGAACCCAGGGGGTTATTATCCCGCACAGCTGTGTGCCGCAGCTTGTGCTGCGCCCGGGGGTACTAAAAGCCATCGCTCAGGGTAAATTCCATATCTATACCGTAGCGCATGTACGCGGTGCCTTAGAGCTTTTAACCGGCTGTGTCTGGGGTGATGTTGATGATCCCAAGTCAATTGTCGCCAGAGTGGTTGACAGATTAGAGGGAATTTCAAATCACGGTGAAAGCACACCGTGGTGGCATTTCTGGTAGCAGTTCTCCTTTTTTTCAATATAAACGGTGCTCCGGACAGGATAAAGTGTCCTGCAGGCAGCACCGTTTCTGTTTTTATTGCACTCTTTGTGGTCAAATTAATCCTTAATTATTGAAAATTGCTGAAAATGTAGCTTCATGGTGCATACTAACTGCAGTCTAAAATATAGACTGCAATTAGTAATTTGTAGAGGAGCGTGTGGAAGCACGCGTTAATACATGAAGTTATCCAAGTTCTTTACTGCAAGCTGTGCTGCCGTTGCGCTGATGACTGCCTTTGGTGCCAGGGCAGCCGATCTTCCTGAAATTAATTTTGCTACCGAGCCTACCTTCCCTCCGTTTGAATTTACTGAAAACGGCAAGATTGTGGGCTTTGAGATCGATCTCATCAATGCCATAGGTGAGGTTGAGGGCTTTAAGCCGGTCATAGTTGCCATGCCCTTTGATGCAATTTTACCTGCAGTTATGGGCGGCATTCAGGAGGCAGCTATCTCCGGTATCTCAAAAAATCCCGAGCGTGAGAAGAAAGTGCTGTTCTCAGACGGCATTACCGTTGCAGGTCAGGGCATCATGATCCATAAGGATTTTGACGGTCAGATCCATACCATGGATGATTTGAAGAACCGTAAGGTCTGCGTACAGTTAGGCTCAGTCGGTGCCGAGATCGTAAAGAATATCGAGGGTGCCGAGTCCATCACCTTCAACACCATGCCTGAGGCCTACATGGAGCTTAAGAAGAAGGGCTGTGATGCTGCCGTGACCGGTACTCCGGTGCACCAGTATTATCTGGCTACGAAACATGATACTGATTTGAAGTATCTTAAGGAGTCATTAGTGCGTGCTGCCGAGCTTGGTATCATTACCCGCAAGGGCAATGAGCAGTTAATCGACAGGCTCAATGACGGTATCAAGAAGATCAAGGAAAGCGGCAAGTACGATGAGATCGTAGCCAAGTGGTTACCTGAATAAGTATTTACGCTGTATGGAACGGGGCGCCTTATGGCGCCTTTTCTCTTTATTTACCGTACTTTAAGGTATAGTAGCACAGAGATTGCGGCTTTTATGATCTGGGGATAGCTACTATGGTTAACACCCTCACTGATGATCCTGCTTTTACAACGTTGCCTGTCGGGTTTAGCGATTTTACCGCTTTGCGCAGACTTAACAAGACTTACGTGGATAAGACCTCCCTTATCTGTGAGATGTGCCAAACAGAAAAATTTCTTTTTCTATCCCGTCCCAGACGTTTTGGCAAAACGCTGCTGATCAGCACCATTCATGCTCTGTTTGCTGATGGAGTTCGTGATTTTTCAGATCTTGCCGTAGCTTCTTTATGGAAGGATCAGGTTTATCCGGTAGTGCATTTTGATTTTATATCCTGCCGATCCTTTAATTCATTTGCAGGCTTTGTGCAGAAATTTGAAGATCAGATCTATTGTGCTGTTGAAAATGCCGGCTTTCATCTGCCGTCGCCTGGAGAATTGGGCTCGCAGAATATAGTTTCAGCACTTGATCGCATGCTGCAGCTTTTAGAGCCCGACAGCCGTCTGGTGGTGCTTATCGATGAGTATGATGCACCGCTTAATGAGGCTTCTGACAATGCTGAAATTTATGAGGCTGTAAGAGCGGAGCTGTCCTCTTTATTTGATGTTCTCAAAAAGCACAGCTCAAAATTCCGTCTGCTGTTTATTACCGGGATCTGCAGGCATTCAGATCTTTTCTCAGGGGCTGATTTGGTAAGAGATATCAGCCTGGATCCTAAATACGGGACATTGCTGGGTTTTAGGGGAGCTGAAATCAGGCAGTATTTTCTGCCTTATCTTAAAAGAGCGGCCGCGATCCTGAATTTAAGCATTGATGACTGTTTAGCGAAAATGGCAGACTGCTATGATGGCTACTGCTTTTCAGAGGATGCACTTACACATGTATTTAATCCCTGGTCGGTCATGAATTTTCTTGATATGCCGGAGAAGGGCTTTAAAAATTACTGGTGTGAATCGGCAGGATCTCCTGCGGTGCTTTTGAAATATCTTAAGAGTCATGCCCTGCGGGATTTTAGAGAATACGGCAAAGATCAGATTGTGCCGCCGGATCTTTTCAATTCCTGCAGGACATCGTCAAAGCTTCATGATCTGGCATTGCTGCTGCAGGCAGGCTATCTGACTGTCAGGGGCAGACACGGTCCTAAGCGCCTTGTTTTAAATTACCCTGATGCTGAGGTTGCTGATTCTATGGGCTCTTTATATGGTGAGAGTCTGGTAAGCTTTGAGTTGCAGAATAAAATCTATGACTGCTTTTTAAAGGATGATCTTAAGTCACTTGCAAAATGTCTCAATGCCCTGATGCAGGAGATTGAGAATCAGGCATTCCCTGTCACCAGTGAATCCGTCTTACGGACTCTCATCGCGGTAGCTGTTATAGCTTCAGGTCACAGAGTGTTGTGTGAGCGTCCGCACAGTCCTTTCCGCTCCTGTCTTGAAATTGAGGCTGATGATTACCTCTTTGTGCTTGAG
>CAVFIO010000072.1:0-10780 GCA_963622535.1 Akkermansia muciniphila
ACTGCAGTACGACCTTTGTATCACCTTCAAGCTGTTTTAAATTCTTAGAGGATTTCAAGAGATCACTTACCACCGGGGTGTGGGCTGAGACCATCTCTAATAACCTGGTGAGCAGCTTGTCGGATTCAGCCGGCAATTTGCCAAGCTTCTGCAGTGCTTGCACCAGACTGTACTGATAGCTGTTGAATTTATAAACCTGCGCCACACCGTTTTGAGGGCTGGTGATCACAGCCCTGGGCAGAGACTTTTTATCTCCGACTATATCTCTTACGTTAGTTACCGCAGTGTAGGTATTGTTCTTGTGCTCAACAGAGAGCTGCACAATTCCCTTCTGAATTTCAAGCAGCTCATCAGTATCGGCATCAAAAACCCTGTCACAGCCTATCAGTTCATAGGCCACCTCAGGTCCTCTTAAATAAGGTCTGTTGCGGAAACTTTCATGCTTTACCATCTTGCTGACAGCAAGATCGGTTGCATCCATACAGGTAAACTTGTTTTCCTCAAAGGCCTTGATGGTGATCTCCTTGCCCTTGCTCCAGGAGGATCCTCCGTTTTTTGAATGCTGTAGCTTTAAGGTTATATCAGGATTATGGCGCGCCTGAGATTCATGCTCGTCATTATCACTCTTATAAAAATGCAGGTAGTAGGCGATGCGATCACACTCATCTTTATTTGCTGTTTGTTTTTCCGGTGCAAGATTTTTCTGAAAGATCAGCTCCTCATCAATGAGGTGCTCAAGCTCAATCTCCCATTCCTCCTTTACCCTGATGTAGTTCATCAGAGGAGGCATGCCGAGCTGTTCTTTCAAAGAGGCATTATGGGAGTTATCAGCCTCAAGTGTTGCAAAATAGATCTGGCTGAAGATACTTGGCACTGAAGTGTATTCTTTAACAGCCTCATTGTATTTGTCCGGAGTGTAATTAAGTGATGAGCAGATATGCAGAGCTTTTCTCAGGCACTCAAACAGAAATTTTTCAAAGGAGCTTGCTTTGTCCAGAATTATATTCTGGTAAAGCCACATGTTGTAAGGGGCATTCGGGTCTCCGCCTCTTGCAAGTCTGCAGAATACGGAGAGGGGGGTGTTTTGAGTTTCATTTTTCTCATCGTCGATATTTACTGCATCACATGTGCGGATGGAGGCGGGGCTTTGCTTATCGTTATAGAGCATCAGTCCATAGAGAAAGTTTTCATAGCCTCTATCAAAATAACGTCTGGATTTTTCATCAAAGCTGTAGCCTTTTAAGGTCAGGAGGGCCTTGCGCATTTTTTTTACGGCATCAGCATACTGTCCCTTCTGGAACAGGATGACGGCATTCAGGATGAAGCCTTCGACTGTAGGGATATCCTGAGGCATCTGGGCATAATATTTTTCAGGATGGCCGTAGCAGATAAAGTGTTGAAATTTTGCCCAGGCCAGAAATCTTGCGTAGGTTATTCTGTCTTTATCCTTGCGCCCGTCCAATAAAGCAACAATCTTATCTGCAGCCTCTGGGGCGGTCGGTTCCTGAGTGTAGTCGCAGAAATAAAGAAACAGGATCTTAAAGAAGTCAGGCTTTACGTTATTGAAAAATTCCTTTTTATCCCCGCATAACAGCATAGTGATTACTATATTGCTGTTTTCATCCATGAAATCAAAGATAGCATCAACGGTGTCTTCTGCGGAGTGGTCAAAGGAGCCGGCGTTGGAAACTATGAGCTTTAAAACATAATCATAGGACGAGGCCCAGACATGGCGGCCGCTGTTTTCTCCGAAGAGAAAATAACTGCTGCTGCTGTAAATGGAACTGTGCTCTGCAGTGGTTACATCATCAACGGTCATTTCATCAGTAATGGCGACAAATCCGTCATACTTTATTCTGAAATACCTGCCTAAATAATTGCGTGCAACCGAGAAATCATTGTGATCTACAAATTCTACGCCAGAACCTCCGTTCAGATAGTTAAGTCTCACAAGTGCTGCATAGCATTGGTTTTTTTCATCCCCGGTAAATTTATAGAAGTTGAATAATTCGTCCAGGGTTTTATATGACAGCAGGTAATTGCAGGAGACCAGCGCAAAACAGAATTTTTTCCATTTATCAGGAAAGTCTTTGAAATGAGTGTAGGAGACTGATGCTTTTGTTTTTGCCTTGGACGCCATTTTATTAACCTGTGATAAGTATCCGCTATTTTTCTCGAAGCCGATTATTCTATCAGCAACACCGGCCTGTTTCACAGGTTATTTCGTCAGGGAAGGCTGAAATACTGGTGAAAAACAGTGTGTTCTGCAGGAATTGATGCAAAAAAGTATGTTAGTTGTGACACTTTCGCAATCAGACGCGAAAATTCAGCAGTGTTTTTAGCTAAAATATGCCTAAATTTTTTTGCATTTCAAGGACAGACGATGCTTGAGTCGCTTTTTTTTGTGCTGGTAGTGATGCTGCTACTGCTTTCGACCCTAGATCTTTTTGTTGGTGTCAGTAACGATGCTGCCAATTTTTTAAACTCAGCTGTCGGCACCCGAATCGCACCGCTGGCGGTAATCATTGCGGTGGCCTCGTGCGGTGTGCTTATAGGTGCGACCTCATCATCGGGCATGATGGAAATTGCCAGAAAGGGCATGTTCTATCCTGAGATGTTTACCTATAAGGAGATGATGATCATCTTCGCCTCGGTAATGATCTCCGACGTTCTCCTTCTAAATGCATTCAATTCCCTGGGCCTTCCCACCTCCACCACCGTTTCAATTATTTTCGAGCTCTTAGGAGCTGCAGTCCTGGCCTCCGTTTTCAAAATATATGCCGATCACGGCTCCATGTCCTCGGTGCTTGCCTATATAAAGCTTGATAAAACGGCGGCCATAGTCTCGGGAATTCTGCTGTCGGTCATCATTGCCTTTTTTACCGGTATGGTCGTGCAGTTTATCGCACGTATATTCTTTACCTTCCGCTTTGAGCATACCGTCAAATATTTAGGCGGCTTTTTTACTGCCATATCCTTATCTGCGATCGGTTACTTCCTCCTGATCAAGGGCGCTCACGGGGCCTCCTTCATGAAGCCTGAATACCTTGAGTGGATGGACAGTCACTTAGAGACCATCATGTGGAGCATGTTTGCGCTGTTCTTCGTGATAGGTCAGCTGATGGCTCTGGCAGGACTTAATATCTTCAAATTCATCGTGCTCTCAGGAACCTTCGCGCTGGCCTTCTCCTTTGCAGGCAACGATCTGGTGAACTTCGTAGGTGTCCCTCTGGCAGCTCTTGACAGCTATGAGCTCTGGCAGGAGGCAGGTGAGAGTGCCTCATCCTTCTTTATGGACGGGCTTAATATTTCAAACCGTACCGATACCATCTGGCTCTTTGCCGCAGGTATCGTGATGAGCATTACGCTGTTTGTCTCCAAAAAGGCCCGTGACGTGGTACAGACAACCGTTAACCTCTCATCAAGCACCTCCGGCACCCACGAGCAGTTTGGCGCCTCCACCATGGGCCGTATCATTACCCGTATAGGTATTATGGTATCCCGCGCAGTCTACCGCTCAATTCCATCTCCCGTGCTGGCCTTTGTTGCAAGGCGCTACCGTCGTGCGGTGGTTAAAAAGGGTGCTCTGCCTATGCCCTTTGACTATGTGCGCGCATCCATCAATCTGGTGGTAGCCTCGGCCTTAATTTCAATTGCAACCTCACTGAAGCTGCCGCTCTCTACTACCTATGTGACCTTCATGGTGGCCATGGGCTCCTCCTTTGCAGACGGTGCCTGGGACAGAGAGAGTGCCGTATTCCGTATTTCAGGTGTGATCACCGTGGTAGCAGGCTGGTTCTTAACCGGCTTCTGCGCCTTCACCTGCGCCTCCATCATCTGCTCCATAAACTTTTTTACCGACGGTGTAAGCGTCTATCTGTTAATTCCGCTGGTATTTGTGGTTATCATCTATACCAACTTCATCAGAAAGTCCAAGGATGAAAAGGCTACCTCTATTCTGAAGTCCCGCAATGATGAGGGCATTCTGCAGGCTGTCTGCCGCAGTGTTCCTCTTTATTTTGATCAGGAGATGGAGACTATCCGCCGTACCATGAGTGCCTTCTTTGATGACAATGAGCTGGCACTGCGCCGTGTACGCAACAAGGCATCCAACATTGAAGAGGATATCTCGGATAACAGAAGTGCCTATTACTCTCTGGCCCAGTCAAGCTATGCCGGCAGTCTGACCGGCAGGGATACGGACAATTCAACCGTTGATGCCAAGTTCTTCTTCTATCTGGTGTTCTCAAATTTAAGAGAGGCTGCCAAGTCGGTGCACTATGCAACCGATCAGGCGCTCATTCATATTGCCAACCGTCACACCATCTTCGGCGGCGATATGAGATCCTCACTTGATGAGCTGGTTAAGCGCTTGGATAAGATCTCAGCAGACGTGCATCTTATCGGCTTTGATCCTTCAAAGAAGAATGTTGAAAGTCTTGCCAAGCACGCCAAGAAGCTAAACCGTGATATCGACAGATGCCAGATGGCTCTGGTGGATATCATCGGACGTCAGCGTGTGTCCATGCACTCATCTGAGATGTATCTTACCTTCCTGCAGCAGCTGCGTGACTTTGTCTCCCGCTATACTGCAGTCGGAATGCAGCAGCGTGCTCTCTCCGAGCTTGTTGCCGGCAACTGCGTGATGACTCCTATAGATGAGACACCGCGTTTTGAGGAGAGCACCATACTGCCTCAGGATAATGAGCAGGATGACGAGGATGACAAGCCCATGCAGGTCTCCGAGGTTATTTCAAAGATTGATGAGGTGCCTCAGGTGGTAACTCCGGTAAAGCTTCCGAAGCCGCCGGTTGATTAAAGCGATTATGCGCAAAGAAAAGCCGATCTCTATGATCGGCTTTTAAATTTTTGCGAGCTCTGAATTTAAAAAGCCGCAGGAGGAATGCGGCTTTTATGAGAGGGCTATTGACCAAATAGCTCCTTAAGACGTGCCTGCTCCTCGGCGGTGGCACTGCCGCCTTCCTGGAAGCTTACTCCGAACTGTTCAAAGTATTTGGCAAAGTGGCCGTCATCAAGCTGACGCAGGATTTCCCTGACAGTTTTCTGCGCTATCTCATAGCGCGGAGTTTTGATCGAGCACAGTCTCGGCATGGAGGCATCGCAGAATTTCAGTCCGTTGCAGCCGATGACGGTGATGTCCTCCGGTACCCGGACTTTCAGTGCCTGACATGCGATCAAAACACCGACGGCAACGTCATCGTTCGTGCATAAGATGGCATCTATCTGCGGATTTTTCTTTATTGCCTCCATCATCATATCGCGACCTAAGGTGAAGTTTGAACGGTTTGATGTTGCAAAGCTGAGATCTCTAAGACCTGCCTCCTGCACCGCTCTTACATAGCCGTCGCGACGGATCAGGGTACGCGGATCCATACGCACACCAAAGTAGGCAGGGCTCCTGCGGCCGCATTCAATTAAGGTCCTCGTTGCCTTGTAGTAGATATCCTCATAATCGATGCCGATGTTGATACCCTGAGGATTGGGGGATATTGACAGAATTTCGGCAAAGGGCAGTCCGCATTTTACGAGACGCTTTTCTGTAAGATCGGTATGCACGGTATCGCACAGGATGATGGCATCTACCTGATAGGACAGAAGCGATGCCACCTGACGCTCCTCAAGCAGAGGATCGTAGGATGAATGGGTCAGAAGAACGCTGTAATTACCCTTCTGGGCAGTTTCATCG
Source organism: Akkermansia muciniphila (assembly GCA_963622535.1). GTDB lineage: Bacteria > Pseudomonadota > Gammaproteobacteria > Enterobacterales > Succinivibrionaceae > Succinivibrio. The sequence goes on from CAVFIO010000072.1 coordinate 5,708, forward strand.
ACAGCGTTGATCACATCAGAGAATACACCGTTTGAGAATGAGGGGATCACAAGTCCTATTGAATTTGAGGTAGAGCGCGACATAATAGCCGGCACTCTGTTTGGGATGAAACCGGTCTCCTCAATAGCCTGCTGGATCTTCTCGCGGGTTTTGGGGGCTACAGAATCTGGGTTATTGAAGTAACGTGATATGGTCATGCGGGTTACGCCGACCTTTTTGGCAATATCCTGAAGTTTGGTTCTTTTAATCATGTTAGTTTCTTCAAGGTCAATGAAATAAAATCTCTAGCAAACAATGTATTAGCTAATTCTAACAAATTAAAAATACCCAAGTGGGCATTTTGTTACGCATATCATGAGCTATGTCACTCTATTTGTCCTACAAGTTCTGATTGATGCTGCGACAGTGCCTCTTTTGAGTATTTTGCGCTCAGAAGTCTTTAAGAAAATTCAATTGCATCCGTTAGTAAATTCAGTGGAGAGATAAGCGCTTAGTGCTACGGGGTTCACGGATTTACCCTAAAAAATCCGATCTATAAAGTATTTCAAGAAAAAAAGTAGTAAATTCAAGCGGCAAGTCACCGTTCAGATTCAAGCTGAACTGAACAGTTTTACATTCTACCTGGATGGAGCTGACGGCGTTTTCAATGCCGTCATGGGATAGCATGAATTTCTTTAAATCTCTCGGCGTGCGCAGCAAGATGATGATGTCCTTCATCGTCACTATGCTTTTTACGGTGATCGTGTGCGTAATTGCCATGTTCGTCATGAATAATATTCGCAGTACCGTTGACTATACTCACAACCTCATCACTGATGAATATCTGCCCTCAACCAAAATTGCAGGCAATCTGTCAGAGGTCGGAGTGCTGGTGTTCGGCTTTTGTAACAACAGCAACACCTTCAATAAGGGTAATCAGCAGATCGTTGCCGACAATCTGCAACAGCTTCTGGAGCTTAACGAAAAATATATAGCAGCAAACAGCGGTACCGAGGAGCTGTCAGAGAGCATTAAGGCGGTAGTCACCACCTACGAAAAAAATATCCTGCCAACCCTGCTTAAAAATCAGCAGGCTATAGCACGTGCACTCTATGCAAAGCAGATGCAGCCTCAGATTGAAAAGGCTCAGGCTATGGTGCAGAGCCGCAATCTTGAGATCCTAAATCAGATTTCAGATCGCATGGGATCGCTCGATACTCCAACCCCGCTTTACATAGTATGCGGAACCACCGCCGTTGCAGTTATCATCTCTATACTCATTGGCTGGATGTTTTCAGGATCTATCAAGAGGGTACTGTCTCATGCCGTGGCTATTGCAGAGAAGATTGCCAGTGGTGATCTGACAGGAAAAATCACCACCTCAAGACAGGATGAGTTCGGAAAGCTTGTAAAAGCCCTTGAGGGTATGCGCAGTGAGTGGCATGGACTTGCGAGAATGATCAAGGATACAACCTCGGCAGTTGAGGATACCTTTGTAAATATCGATCAGGTGACCAATGAAATCGACGGCTCGGCACGTGAAACTGAAAGCCGCTCCATTACGGTTGCTGCAGCATCTGATGAAATGGTATCCACCACCACCGATATTGCCAGGAATGCCCAGATTGCCTCTGATTCTGCAGAGGATTCCTCATCTACCACCAAAGACGGGGTGCAGAAGATTCAGGATACCATTTCCCTTATTCAGTCTCAGGTGGAAAAGAGCCGTCATAATGCTGAGCGTGTCGGGGCACTGGTGGAGCAGTCACAAAAGATTTCATCCATCGTGCAGACTATTGAGGATATTGCCAATCAGACCAATCTGCTGGCTTTAAATGCCGCCATTGAGGCCGCCCGTGCAGGTGAGGCCGGCAAGGGCTTTGCGGTGGTTGCAGATGAGGTGCGCTCACTGGCATCCAGAACCTCGGCATCGACTGCGGATATCATTTCAATGGTATCTGAGGTACAGCATGATGCAAGCGCAGCTAATGATTCCATTTCACAAAGCGTGGTGGAGATGGATGAGCTTGCCGAGTCCTCAGCTCAGGTCGAGGCCCTGCTTCATGACATTATCTCCAAGGTGACATCGGTTTATTCCCAGATAAATCAGATCTCAATTGCAGTAGAGCAGCAGAATACCGCCACCTCGGAGATTTCAACCAATATGCAGAGCATTACCGATTCTGCCAAGGATCTGACCTCAAGAGTCAGTGATTCCAAAGCGCAGATCGAGGCTGCAGAGGAGGTTGTTGCAAGGCTCGTGGCACAGATCGATCGTATTAAGGTTCAGGAGACTTAAAATCAGTTTATGTCCTCATAACCTCTGCTGTGTCTGTGAAAATAAGGCATAGCTCTCATAAAGCCCTGCAGTTTAAAATGCGGGGCTTTGTGATAGGGGGCAAAATGAAGAGCAAAAAGTCAAAGTGATAGCTCAAACGCACAAGCTCCTGAGGTGCAGACTTCGGAATTTTTTTGAGGTCAAAAATGTGAGCGTATCTACAAAAATAATGTTATGCGTAAAAATTTAGATGTTACGGTTAACATCTAAGCGATTACTTTGCTATACTCATGCCCAAAAGAACTACTATTATTTTACCTAATCTGTTTTTCGGAGTAACAGGATGAGCAATATCAAGTGCGTGGTGATGGGAACATGCGGTTCCGGTAAGACCACCGTGGGCAAGGCCTTGGCTAAACACTTCAATGCTACATTCATTGATGGTGATGATCTTCATCCTCGTCATAATGTTGAAAAGATGCGTTCAGGAAATCCTCTTAATGATGAGGATCGCAAACCCTGGCTTGAGCGTGTTTCAGATGTGTTTTTTTCTCTTGAGAACCGCTCCGGATCCGGTGTGGTTGTGTGCTCAGCCTTAAAGCGTAAGTACCGTGACATCATCAGACAGGGTAATGAAGGTCTGGTTTTCGTTCATCTCTATGCGGATAAGCAGATCATTATCGAGCGTATGAGCAGGCGCAAGGGGCACTATATGAAAACTGATATGGTGGACTCCCAGTTTGCAACTCTGGAATTTCCAGATCCGAATGTTGAAACCGATGTAATCAATATTGATGTAGCGCCTGCAATTGAAACCGTAATTGAGGAAGCAATCAAGGCAGTTGAGGAGAAGTGTCATGAATAATGTAGTTTTGGAAGTCACCAGACGCATTGAAGAGCGCTCGGTTGAGACCCGTGCCAAATATCTGGCTATGATTGCAGCTCAAAGAGATGAAGGGCGCAACCGTGACAATTTGAACTGCTCAAATATTGCTCATGCCGCCGCCGCCATGGATGGTTCTATCAAGGAGAACCTGATCACCGGCGCCGGTCCTAATATCGGTATTGTTACTGCCTATAACGATCTGGTTTCTGCTCACTGCCCCTATAAGGTATACCCAGATGAGATCAAGGCCTCTGTAGAGCAATGCGGAGCTTCTGCTCAGGTTGCAGGCGGCGTTCCGGCCATGTGTGACGGCGTAACTCAGGGACACCCCGGCATGGATATGTCTCTGTTCTCCCGTGATCTCATTGCCCAGGGCGTAGCTGTAGCCTTATCCCACAATGTATTTGACGGTGCCCTGCTGTTAGGTATCTGTGACAAGATAGCCCCAGGTATGCTGATGGGGGCGGCCTCCTTTGCTCATCTGCCTGTTGCCTTTGTGCCGGCAGGTCCTATGGGTACCGGTATTTCCAACAAGGAGAAGACCGAGGTCCGTCAGCAGTATGCCGCAGGTGAGATAGATCATGTAGCCCTGCAGCGTATGGAGTGCAAGGCTTATCACTCAACCGGAACCTGCACTTTCTTCGGTACAGCAAATACCAATCAGCTCGTGCTGGAGGCTATGGGCCTGATGCTCCCAGGCTCAGCCTTTGTTCCTCCTCAGACTGCTTTGCGCCGTGCCTTAACTGACAGGATCTCCAAGGATATTGCCAACCGTACTGCCCTTGGCAATAAGGTTCGTCCGTTAGTTGATGTGCTTACTGCCAAGAATATCGTAAATGGTGTCGTAGCTTTGCTGGCATCTGGCGGCTCTACCAACCATACCTTGCATATGGTGGCAATTGCCCGCTCTGCAGGCTACATCCTGACCTGGCAGGATCTCTCCGATCTCTCCGAGGTTGTGCCTCTGCTGGTCAACATCTATCCTAACGCCCAGCCTGATATCAATGCATTGCAGGATGCAGGCGGTGTTCCGGTTCTGATGAAGGCTCTGTCCCGTCGCGGACTTCTGCATGAGGATGTCCATACTGTTGCAGGCGAGTTTGCCGATCAGATGACTACTCCGGTATTAGTTGAGGGTGAGCTTAAGTTTGTTGACTGCGGTGAGACCAGAAATGAGAAGGTTTTAATCTCAGGTGACGGATACTTCCGTGAGCATGGCGGTCTTAAGGTATTGAAGGGCAATCTCGGTCAGTGCGTGATCAAGATCTCAGCTGTAGCTCCCGAGCATCATCATGTGAAGGCTCCTGCACGTGTGTTCAATTCCCAGTACGATGTGCATAAGGCCTATCAGGCAGGTGAGCTCAATCAGGACTGTGTCATCGTAGTCCGTTACGCAGGTCCTGCAGCTGCCGGTATGCCTGAGCTGCACAAGCTCATGCCGGTGCTTGGCAATCTGCAGAAGGCAGGCTTCCATGTCGCCTTACTGACCGACGGCCGTCTCTCCGGTGCATCAGGCGGTATTCCGTCAGCTCTGCATTTATCTCCCGAGGCTGCACATGGCGGCAAGGTTGCCTTGCTGCAGGATGGCGATATCATCGACTTTGATGCTGACAGGGGAGAGGTTAACTGCCTGACCTCACTGGAAGGTCGCGTGGCGGAGGTACCTGATCTTGAGAAGGATGAGCAGACCTTCGGCAGATGGCTGTTTAAGTCCTGCCGCATGACGGTATCCCCGGCTGATCAGGGGGCAACCTTCCTGTTCAAGCTATGATTCTGGCATAGTTACATTTTAATCTTCATGAGAAACTTCTTAGGCAGGGCTTTGGCTCTGCCTTTTTTCATCTCAATCTTTTCTTTTTGAGGATGTGTGAAAGTAAAAAAATGCCGTAAGAAGGAACGTGTGCATTTTTTAACAGGTGACTGGTTTTAT
>CAVFIO010000073.1:0-4490 GCA_963622535.1 Akkermansia muciniphila
TCATTGAGGAGTTTTCTGAGGATGCCAGGCGCATTTTTATATCAGGAGGATCCGGAGGAGTCGGACATCTGCTGTTGCAATATCTCAGAATACAAGGCTTTTATGTGGCAGCCTCCTGCTCTGAAAGCCATATGATGGATATTGAGGATATCGCAGATGAGGTATTTGATTATAAAAATTCACTGCCTCATGAATTGGAGGCAAGCTTTGATGTTGCTGTTGATATGCCTGGTGGTGCCCATGGTATTGCCTTATATCCGCTGCTAAAAAAAGGCGGCCTGCTTATTACCGTGCCTACTATTACTGAGGATATGGTCAAGGCGCAGTGTCCTGAGGATAAAAAATGCCTGGGAGTACGTTGCATCAGATCGCAGAATAACTATCAGGCTCTGTTTGATTATGCAAAGGAAGGCATTGTGCCTCGAATTTCAGTGCGTATGCCTTTAAAAAATGCCAGCCTGGCGCATATCCTGATAAAGGGTGGTCATACTGCGGGTAAGATTGTGTTAATACCATAGATCCGGAGTTGAATTCTGCCTGAATGCATCCTCTCCTTAAATTAAAACAGGATATTTTTGGGCATCAGAGTAGCTGAAAAAAGTAGATCCAGATGTGCGAGAGCTAGGCTTACAGCTGGGCTTTTGATAAAACCACATCAGGCAAGGTGGTTAATGTTATTTCAGTAGTAGCTCATGCGTGCCAAAAAGGGCCGGATATTACTACCCGGCCAAATGAGCAGAACGCTCAGGAGAGAAATTTTTTAACCTTGTAACAGGGACATTGCAATCTGCGGCTTTTGATTAGCCTGAGTTAGGATCGAGGTTGCAGCCTGCTGTACTATGCTTTGCTGAGACATGTTGGAGGCTTCCTCTGCATAGTCGGTATCGCGAATACGCGAACGGGCATCGGTTACGTTGGCAGAGACATTTTCCTGATTACGTATGGTTGATTCCATGCGGTTTTCAACCGCACCCAGCTCTGCACGCTTGGAATCTACAATATTGATAACGGCATCTACTGCCTGAATGGTTTGTTGAGCGCTGGAGTAGGAGTGGACATCAAAATAAAACCCTTTTTTGTCTTGTACCAAGCCTGCTTTCGACGACGTAAAGCCCATGTTGTTGGTGACGTCGCCTTTTTTAAATTTTCCTGATTGAATGGCAAGGTTATAGATACCAGAGAGAGTCATACCGGTAGACAGGCTGATATTTAAGGTATCGTAGGCATAGGCTCCAACCTGGAATTTGACGATACCGGTTTTATCGAGCATGCCCTTATTGGCGCCTGCTAAAATCTGCTGACCGGCATAAGTGGTTTTGCATGCAATACGGGTAATTTCCTTTGAAAGTTGCAGTACTTCCTCCTGAATAGCCTGACGGTCAATAGAGGTGTTGGTACCGTTGGCAGATTGAACAGCCAGAGTACGGATACGCTGCAGCATAGAGGTAGTCTCATCTAAGGCTCCCTCCATAGTCTGAGCTAAAGCGATACCGTCGTTAGCATTGCGGTTACCCTGGGTGAGACCGTTGATCTGGGCAGTCAAACGATCACAGATCTGCAAGCCTGCAGCATCGTCCTTGGCTGAATTGATACGCAAACCGGTGGAAAGACGCTGATAGGTGGTTTCCAGAGAGTTGGTAGCCTTGTTAAGGGCCGACTGGTTACGCAGAGAGGTAACGTTAGTATTAACGTACAGAGCCATAATAAAATCTCCTAAGTTTTTCCTGCTGTTAGGAAACGGTCATTGCCGTTTTTTTAATATTTGCTCTGTATATGAAATAATCGTGCCAAAAAATTAAAGTTTTTTTATCACGATTACAAACGGCTTATAAATAAGCTTTTGTGATAATACTGAACTGTTTTGTACAGTTGTCTATGTCAGACATTTGCCTCTTATCGTTAATTTTTGCCGCCAGAATACGCCTGCACGTGCGTCTGACTGCAGACGTAAAATGTTTATCCGGCAGGATTTATTCTGCCTTTTTAGGAAAAATTACCGAAGCAAGTACTCCCAGGGCGAGCAGTACGGCAATTACTATCAACGAGGTATAAATGCCGATCTCCATGCCAAAGCCGAATAAATGCAGTGATGCTCCGGCTGCAAGCTTGAAGGCAATGAAAAACAGTAGCGCTATAACAGCTTTTTCAAGATGTATCAAATAGCGGCGTACTGCGTCCAGAACAAAATACATCGATCTAAGGCCTAAAACGGCAAACATCATCGCCGAATAGACTATTAAGGGCTCACGACTTACGGCAATTACTGCCGGAACGGAGTCAAAGGCAAACATCACATCGGTGGTTTCAATGACGGCCATACATAAAAACAGGGGGGTACAGAAATATTTACCCACACGCTTTAAAACCAGTCCTTTATTCTCATCCTTTGCAAGCTCCGTCTCTACTTCTTTTCTTGATAAAAAGAAATTGTGTGAGACTATCTTCGGGTATACGGGAATAAAGTGGCGTACCGTGCGATAAGCAAAATTTTTAGAAATATCAGAGTGCTGATCGCTTTCATCCTCTTTATTTTTAAGCATCATAATGCCGGACAGGGCTACGACTGCGGCAAACACCAGCTCTACAGCAGGTCCTAATGCAAAAAGAGCCGAGCCTATTGCCACGAAGATCAGGCGGAAGACTACCGCACCTAATACTCCCCAGTAGAGCACACGGTGACAATATTGCTCCGGCACCTTAAACCATGCAAAGATCGCCATCATCACAAAGAGGTTATCAACTGACAGGGCCATCTCAAACAGATAGCCTGCCAGATATAGCGATGACACCTCTGAGTTGAAGTGAAATCTTAAGAAAAAGGAGAAGCCAAAGCCTATTACCAGCCAGAAGATGGTCCAGATAACTGCTCTTTTTATGGAGGCAGGCTTATCACCGCGGTTTTCCCGCATGTCAAAGAAGAAGGCTACACCTGCCAAAACGGCAAATACCGCTACGGTTTCAATTTCAAAGCCAATATGAGTATTCATGCTCTCTCTCAAAGGATCCGCAGATCCTGCAAAATTACAAAGCTGCTTTTTATTAATAAAAAATCCCCGCCTTATAATTACAGGCGAGGATTAGTTAAGGCTTAGATTAGAATTAGTTGTGTACCGGATTTTTAGGCATAGGCTGACCGCACATATAGCGTACGGTTGCATCTGGCTGAGGGGATGCATCAAAGCATGAGGTGGTGCCTTTATGGCAGGTCGGGCCATCAGGACGTGCCAGCACTAACAATGTGTCCTTGTCACAATCTGTGGCAATTGAGCGCATATGCAGAAAATTTTTTGAGCTCTCACCCTTGGTCCATAGACACTGTCTTTCTCTTGAGAAAAAGGTTACCAGCTTGGTATCAAGAGTTTTCTGCAATGCTTCCTTATTCATATAGCCAAGCATTAATACCATCCCGGTCTGGCAATCCTGCACAATGGCAGGCATCAGACCGTTTACTTTTTCAAAATCCAGCTCGTCAATGCTCTGGAAGCCATGAAAATATCTAATCACGGATGACAATTCCGTTCTCCTTTAAATAATATTTGAGATGAGGGATCTCTATTAATCCCTTATGAAAAACAGAAGCTGCCAGAGCAGCATCACAGTCAGCATCGCGGAAGGCTTCAAGAAAATGGCTCATCTCTCCAGCACCACCTGAGGCAATTAAAGGAACCTTACAGATAGCTCTGACTTTTTTTAGCTGCTCTATATCATATCCCTTGCGCATGCCATCCTGATTCATCATGTTAAGGGTAATCTCACCGGCACCTCTTTTCTGTACTTCCTTAACCCAGTCAAGAGTCCTCCACTGGGTGGTAACAGTGCGGGACACATCACCTGTATACTGCTTTACAAAATACTCGTTTTTATCTGCGTCATAGAAGGTATCAATGCCGATTACAACACAGGATACGCCGAATTTATCAGCAAGTGCGGTAATGAGATCTGGATTTTCAAGGGCCGGGGAATTAATTGAGATCTTATCTGCGCCATAGGAGAGTATGGTATGGGCATCCTCCACGGTTCTGATCCCACCTGCAACGGCAAAAGGAATATTGATGACCTCAGCGACCTTTGCAACCCATGATTTATCCACACGGCGGCCGTCTGCCGAGGCGGTAATATCATAGAACACCAGTTCATCGGCGCCTTCCTCAGCATAGCGTTTGGCAAGATCTACAATAGAGCCCATAACCTCATGGTTTCTGAACTGTACTCCCTTGACGACTACACCATCGCGCACATCAAGGCAGGGAACTATGCGTTTGGCCAGCATGCTACAGCCTCCTCAACAGTAAAGCGCCCCTCAAGCAGAGCACGTCCTAAAACACAGGAGGTGGCACCTGCGCAGGCTACATTCTTTATGTCCTCAAGACTTGAAATGCCGCCTGAGGCAATGATGTCCAGACCGCTGTATTTTCCGGCAATTTTTGCATACAGAGAGTTATTGGCCCCCTGCATCATGCCGTCACGGCTGATGTCGGTGACAAGGACAT
>CAVFIO010000073.1:4500-8220 GCA_963622535.1 Akkermansia muciniphila
AAGGACATGCTCAATACCAAAGTTTAAATAGCCATCCAGTACGTTTTCAAGACGGATCCCGGAATTCTTCAGCCAGCCATGGGTCGCGACATAAGCGATATCATTTTCGATATTAACATCAAGAGCTAATACAAAATGATCTGCGCCAAAGCGTCGCATCCAGCCACGGACAAGCTCCGGAGCCTGTACGGCGGCAGAGCCGATCACAACGCGCTCCACACCGATTGTCAGCAGATTCTTAATATCAAATTCAGATCTGATCCCGCCACCGGTCTGGACGGGTAGCGGGGATGATTTTACAATCTGAGCTATAAGCGCATGCTGGCGACGGCTGGGATCACGGGCACCTTCCAGATCCACAATATGAATAAGTCTGGCACCCTGATTGGCTGCATCTAAAATTTTTTTAACAGGATCCACATCAAAATCAGTGGTACGGGCGTAATCACCCTGTTTCAGTCTTACCACATGACCTTTTAAGAGATCCAGTGCAGGAATGATCATGTCATCTCCTTAGAATTTTTCCAGGAAGTTCTGCAACAGGCGTGCACCTACAGCTCCTGATTTTTCAGGGTGGAACTGCACTCCCATAAAGTTATCTTTACATACAGCTGAGGCAAAGGATGTACCGTATTCGGTCACACCTATGGCATCAGGACCGATTTCCATGGCAAAGCTGTGATCAAAGTAAAAGAAAGCTTCATCCTTGATATCAGAAAACAGCGGATGATCACTGTGCTTTACTGTATTCCATCCCATGTGCGGCAGACGTCCGCCCCGGGCATCCAGTCTTAATACCTTTTCAGATACAATTCCCAGAGTTCTAATGCTGGAGTCACCTGATCCTAAGGGAACCTCCGCAGAGCTTTGTGCTAGCACCTGCATGCCAAGGCAAATACCCAGCAGTGGTTTTTTATTCTCAAGAATAAAGTCTAAAAGATGGCGCTCAGCTATTCCCTGCATTACCGCGGCGGCGGCACCGACACCTGGGAAGATAAGACGATCGGCTTTTTTCAGGATCTCAGTGTCAGAGCTTATCTGCACCTCACATTCAAGGCGTTTTAAGGCCTGCAGAACAGAATTTAAATTAGCAGATCCGGTATCGATAATGGCAACTTTTTGCATGATGCGCATTACTCCTAAAGTTTACCCTTAGATGATGGAAGCTCGTTGCCGCGGCGAATTAAGGCCTGACGCAAGGCACGGCCAAAGGCCTTGAAAAGAGCCTCTATCTGATGGTGGCAGTTACCATCAGTAACCTTAAGGTGCAGAGTAAGTCCCATAGCTACAGCTAAGGATTCAAAAAAGTGCGGAACCATCTGGGCAGGCATCTGTCCAGCCTTATCACGGCTGAAGCTGCCATCAAAGCTGAATTCACAATGCGGTCTTCCGGATATATCCAAAGCGACAGTTATACCATCGTCATTAAGCTTGTCTGCAAATACCTGTGCATAGACCTCGTCCATAGGCAGCACAAAGCCGAATCTGCCGATACCACGCTTGTCACCTAGTGCTTTTAGCAATGCCTGACCTAAGACAATACCGGTGTCCTCAATTGCATGGTGCTCATCAACTTCAAGATCACCTTTTACATCAGCTTCAATTGAAATACCGCCGTGGGTTGCAATCTGATCAAGCATATGATCGAAAAAGCCCATTCCGGTGTTGAAATGACTGTGGGAGGCATCGTCGAGATCTACTGCTATCTTAATCTGAGTTTCACGGGTATTACGTTCAATAACCGCGGTGCGGTGAGCATTACAGAGCAGATCTGCGATGTCATTCCAGCTCTTTTGCTCTCGATCATAGCGAATAGAGCCGATGCCCATATTCTGACCCATGGCAACATCAGAATCTCTGTCTCCTATGAAGAAGGAGTGCTCTCTATCCCAGGCAGTATCCTTCATATAGGGCATGACAAGACCTAATTTGGGCTTGCGGCATTCACAGTTTTCATGCGGATGGTGCGGACAGATCAAGATCTGCTCAAATGAAATGCCCTGACTTTCAAGTGTATTGACAATGAGGGCATGGGCTGGATTAAAGTCTTCAAGCGGAAATGAGTCGGTGCCCAGACCGTCCTGATTTGAGACCATGACCAGAGAGTAGCCTGACTGCTGCAGTCTCAGTAAGGCAGGGATCACCATGTGCTCAAAGACAACCTTGTCACAGGAGTCAACCTGTTCATCTGCAGGCTCTGCAACCAGGGTTCCGTCGCGATCGATAAAAAGATATTTCTTCACAGCTATACCTTAAAGATTTTCACCACAGCTTTCAATAACACGCAGTGCCTCATCAAGCTCCAGATCAGAGCCGATAGAGATACGGATGCAGTTTTTTAGGCCCGGCTTGTCATCAAATGAACGCAGGATCACACCGCGTGTGGCCTCTGCCTTGAATACTGCAGGGCCATCCTTGAATTTGACTAAAAGAAAGTTACCGTGAGATGGGAATACCTTCTCTACAGCCTTCATACCAAGTAAAGCGGCCTCAAGAATAGAGCGGCGGTTCTGGCATTCTGCAACACGGGCCTTCATCATATTGATGCCCATAGGGAGCAGCGCCTGATTTGCAATCTGAGCTACCGGATCGGCAATAGGATAGGGATCAATTACCTTTAACATGCATTTGATGATTTCAGGATTTGCAAGGGTAAAGCCGCAACGAATACCGGCCAGTGCAAAGGCCTTTGAGAGGGTGCGGGTTACGATCAGATTATCATACTCGTTGATGAGGGCAGTATAGTCAGCAGAGGCCGGAGCAAACTCAATATAGGCCTCATCCATTACGATAAATGTTTCGGGAAGAGCTTTTAAAAGCTTTAAGAGCTCATCTTTTGGGAAGATAATGCCTAAGGGATTTGCAGGACTGTCGATAAAGATTGCTTTTACGGTATATGGGGCCTGATTGGCTGCCTCAATTAATGCATCAGCACTTAAGCTGAAGTCCTCATTGCGTCTGGCCTCAACTACATGAACGTTGTTGGTCTCAGCTGCTACCTTGTACATACCGTAGGTAGGAGGGGCAATCAAGATAGCCTCACTAGGCTCCACGAAGGTTCTTATAATGAGACTGATCGCCTCATCTGAGCCGCGGGATGCCAATACCTGAGATTTGGAAACTCCGGCAAAATCAGCATAGGGCTCGATGACATTATCGGGCTGGCATTCTGGGTAGCGATTGAGGTTCAAAGAGTTTAAAAGATATTTTTCGCTCTTTGGTGATTCATTGGCATTTAAGAAGGTATGACCATGACCGCCAATACGACGTGCTGATTGATAGGGGGTGAGGCTCTGAACGTGAGCACAGGATTTTTTTGCTATATCCATAAGACACCTTTGAACTGGTATCGCCCCAGAAAATCCTGGGGCATTTTGATTAACGCTTTGTACGGACTACAACAGCGTTTTTATGAGCGAATAGGCCTTCGGCATCGGCAATAGTTTCAACGGTTTTGGCAATGGCCATCAAGCCTTCACGGTTTGCACGTTGTACTGTATAGCGACGGCGATAATCAGCGGTACCCAGAGCGTGCTGCGTATGAGCATAGCCATAGGTAGGCAGTGTATGATTGGTACCTGATGCATAATCACCTAGTGACTCCGGAGTATATGCTCCCACAAAGATTGAACCGCAGTTGCGGATATGCGGGATATAGTCATCAGGAGACTCTGCCTGCAGAATTAAATGCTCAGGTGCATAGGTGCAGGCAATAGAACA
>CAVFIO010000073.1:8248-10712 GCA_963622535.1 Akkermansia muciniphila
GCTCTGGTGCATAGGTACAGGCAATATCACAGGCCTCACTTACTGAAGATGCAACTATCACAGATGAATGAGACAGTGCTTTTTGCGCAATTTCCTTGCGGGGAAGCTTTTCTAGCTGTAACAAGGTTTCTGTCTCGGCCTTTTTTGCAAGCTCCTCGGATACCGTTACCAGTATTACCTGAGAGTCGGGGCCATGTTCTGCCTGTGATAATAGATCAGCTGCCACAAAGCAAGGATCTGCGTGATCATCTGCAACCACCATCACTTCAGAGGGGCCGGCAGGCATATCAATAGCAGCACCCATAGGATCATTTGATGCAAGGCGCTTGGCCATGGTGACAAATTGATTACCTGGCCCAAAAAGCTTTAATACCTTAGGCACACTCTCTGTACCATAAGCCATGGCGGCAATTGCCTGAGCACCACCTATATTAAAGATGCGTTTGACTCCACCCTTGATGGCGGCATAGACAATTCCATCTGCAATAGGGGGCGGTGAGCAGAGAATAACCTCCGGACATTTTGCAATCTGTGCCGGAATTGAGAGCATCAAGGCAGTAGATACCAATGGAGCACTGCCTCCCGGAACATAAAGTCCTACTGAGTCGATAGGGTGCTCACGTAGCTCGCACACAATACCAGGAGTGGTTTCTACCCTGATATGTGCACTCTCCTGCGCGCTGTGGAACTTATAAAGGTTTTCGTAGGCTTTATCAATTGCCAGCTTAAGTGCAGGATCAAGACGCTTGATTGCGGCATCTTTCTCCGCATCACTCATTTCAAGCTCATCACCTTCATAGTGATCAAGATTCTTAGAAAATTCTCTTAAAGCCTGATCGCCTTCAGCTCTAATGCGCGCAATAATATTCTCTACAATGCCCTGTACCTTGGCACTTGATGCCTGAGCAGGACGAGTGAGCAAGGTCTTGCGCTCGTCATTATTTAAATCTTTCCAAATACTGATTTGCATGTGTGGCCTCAATCCAGCATTTTCTCAATAGGTACCACCAGAATGGAAGTTGCACCCAGTTTCTTTAGGTTTTCCAGGGTTTCCCAGAATACCTTTTCACGGGAAACTACATGCATGGCTACACGGGTAGGATCTCCTTCCAGCTGAATAATTGAAGGATTCTCAGCTCCAGGCAGGATGGCACGGATTTCCTCAAGCTTGTCCTTAGGAGCGTTCATCATGATGTATTTGCTTTCAACTGCGGCCATGATGCCGTGGAAGCGTTGAACCAGCAGGTCCAAAAGTTTCTGCTTTTCAGGATAGAGCTCCTGATCGCGGCTGATTAAAACAGCTTTTGAGGTATAAACAGTCTCAACTTCCTTTAAGCCGTTAGATTGCAAGGTGGCACCGGTGCAAACCAAATCGCAGATGGCATCAGCAAGTCCTGCTCTTGGAGCAACCTCAACAGAGCCGTTTAAAAGAACTGCTTTATAGTTGATCCCCTGAGCCTTTAATACACGGCGTAAGAGAAAAGGATAGGTAGTGGCAATCTTTTTACCCTCAAGATCCTGAAGACCATGCCATTCAAGCTCTGATGGAATAGCAACTGACAGACGGCAGTCACCAAAATTCATTACCATGATCTGCTTGTAGCCAGTGTCCAAGCCATCGACACTGCGCTGCATCTGGGTTTCTTCAAGTACGTTCTGTCCAACGATACCAAGATCAACCACGTGATCCATTACGAGACCAGGAATATCGTCATCGCGTACACGCAGAATATCAATAGGAAGATTCTCAGCATGTGCAAGCAGATGGTCGCGGCTTTCGTTGAACTTAATACCGCTGGCGCGGAAGAGTTTCTCTGTCTCATCGGTGAGACGGCCTGATTTCTGAATGGCAATGCGCAGGCGCTTCTGAGTGCCTTTATCGCAACATGCTGTGCAATTGGTCATGATGATCTCTAAAAATTATCTAAATAAAAATGCTTCCTGGAGTGCAATTATTTTTGTGCATTCCTTTCCAAATAGTGACTATAGCACAACATTTGATTTTCTTGTGTTAGTAAAAAAATTTGTCTTTAGTGCGCAAAATTGGGGAAAGTTTTGCAATTGGCTTATAAAAGCGATTTTGTCGCCGATAATTAGAACAGAGGAGATATTTTGTTTGGAGGAGGCTATGGGACAGGATCTGTTGTATTCGGTAATACCGAGACTTAATTTTACGCCATCTCAGCTCGCCTATAATCGTCGTGTTTCGAAAAGTGATAGGTCTCAGACCCGTGCCAAATACGATGATGAGCACGAAGACAGTTTCAGCGATCTTTATCAGCAGATTGCTACTGATAAAAATACCGATCTAAAGAAAGCACCGTCCGATGATCGTGAACATATTGATGCAAAAGCGTAATTATAAGAGGGTATAAAAAAAGAGGCTCAACACCTCCTTCTAAATATTTCCTGGAGCGGGAAACGGAGCTCGAATCCGCGACCCTAACCATGGCAAGGTTATGCT
>CAVFIO010000074.1:0-10623 GCA_963622535.1 Akkermansia muciniphila
TAAATTGATATTTCCAGATTGGCTAATTCTAGCACGTCAGGACCGCTCTCAATTGCCTGAAGTATCTAAAAATGCTATAATTTCCTAGTTAATTTTCAGTGAAAAAATATAAGTTTAATAGGTAGATTTCATGTCTGATACGACCGATTTAGAACAGGGTACAGGCTCTCAGGATCCTGAGGAACTGACCTCCTCTCAGAGCGTTGTGCAGAAGGTTCAGACTGTAAACCTTGAGGATGAGCTCAAGCAGTCATTTATTGATTACGCTATGAGCGTAATTGTCGATCGTGCATTACCGGATGTACGTGATGGTTTGAAACCGGTACATCGTCGTGTACTTTTTGACATGAACGATTTGAATGTGTGGAAGGACACCAAAAAGTCAGCCCGTATTGTAGGTGACGTGATCGGCCGTTTCCATCCGCACGGTGATGCGGCAGCCTATGAGACCATAGTACGTATGGCCCAGTGGTTTTCAATGCGCGAGCCGTTGATCGACGGTCAGGGTAACTTCGGTAACATCGACGGTGACGGCCCGGCAGCTGCCCGTTATACCGAGGTCAAGCTCAACAAGATTGCGCGCGTGATGGTATCTGATTTGGATAAGGATACCGTCAATATGGTGCCGAACTATGACGGCACTGAAACCATGCCTGAGGTTTTACCGGTACGTTTCCCTAATCTGCTGGTAAACGGCTCCTCAGGTATTGCTGTAGGTATGGCTACCAATATTCCGTCTCACAACCTAAATGAGGTTCTGGACGGATCAATTGCCCTGCTTGAAAATCCTGATATTACCCTTGATGAGCTCATGCACTACATCCCGGGCCCTGATTTCCCTACAGGTGGCGAAATCGTCGGCCGTGAGGGGGTGCGCAAGGCATATGCAACAGGTCGCGGCCGCTGTGTGATCCGCTCCCGTTATCATATCGAGGAGGATAAGTCCGGCGTAAAGACCATCTACATCGATGAGATCCCCTATGTTCTGCACAAGCAGGATATTGTAAAGCAGCTGACCACCATGCTGCGCGAGAAGAAAATTGAGGGTATCTCCGAGGTTCAGGATGAATCAGACAAGCATTATGACGTGCGTATTGCCATCAAGCTCAAGCGTGATGCCTATGAAGAGGCTGTTTTAAACAATCTCTTCTCCAACACTCTGCTGCAGTCATCTTTCCCTATAAATATGGTTGCACTGGTCAACAACCATCCGCGTCTTCTGACCCTAAAGCAGATTTTAAAGGAGTTTGTCGACTTCCGCCGTGAGGTGGTTATACGCCGTACCGTGTTCCTGCTGCGCCGTGACCGTCGCAGTGCCCACATCCGTGAGGGCCTGATGATCGCCAAGGCCAATATTGAGCGTGTGGTTGATATGATCACTGCCTCGGAAAATACTGCAGATGCCAGAGCCCGTCTCATGGCAGAGCCCTGGTCCTCAATTGAGGTTGAGCCTTTGATAAGACGTACCCCTGAGGGTATCAATGTGGCGCTTCCTCAGGGAATTCCCGAGGACAGAGGTGTTCACGGTGATATCTATTATCTCTCAGAGGCACAGGCTGATGCTATTCTGGCATTGCAGCTCTCCCGTCTTACCCATCTGGCACAGGATCAGATGCGCAATGAATACAACGAGCTTTTAGATGCCATCTGCGGTTACCTCGACATCTTAAATGATCCTGTGCGCATGAAGCAGGTCATACGTGAGGAGCTTGAGGAGGTCAAGCGTGAGTTCGGCTCCAAGCGCCGTTCAGGATTCATTGAGGATCTGGCCGAGTTCGACAAGGGTGATCTCATTGCCCGTCAGGATGTAATCGTAACCTTATCTAACGAGGGCTATGTCAAGTATATGGACATTGCCTCCTATGAATCACAGCACCGCGGCGGTAAGGGCCGTCTGGCTGCCAAGCTTAAGGATTCAGATTTCCTGACCTCAATCATCGTGGCCAACACTCACGACCGTCTCATCTGCTTTACCTCGAAGGGACGTGCATTTATCACTCTCGTATACGATCTTCCCACCTCTGATAACAAGAGCTGGAGAGGACGTCCGGTACAGAATATCTTCAAGCTCGATGAGGGTGAGAAGATCACCGCGATGGTACGGCTGCCTGATAATGATGAAGAGTTTGACAGCTCCTATTTCTTCCTGGCAACCAAGACCGGCCGCGTAAAGAAGACCGCCATCTCTGCCTTCAAGAGCTTCATCGGCCGTAACAATGATGCCGGTATCAAGGCGATTGCACTCTCTGATGATGATGAGCTCATCGGTGCCGAAATCTCCTCAGGCGATGATGATATCTACCTCTTTGCATCAAACGGCAAGGCTCTGCACTTCTGCGATTACTACTCAAAGGCAGAGGGTGATGAGGAAGAGGGGGATGATATTGAAAGCTCTGATGATGGTGATGAGGATTCAAGTGTCGACCGTCACAGCGGTCAGGGTATCAGACCTTCAGGACGGGGCTCAGGCTCACTGCGCGGTATCAAGCTTATAGGCGGTGCTACCTGCGTCTCCTTGATGGTGATGTCATTAGATGATCCTATGAAGGAGTGCCTGATTGTAGGCTCAAACGGTATCGGCAAGCGTATGGCCTTAGCTGATATTCCCTTAAAGAAGAACCGCGGCAGTCAGGGTGTGTATGTATTGAGGGGCGTTGAGAGAGCCGGTGCCGTAATCGGTGCTGTAAGAGCCTCCGATGATTCCGAGTTCATGCTTATAACCGATCACGGTCAGATCATCCGTTCACCTATGGAAACCATGAGAACCATGTCCCGTGCCGCCACCGGTACCATACTCATGAGACCGTCTGAGGGGGAGAACATCATTGCAGTTCAGTCCATCCCCGGCGATGTTGTGGAGAATTCCCGCCGTACCGCTGAGGCCCGTGCTGCCGAGCGTCAGGCGCTGAAGGATGCTGAAAATCAGCACAAAGAGCAGGACAGTGCAGAGGCTACAGCTGATGCTGCTGCAGACAATAACGAAGATTTAGTTAACGATTCACAGGATCCTAGCGAGGAGATCTGAAAATGAGATCATGGAATTTCACCGCAGGTCCCTGCACCTTACCGCTTGAGGTGATGGAGCAGGCCCAGAAGGAGTTTATGGATTTTGCCGGCATGGGCGCAGGAGTGATAGAGATTTCTCACAGATCTCCTGAATTTGATGCTGTGGCCAAGGGCTCAGAGCAGCTTCTGCGTGAGCTTATGCATATTCCTGATAACTACAGGGTGATCTTTTTGCAGTCAGGCGGACGCGGTGAGTTTGCTGCTGTTCCGCTTAATCTTCTTCCTGAAGGCGGAAAGGCTGACTATTTTGTAACCGGCCACTGGTCACGCTGTGCCTACAAAGAGTGCAATGAGCGCTTTGGTGAGGCTGTTCTGCATGAGTGTGCCGAGAAGGACGCTGACGGGATCTGGCATGTTGATTACTCAAAAATGCAGGTAACTGAAGGTTCATCATATGCCTATGTCTGCTTTAACGAGACTGTTAACGGTATTGAGCTTAACTCTCTTCCGGATACCGGTGATGTGCCCCTCATTGCAGATATGTCATCTAATATTCTGACCCGAGAGGTTGATGTATCCAGATTCGGTGCCATTATCTTCGGTGTACAGAAGAATGTCGCTCCTGCAGGACTGGTGATCGCCATTGTCCGTGAGGATCTCATAGGCCATGCCCGTAAGTACTGTCCTTCAATTCTTGACTGGAAGGTGATGAGCGATTTTGATTCTCTGTATAACACTCCCTGCGTATTCTCCTGGTATATGGCAGATCTGGTGTTTAAGTGGATCAAAAAGTTAGGCGGTGTTAAAGAGCTTGAAAAACGTAACATCGAAAAATCTCAGGCGCTATATAATTATATTGACGCATCTCCTTTTTATAAGAATGTGATTGCACCTTCTGACAGATCACGCGTAAATTGCGTTTTCAATCTGAAGGATGAGGCTTTGAATGCTGAATTCCTGAAGGGTGCAAAGGAGCGTAATCTTCTGGGCCTTAAGGGACATAAGGTATTAGGAGGAATGCGCGCATCCTTGTATAACGCCATGCCCATGGAGGGCGTGCAGGTGCTGCTTAACTACTTAAAAGAGTTTGAGGCTGCACACAGCTAAAAAAGCATAACAGTGTCCCCGTACCAAGGGGACACTAAGAGAGGTCTTATGCCAAACGATGCACTTGATAATATGCAAAGACCGTGGCTTGAGAGCTACCCTGAGGATGTACCGGCAGACATAAAGCTTGATCCTGGTGATAACCTGAGCCTGATGTTTGACAGATCCTGCAAGCTTTATCCACATAAAACGGCGTGGACCTCTTTTGAATCCTCCATTACCTATGCAAAAGCCCATGATTATGTGGTTGCTCTGGCATCCTTTCTTCAGCAGGAGCTCGGACTTAAAAAGGGTGATAATCTTGCCATTATCATGCCTAATGTAATCCAGTATCCGATTTCAATTTTTGCAGCTCTGCGTGCCGGATTACGTATTGTAAATATCAATCCGCTCTATACCGCACGCGAAATTGGCTCGGTCCTGCATGATTCCAATATCTCCTGCATTATTGCCTTTTCAACAGTAGGTGAGAGACTGCAGGAGGTTGCAGCGAGTATTTCCCTTCCTGATGTCATAATCACCGATCTCGGGGATATGCTCGGTGCTGTAAAGGGCACTTTTTATAATTTTGCAGCAAGATATATAGCCAAGATAGTAAAGCCCTACAGTCTGCCTAATGCCATGCGTTTTATGGATTGCCTGAAAACAGGTGCCGGACTTTCCTTTGAAAGCGTTCCCGTTTCTGGCTCTGATATTGCCTTTTTGCAGTTTACCGGCGGTACCACAGGCAAGCCAAAGGGGGCCATGCTCTCACACGGCAATCTTGTAGCAAATGTTGAACAGTGCTATGCAATGTACGGCCATGAGCTTAAGGCCGGCACTGAAACGTTGCTGACCTGTCTGCCCCTGTATCATGTCTTCTCCATGACTGTAAATCTGATGCTTCAGGTAAGAATTGCGGCCAACAGTATTCTGATTGTGGATCCAAGACAGTTTGACCGGGTTACTGCGGCAATTAAAAAGCATCCTGAGATCTCGGTTATGACCGGGGTTAATACATTGTTTGCAGCGATGCTTGATCATGGAGTATTTACAGATAAATGCCCCATGCCAAGGCTCCGTCTTACTATCGGCGGCGGCGCTGCGGTGCAGTCTGGAGTTGCCTCACGTTTTTTCAAGGCCTCAGGACAGCATATTCTTGAGGGCTACGGCCTTACCGAGTGCTCACCTGTTGCCTGTGTAAATCCTTATACCTCGCGTATTTTTACGGGCTCTATCGGTATCCCTCTGCCATCTACCTATGCGCGTATCATCGATCAGAATACCAATGAGGAGATCTGGGATCTTGACAGGCCGGGTGAGCTTGAGTTCTTCGGACCTCAGGTTATGCAGGGCTACTACAAAAACGAGAAGGAAAGTGCCAATGTTTTTGACGGCAGGTGGCTTCGCACCGGAGATATAGCCATCTGGCTTGAGGGCGGGTATCTTAAGATAATTGATCGTATCAAGGACATGATCATAGTCTCCGGATTTAACGTGTTCCCGTCAGAAATTGAAGATGTGGTCTCGCGTTTTTCCAGGGTATCCGAGTGCTGTGCTGTAGGGGTACCCTCTGAGAAGACAGGTGAGACCATCAAGCTCTATGTGGTAAAGCGTGATCCTGAACTGACCTCAGCTGAGGTGCTGGAATACTGCCGCCGTTATCTCACCGGCTATAAACTGCCTAAGATCGTAGAATTTATCGAGGAACTGCCCAAGTCACCTGTAGGCAAGATCATGCGTCGCTATCTGCACGAGAAGAAATACAATTAAATGAGCAAAGCTATTTGTTTGATAAACGGCGATGATAAATCAGCTGTTGAGGCTCTTGTTGCCAGAATAGAAGGGCTTGGAAGTGATGATTTCATTGCTCTCGATACTGAGTTTGACAGAGTTAAGACGCTATTGCCGATCCTGGCATTAGTACAGCTTGAAATTGACGGCATATGCTATCTGATAGATCCCTTATCCTTTGAAATAAAACCGATCATCAGAGCTTTGTGTGAAACCAAGTCCAGGATCCTTATGTTTTCCTGTATCGAGGATCTTGAGGTGGTAGTGAATGAGGCCAGACGCTGTGAGCTTCAAAACAGGCTTCCTGAGAATCTTATCGATCTGCAGCTGATGAGTGCCTTTGCTAACATCGGCTTTCAGCGCGGACTTCAGGCAACATTGTCCTCTGATTTAAAGGTGCTGCTTGAAAAAACCGAGACCCGCTCAGACTGGCTTTCAAGACCGCTGAGCACAGAGCAGATAGGCTATGCTGCAGATGACGTCTTTTATCTTAAGGCCCTTTTTGAGAAGACACTGAGCTTTTTCAAGCCTGATGATGAACGCCTTGGCTGGTTTTATACGGCAATGAATGATCTCAGATCCAGTGTCATTAAGGATATAGAGCCACAGGAACTTTACTTATCGGTATCAGGTGCAGGATCGCTGCCGCTTGATGCCCTGGCAAGATTGAAATTTTTATGTGAAAAGCGTTACAGCTATGCTTTTGAGCACAATATTGCCTTAAACCGCGTGATAACAGGCAAGGCTCTACTTCCGCTTGCACTGCACACTCCTCTGACACTGCAGGGGCTTTTATCCAATAAGATGCATCCGGTGGCCGTAAGACAGCACGGAAAGCTGGTAATAGGCTGGATCAGGCAATCGCTGTCTCTTGAGAAGGATCCCTCTTTAAAACGTGCCTATGACAGCTATGCACCCGGAAGAAGTGACAAAAATCAGGGGCAGATATTGAAGCATCACCTTAAGATCAAGGCTCAGGAGCACAATATTGACTCTGATCTTCTATGCACACGCAAGCTAGTTAATGATTTCTTCTATCATCGTGCATCAGGCGGGGTGGCTATGCTGCAAAGCTCGTGGATGAAAGATTGTGTGGGAGATTTAAACAGCCTGTTTAAATAAAGCGCGTTTTGCAAGGCCTATAAATCCCCGCCTTCATCTCTCATCATGATAAAAAAAAGATCATGGCGGGGAGCAGTATTTAAAAATATTCAGACTCTCTTATACGAGAAAGGCTGAATTCAGCAGTGCAATTCCTGAGTGAGTTTTGAAGACGGTATCGCGGACATGCTCGATATTGGTTCTGGAATAGCCGCTTTCATAGGCATTGACGAGATAATCGGCCTCAATCAGGATCTGCCAGTCTATACCCTCGATGTTCTTTAGCGTATGGTGGTGAGCTACCAGGAATACTATACGCTCAAGCATTTCTTCATCAAGGCCGCAGTCACTTAGAAAATCGCGGGCCATGGGACCGCCTTCACGCTCCTGCTCCTTACCCGGGGCATTACCGAACTTCAGGCGCAGCGGAGGGCAGGCTATATCGTGTACCAGGGCTGCAATCTCAATTGTTTTGAGAGTTCTGTCATCTACTCCCTCAAGTCTGGCAATTGTCTGTGCATAGGCAAAAACCTTTAAAAAATGACAGATGTCATGCTGACTGCCCTGAGAAAAGGAGATCATCTTGGCAGTGATTTCTGCAACGGTCATATTTGCTTCCTTAAAAAAACAAACAGCCGCGGATCACTCCAGCGGCTGCCTGCTGTGCGGATCTTATTTCAAATCAATATTTTACCTAAGTATCAGCAACATTGCTTATAAATATTGATCTGCTGTCCGCAACACGTGTCTTCAGGGACTTTAACAAAATGGAGAGCGGCCGGAAATAGAAGGAGGTGCTAATTGCATCGGCTCGCATCTGAAATCTGCCCTTACGACGGTTATAAATTTAGAATACCCGGTCCAACTTTTCAAACAGTTCTTTGCTGAAGTTATCAAATCTGTGATGAAATTAACAATGTTACTGTGCTGAGAATCTGCCGGAATTCTTTGCCGTGAGGGCTATGATCCCTCTGGCACAGCGCCATGCAACATTATGATCATGTCCGCCGTTGTTGAGCTCAAAGGCACAGCTTATGCCCAATGAGCGATAGTAGCATAAGGCTTCAGCGGTTTTATCCTCTATAGTCTTCAGCAGAGGATGCGAGCTCTTCTTTTCCTGATCTCCTAGCGAAAGATAGATACGTTCAGGCTTTAGCTTAAGACTGTTCTTAAGATAAAACTCACTGAAATCTGGAACCCACAACGATCCTGAAAATGATCCGATGCGGCTGAACACTGATGTGCGGTACAGTGCAAAAAGAGCGAAAAGCCCTGCAAGTGAGTAGCCGCAGAGAACCCGGTACTTAGGATGAAGCGCAAATACAGCTTCTGCTTTGGGAATTACAGTGTTGACAAGTTCAGCTAAAAAGGGCTCTGCGCCACCTAGGAGCGGGGAGGCACTGGCGTTTAATGCCTTCATGCAGAAAGGCGCCATATCCTGCGCCCAGTTTATATCAGCAATGACAGCAAGATTCAGCAGGCCATGGCTTTTTTTTGAAAGCTCTTGAAAGATATCCTCTCCGTGTCCTTCAAAAACAGGAATATATACCGCGGGGGCATCCTTTTTCTGAGATAAATAAAGATAGCAGCTGCAATTTCTGAAATTTAAAATTTCCATGACGTGCCTTGGCTTTGTCTTCAGGTTATAAATCCTGAGACGGAGTGACTGTGAGCTTCATTTTAAGCTTTGTCAGGATAGGGCATCAAGCAACAAAAAAGCCCCGAAATACTTCGGGGCTGACATTCACTTTAAGGAATCTTCTGATTACCAGAACAGCAGGTAAAGAACTGCAGTGATGATCATGATGATATAGGAGGCAACTGCGAAGCCGCCGGAGGTCTTGAAGGTCTTGTTGGTCAAGACAATGGCGCCGTCAGCATCATCCTGCTCGGAGGTTGCCAGGGATACCAGGACAATGGTGGTCATAGAGAGGATGAAGGTATACATCATCTGATCCATGAACGGCATGCCCAAAGGCAGGAACTTCAATGCCAATGCGATAGGGATTGAGGCTAATACGCCGTAGATTGCACCCTTGGAGGTTGCCTTCTTGAAGAACAGACCGGTTAAGAACACAGCCAGAATGCCGGGGGAGACCATGCCGGTGTATTCCTGAATGAACTGGAAGGCCTGATCAAGAGCACCTAACATAGGAGCGATGAACACAGCGATTACCAGAGCTACGCAGGCGGTCAGACGGCCGATGTTAACAAGCTTTAACTCAGATGCATTCTTGTCCACGTATTCCTTGTAGATATCCATGGTGAAGATGGTTGCAGTAGAGTTGAGCATTGATGCCAGTGAGGACACGATAGCTGCGGCCAGAGCTGCGAAGACGACACCCTTAAAGCCGGTGGGCAGGAAGTTTGCAACCCAAGGATAAGCCTTGTCAGCGTGCTCAAGTGAAGGCATTAAATTAGGATCGTTAACTAATGCACCGTAAGTCTGAGTGAGCTGCTCCTGCAGAGCGGCGTCGTTTAAAATTACGTAAGCTACGATACCGGGAAGTACGATGATGACAGGGATCAGAAGCTTTAAGAAAGCTGCAAATGCCAGACCCTTCTGAGCCTCGTCAAGAGACTTGGCAGCGAAGGTACGCTGAATGATGTACTGGTTAAAGCCCCAGTAGTAGAGGTTGGCAACCCAGAGACCGCCGATCAGAACTGCAATGCCGGGGAGGTTGTTGTACTGAGGATTATCCTTTTCAAGGATCATCTTGAAGTGATCAGGTGCAACATCCATCATGTGGCTTAAACCGCCGGTGAAGCCTGCGTCACCGCCTACGAAGGATACTGCAAGATAAGTGGTAGCAAAGCCGCCCAGAATCAGCACGCCAACCTGAATAACGTCAGTCCAGACAACAGATGACAGACCGCCGTATACAGAGTAAATCAAAGCAAACAGAGCAAGACCGATGATGGTGTACATCATAGGAACGCCCATGATGATCTCAAGTGCGGTACCGCCAAGATAGAGTACTGAGGAGAGGTTTACGAAAATGTACAGGCACAGCCAGAAGACAGCCAGAATGGTCTTCAGGGTCTTGTTGAAGCGTTTTTCAACGAACTCAGGGATGGTATAGATGCCTTTTTCGATGAAGATAGGAAGGAAGAACTTGGCAACCAGAATCAAGGTGATTGCAGCCATCCACTCGTATGCAGAAATGCCAAGGCCGATTACGAAGCCTGAGCCTGACATACCGATGAACTGCTCTGCAGAAATATTTGCTGCAATCAGTGATGAACCGACAGCCCACCAGGGGATGGATTTACCAGCCAGGAAGTAGCCTTCGGTGCTGGATTTATTTTTTTTAGCAACAGTCAGACCGACTGCTACGATAGTAACGGCATATATAGCGAAGATGATCCAATCAACCGCTTGTAAGCCCTGAGTTACGTTTTCCATAAAAACTCGTCCTATGTTATTAATGAAATGTTTGCTTATACAGGTAAATACCTAAGTTACCGCTATTGCTCTATGCTCAGAGCAGATTTGCTCCTGCATCAGCCTATAACCGTCGCTCATGATTTACCGGCATAAGTAACCGTTTACAGGTGCAAATTTTATCAAAATTGAAAATAAATTTAAAATCTAGGATGGCAGTATGTGAAAAATGTACTAAAGTACTGTAAAAG
>CAVFIO010000075.1:0-10280 GCA_963622535.1 Akkermansia muciniphila
GAATTTTAGGATCGGTTCGCTGGTTGCAATAGGATCGATTTCACTTTTTTTCACACAGCGAAATTATACGAAAAATAAGACGTATGTTTTTGACTATTGCGAGCGTATCTAAAAAAGAGTCTCTCCGCAAAGCATGAAAGTTTGAAAAATCTCACATTTTGAAACTTTTATTATGAGAAACAGGGGAGGGTAAGTTGTATATACAAGTAGGGACGGATTGACCTTACTTACTGATTTTAGGTGTGTTTACGCAGATTTTGCGTAAATTTTACAGCACTGCACTTGGGCATATTGGCAAGAATTAGCGCGCGTGTACGGTTTATCCACAGAAAAAGCCTAGAACTATGCTAAAATACTGCGGCTTGATTCTGAGTTTGTGATCGGACTTCAAGCGTAACATTTGTCATCACAAAGGAGCAAAAAATGTTAACTACCGAAGCTAAAGCCAAGATTGTAGCTGAGTTTGGCCGTAACCCTCAGGATACTGGCTATCCTGAAGTGCAGATTGCACTCATCACCGCCCGTATCGTTGACTTGCAGCCTCACTTTGAGGCCCACAAGAAGGACCACCACAGCCGTCGCGGTTTGTTGCACCTGGTTGCACAGCGTCGTAAGCTCTTAGATTACCTCAAGAGCAAGGACTATGGCCGTTACACTGCCATCGTCGAAAAATTGAAGCTCCGTCGCTAATTTTAGCGGCTGGCACGGGCGGCCTATATGGCCGCCCAATTTTTAGAAAGCGGTCTGCAAAAAAGAGACTGTAGTTATAGAGATTAGCAGACCTTTTCGGAGATTTTTGATGAACTTAAAGCCTATCACCCATACCTTCAAATACGGAAGGCACAATGTCACCCTGGAAACCGGTGCCATTGGTCGTCAAGCAGATTCTGCCGTAATGGCATCTATGGACGATACCGTGGTTTTCGCAACAGTTGTTTGCAAACGTAATGAATCAGTTGAAGGCCGCGATTTCTTTCCCCTTACCGTAAATTATCAGGAACGCTCTTATGCTGCAGGCAAGATCCCTGTCAGCTTCTTCAGACGTGAAGGTCGCGCAACCGAAGGTGAGACTTTGATTTCACGCCTCATTGACCGTCCGTTACGTCCGCTTTTCCCTGAGGGCTTCGTCAATGAGACTCAGGTTGTGGTCACTGTAATGTCCGCAAATCCTGAGGTTCCTACTGATATTATTTCCATCATCGCCGCATCTGCCGCTATGGCCTCCTCAGGTCTTCCCTGGCAGGGCCCCTTAGGTGCAGCCCGTGTTGGTTACATCGATGGTCAGTATGTTTTGAATCCTCTATCCTCTGAGCAGAAGAAATCCGATTTGGATTTAGTCGTAGCAGGCTCAAAGAAAGCTGTTGTCATGGTTGAGTCTGAGGCTAACATTCTGCCTGAGTCTGTCATGCTTGGCGCTGTTATGTACGGCCAGGAGCAGTTACAGACTGTAGTAAGCGAGATTGAGGAATTCGTAAAGAAGGTCAACCGTCCTGTCTGGGATTGGGTTGCTCCTGCAAAGGATACCGTTTTAATTGATGCAGTTAAGGAATTGGCTCTAGAGCGCGTCGGCGAGGCTTATCGTATCGTTGACAAGCTTGAGCGTCAGAACACCTTAGAGGCAATCAAGACTGAAGTTACCGAGAAATTAATTGCCGAGCACGCTGAGTATGAAGGCCGCGAGAATGATATCGCCAAGATCTTCTTCAACCTTGAGCGTGATCTGGTCCGTGAGCGTATTCTCTCAGGTGAGAAGCGTATTGATGGCCGTACCCTGCGTATGATCCGTCCTATCACTGTTGCAACCGGTATTCTTCCCCGTACCCACGGTTCTGCCTTGTTCACCCGTGGTGAGACCCAGTCAATCGGTGTGTGCACCTTAGGCTCTGAGCGTGATGCCCAGACCTTTGAGGATATGTCCGGTACCCGTACCGATCGCTTCATCATGCACTACAACTTCCCTCCTTACTGTGTAGGTGAGACTGGCTTAATCGGCTCCCCTAAGCGTCGAGAAATCGGTCACGGACGTCTGGCAAAGCGTGCCTTACGTGCTGTCCTTCCTTCCATGGAGGAGTTCCCTTACACCATTCGTCTGGTCTCTGAGATCACTGAGTCTAACGGCTCATCCTCTATGGCCTCTGTATGCTCCGGCTGTCTTGCTCTCTATGATGCAGGTGTTCCTTGCAAGGCACAGGTTGCAGGTATCGCTATGGGCCTCGTAAAGGAAGGCGATCGTGTTGCTGTTCTGACCGATATCATGGGTGATGAGGATCACTTAGGTGATATGGACTTCAAGGTCGCAGGTACCCGTGAGGGTGTCACTGCCTTGCAGATGGACATCAAGACCGACGGTATTACCCGTGAGATCATGCAGCAGGCTCTGACTGATGCTCATGCTGCCCGTCAGCACCTTTTGAACATCATCAACCGTGCTATCCCCGAGCCTCGCAAGGTTATGTCTCCTTTTGCACCCCGTGTAGTCACCATCAAGGTTCCTGCCAACAAGGTTAAGGACATCATCGGTAAGGGCGGCTGCAACGTTCGTGCAATTCAGGCTGCTACCAATTCCCAGATCGATCTTGAGGATGATGGTACCGTTAAGATTTCTGCCTCCTCTCAGGCCTCTGCAGATCAGGCAGTAAAGGCTGTTAACGATCTCCTGATTGAGGTTGAGGTCGGCAAGATCTACGAGGGTACTGTTGCCCGTATCACCGACTTTGGTGCATTCGTTACTATTCTTCCCGGCCGTGACGGTTTGGTTCACATCTCTCAGATCGCCGATGAGCGCATTGAGAATGTTAGCGATTACCTCCGTCAGGGCGACGTGGTTCGCGTTAAGGTGCTTGATATTGATAATCAGGACCGTATCCGTCTGTCAATCAAGGCTGTACGTGAGGAAGAGGCTGCTTCACAGGAGGCAGCTGCTCCTGAGGCAGTAGCTGAGGAGACCGTAGCCGAGACTACTGTTGAGCCTGAGACTGCTGAAACTGCAGCTCCTGAAACTGCAGCTGCGGATGCTCAAGAGCGTGAATAATAATTTAAGGCATTGATTTCAATGCAAAAGCCCGAAGGGTAAATCCTCCGGGCTTTTATCGTTTTTTTTAAGTCCCTTTTTAGGAAAATTTTATGGCTACAAGAGAGCATTTCTCCTCAAGACTAGGCTTTGTGCTAATTGCCGCTGGTTGTGCCATCGGTCTTGGCAACGTCTGGAGATTCCCCTTCATTGTAGGTCAGTACGGCGGTGCCCTGTTCGTATTGATTTATCTTTTATTTTTAATTGCCTGCGGTTTGCCGCTTCTGACCATGGAGCTTGCTGTAGGCCGTGCCTCCCGCAGATCTCTTGCTCAGTCCTTTGAGATCCTGGAGCAGCCGGGCTCTAAGCTTCATCTAAATAAGTTCTGGATGATTCTTGGTAACTATGTGCTGATGTCCTTCTACACCGTAGTTGCCGGCTGGATGCTCTATTATGCAATCAAGGGCTTCTCAGGCGAGTTTGGTGTAAATACCTCGGCACAGGATGCAGGTGCTGCCTTTGGTGCCATGCTCTCATCACCTGCCGACATGCTCATCAACATGATAGCCGTCACTGCAATCGGCTTTGGTATCTGTGCCATGGGCTTGAGAAAGGGCGTTGAACGTATCACCAAGCCTATGATGATCCTGCTTTTTGTGCTTCTTATCGCACTTGCAGGTCACTCCTTATTCCTGGACGGCTTCTCTGAGGGCCTTAGCTATTACCTCGCTCCCAATCTTGAGATCTTTAAGACCAAGCCGCTAACCGAGATCCTGTCTGCAGCTATGGCTCAGGCTTTCTTTACCCTGTCCATCGGTATCGGTGCCATTCAGATCTTCGGAACCTATGCCGGATCCTCCCATACTCTGCTTACTGAATCTGTGAATATTGCAGTTCTGGATACTATCGTAGCTCTGCTTTCAGGCTTTATTATCTTCCCGGCCTGCTTCAGCTACGGTGTACAGCCTGATCAGGGCCCAAGCTTAATCTTCATAACCCTGGTATCAATCTTCTCTCACATGGAGTTGGGCTGGCTGTGGGGCGGTCTGTTCTTCCTGTTCATGGCTTTTGCATCTCTTTCAACCCTGATTGCAGTGTTTGAGAACATCATTGCCATCTGCATGGAAGTGTTCAAGACCTCACGCCGTAAGTCTGTAACCTATAACTTCCTCATCATTCTGGCAATTTCCCTGCCTTGCCTCTTAGGATTTAACTACTTATCAGATGTTCATCCTCTGGGCGGCAGCTCCTCTTTCCTTGATTTAGAGGACTTCATCATCTCTGATAACATCCTGCCTCTGGGTGCACTCTTCTATGTGCTCTTTGTAACCTTGAAGAACGGCTGGGGCTTTGATAGGTATTTAGAGGAAGCTAACCGCGGCAAGGGCCTTAAAATGCCATATTGGTGCAAGCACTACTTCCGCTATGTTTTACCTGTAATCATTATCGTTTTGGTGGCAAACTGCTACGTAACTGTTTTCGGTTAGTAGGTAAAAATGACACAAAATAGAGAGAGCTTTTCTACCCGCCTGGGCTTCCTGTTGATCACTGCAGGTTGCGCTATCGGTCTGGGTAATGTATGGCGTTTTCCATATATCACTGGTCAGTATGGCGGCGCTGCCTTTGTAATAGTCTATTTGATCTTCCTCTTTCTGGTAGGTCTGCCCATGCTCTCAATTGAGCTTGCAGTAGGCCGAGCCTCACGTAAGAGCTTAGGTGCATCCTTTGAGACCTTAACTCCGGGATCTGGCTTCAGACGTCATAAGTACTGGATGATCGCAGGCAACTATGTGCTGATGGCCTTCTATTCATTAGTCACAGGCTGGATGCTCTATTACACCATTCAGACCTTTACCGGAGCATTCGGAGAAAAGCTTGATCAGGGTCAGGCTGGCGCCATCTTTGGACAGATGCTGTCAAATCCCGGCCTGCAGCTGCCGTGTACTCTGGCAGTAACCTTATTTTCCTTCGGTATCTGTGCCATGGGATTGCGAAAGGGCGTTGAGCGTGTAACCAAGCCATTGATGCTGCTGCTGTTTTTCCTGCTGCTGGTGCTGGCTGCCCGCTCCTTTACTTTGCCTGGTTTCAAAGAGGGGATTTCTTACTACCTTATGCCTAACTTTGAGAATATGACCTCTCATGGCTTGGGTGAGACTTTATCTGCAGCCATGGGACAGGCCTTCTTTACCTTAGGCCTGGGTGTAGGCTCTATCCAGATCTTCGGCTCCTACATGAAGCGTGATTACTCTTTAGGCTATGAGTCACTGATGATTACCATCCTCGACACCATCGTGGCCCTGCTTGCAGGTGTGGTTATCTTCCCGGCATGCTTTAGCTACGGTATTGAGCCTGGTGCAGGTCCCGGTCTTATCTTTGTGACACTGGTGTCCGTGTTTTCAAATATGGCAGGTGGTGCCATCTGGGGCGGAGTGTTCTTCCTTTTTATGCTCTTTGCTGCGGTGTCTACCCTGATTGCAGTGTTTGAAAACCTGATCGGTATCTCAATGGATCTCTTCGGGATCTCAAGAATACGTGCCGTCTGCTACAACTTTGTGGCAGTTGTGGTTTTAGGCTTACCGGTGATGCTGGGCTTTAATGTCTGGTCGGATATTCATCCCATGGGTGGTGAATCATCAATACTCGACCTCTACGACTTTGTATTATCACAGAACATTCTGCCCCTAGGTGCAATGTGCTATGTGCTCTATGTGGTATTAAAGCGTGGCTGGGGCTTTGATAATTATCTAAATGAGATGAACACCGGCATGGGGGCCAAACTGCCACAGTTTGCCCGTACTTATTATCGTTTCGTATTGCCTGTTGTTATTGCCGCTTTGTTCGTGCAGGGCTATATCGGAATTTTTGGTAACTAGACGCGTTCCAAGGAGAATTATTTAAATGGCAGAACGTAGTCAATTTTCATCCCGCCTGGGCTTCTTACTGATTGCAGCAGGCTGTGCCATCGGTTTAGGCAACGTCTGGCGTTTCCCTTATATTACCGGTCAGTATGGCGGTGCTTTATTCGTTTTGATCTATCTTGCATTCTTACTGCTGGTAGGTGTGCCGCTGCTCTCAGTTGAGCTTTCAATCGGCCGTGCATCAAGACGTTCCATTGCTAAGGCCTTCAATATCCTGGAGCAGCCGGGTACCCGCTGGCACCTGAATAAGTTCTGGTTAATTCCCGGCTCCTACTGCCTCATGGCCTTCTATGGCCTTATCACCGGATGGCTTTTGTATTATTGCTATGAGTTCATCGCAGGTGGCTTTGAGAAGGGCTTAACTCAGGAGGTTGCAGGTCAGACCTTCGGCGAGCTTTTGAAAAATCCTCTTACCATGTTTGTATGCATGACCACGGTTACCGTAGTCTGCTTCGTCATTGTGGCCATGGGTGTTGAAAAGGGCCTTGAGAAGATCACCAAGCCCTTGATGATCCTCCTGCTGGCACTGCTGGTATTCATGTCTGCCCGCTCCTTTATGTTACCGGGCTTTGCAGAGGGCATTTCCTATTATTTAAAGCCTAATTTCTCATCAATTGAGAAGCACGGCCTGATGGAAATTCTATGGGCAGCCATGGGACAGGCCTTCTTTACCCTGTCAGTAGGGCAGGGCTCAATTGAGATCTTCGGTACCTATGTAAACAAAAAGCATACTCTGTTATCAGAGGGCATCTGGATCGCTGTATTGGATACCATTGTGGCATTATTGGCAGGCTTTGTGATTTTCCCTGCCTGCTTCTCCTATGGTGTTGAACCTGATGCAGGTCCGAGCCTGCTCTTCGTCACTATGTCTACAGTCTTTGCCAATATGGCAGGCGGTTATGTCTGGGGATCACTGTTCTTCCTCTTCATGCTGATTGCTGCAATGTCCACCCTTATTGCGGTGTATGAATCAATCATTGCTATCTGCATGGAGGTATTTAACATCAGCCGTGTAAAGTCGGTTGTTTATAACTTCATCTTCATCATGGTGATCTCCATGCCGGCTCTTTTAAGCTTTAATCTCTGGGACTCAATCCATCCCTTTGGCTTTGACACCTTCATGGATTTAGAGGACTTCATCGTATCCAACAATACCCTGCCTCTGGGCTCCTTGTTTATGGTGATCTTCATTACGGCCAAGACCGGCATGAGCTGGAAGAAATATATAGCCGAGGTTAATACCGGCGCAGGTCCTAAGGTTTTGGACAGCAAGGTTGTCTACTGGTATTTCCACCTCGTATTGCCGGTAGTGATCTTCGTTCTGGTATCAGTAGGTTATGTGAAGATTTTTGGCTGATAAGCAGTAACATTATCTAAGAAGATCAATCGAAAACGCCTTAAGATGTTAAAATCCTAAGGCGTTTTCATATATCAGATATTTCATTTTCTACGGCTATATTCATGAAGAGCTCTTCAACATTTAAAAAGATCTCCACCTTTATCCTTTCAGGCTGTGCTGCTGCTTTAATGTGTGTATGTGCATCAGCTCCGCAAATTGCACAGGCTGCCCAGTATGGCAAGGTTGTGCCATATTCTCAAAGTAAAGGATCTCAAAAGCAAAGCCAAAGCTCAAAAAACAACAGGCAGACAAAAGCAGCCAAGAGCAACGCTAAAACCTCAAAGAAAGCTGCAGCCTCTAAGAAAAACTCTCCAAAGGCTGCAAAGAAAAATGCAACCTCAAATAAAAAGAACACGACCAAATCTAGCAATACAGTCCGTCGTGCCATTCCTCCTGCTGTTGAAAATCCGGTATCTGACGGCTTTATTTCCTATGATGCTCAGTCTCAGGCCCGTCGTGAGGCTTTTCAGGAGGCAAGAGATTTAGCCAGAGCCGGAGATGTAACAGGTGTTGAGCGTTATAAGGCGGGAGTTTTAAGAAATTATGCTCTCAATGTTTATCTTGACTACTATCTGTTGCAGTCAAATGTCTCAAGTGGTAACTACAATGCCGCTTTGAAGTTTGTCAGAAACAGTGGAGATAAGGAGCTGTCCCTTCTGCTTACTGACACCTATGCAGATATGCTGGGTGGACAGGGCCAGTTTAAACGTGTGCTTGAGATCATGGGATCCGAGCCTTATCCTGATCGCTCTCCTCTTGATCTCAATGTTAAGGAAAAGGCAAGAGAGTGTCGCTGGCATGAGGCGGCTCTGGAAACTAACAGAGGTAGCAGTGCCGCAGTTGCCTTTGCATCAAAGCTCTATGTTTCAGCAAGCCCCTATCCTGAGGCCTGCTCAGGTCTTATATCAGCCTGGGCCTCAAAGGGGTATATGAGCAATGCTGCTAAGGCAAGACGTTTCGAGACCTTGTTAAAACGCCGTAAGTCAAGCTCTGCAGAGCTGAATTCTGCAGCCCAATCCCTTGAGGGCAGTGAGCAAAATGCAGCAATTGAAGCTGCATCTATTGCAGATACCCCTGATAAATATATCGAGCTTAATAACCGCCGTGCCAGGGTATTAGCCTTTGAGCGTTATGCCGCATTAAATCCAAATGATGCTACTGAGGCCTTACCTGTGTTTTCTGAGCAGGCCCGGTTATCCTCAACAGAGCGTCATGAAATATTAGGTATTATCGCCTCAGGTCGTTTGGGATATCAAAGCACCTTAGCCGATCTGCAATGGGTAGATGATAATCTTCCGGCTGCGCTTTGGACTGATGATTTAGTTGAAAAGAGATTACGTCGTGCTATCTGGTATAAGCAGTGGAAATATATTGTGCCCTTGTGTGATGCCATGGGTGAACGTGGCTTAAACGAGGTTAACTGGCAGTACTGGAAGGCCCGCGGTCTTATAAATACAGGCAAGAAGAATGAAGGTCTGGCCCTTATGCGTGATGTGGCTAAGGACAGATCCTTCTTTGGCTTCGTGGCAGCTCAGTTTATGGGACAGAACCCTCACTATGGAAATACCAGCTTAAAGCGCAGTGATGCCCTGTCTGACTCGCTTACTGATGTTCCGGCAGTGCAGCGTTTTCTTGAGCTTTATGCTATGAATGATCCTGCAAGATTTATTGAATGGCGTGAGATCGCAACTAATACTGATGAAATGACTGCCTTATCCATGGCTGAATGGGCCTTGCGTACCGGTAATCATTCTCTGGCAATTTCAGCAGTTGCCGCAGGTAAGCGTTGGGATGCCCTGGATTACCGCTTTCCGACATCTTATTTAAATCTTTACCGCTCGCATGCTCAAAGAAGCGGGGTAGCTCTTTCTTATCTGTATGGCATCAGCCGTCAGGAGAGTATGCTAAATCCTGTTATAAGAAGTCCCGTTGGAGCCACTGGTCTTATGCAGCTTATGCCTGCTACAGCGCAGCTGATTGCCAGAAAAAACGGCTGGTCTTATCAGGGCACAGGCTCTCTTACCGATCCTGATACCAATATCCGCTATGGATCGGAGTATTTACGCGAACTTTTGGGAAAATTCTCAAATAACAGAGTGTTAGCATCAGCAGGCTATAACGCAGGACCGGGCCGTGTTTATCGCTGGACTTCTCAGGATGGAGGCAAACGTGATGCTCCGATGTATATTGAAAATATACCATTTACAGAAACCCGCGGGTATGTACAGCGCGTGCTTCTGTATTCTGCAATCTATGAAAAACTCATAAATGGCAAGAACGCTCCTGTCTTAACTCAAAGTGAGCGTAACTTTAGCTATTAAGAGTGTATGTAGCTAGCTGTAGTTATGTAACTATGGCTATTTTTCTGGATAAAGTTGAATTTTTCTTCATGGAGAGACTTGCGGAGGCAGTATTGTCGGTTTAATTTTGTGTTACCTTTGAAATTTCACCAGCTTATGAATGATGCAGATGTTTGAAGTTTTGGTAGGATCTTAAAGAGTAATCATGGTACCAAAGCATCGGTTTTTGAAAATTGCAAAGTCAGGCAGGTGAAGTCGCCGTTCAGGAAAAGTTCATTGAAGCTTATGCTCAGCCTGATAGATACTGCCATTGCGATAATATTGCACTCCTTCCTGCTCTAAAACGTGTAGCCTGTGTCTTTGTCGGAACAGACATTGCCAGATTAGATATTTGCTAAACCAAAACTATTGATAGATTTTGCTTGATACTATCAGAGGTCAACATATGGAAACCAAAAAACTTGCTCGCATCCCTTATGGAAGTGCAAATTTCACGACAATCAGAACCGAAGGCTATGCTTATGTTGACAAAACTCAGTTTATCGAAGTTTTAGAAGAAGCTGGAGATTTATTTCCTTTTATTATCCGCCCCCGTCGTTTTGGCAAAAGTCTGTTTACTGGGATGCTATATGCTTATTACGATATTGGGAGAG
>CAVFIO010000076.1:0-10115 GCA_963622535.1 Akkermansia muciniphila
GTATTAAGCTGCTGTTCTGATAAATAATAATAATTTTTCGATGATCTTCACACTTTAAGAATTTATCCCGTTGATATTGAAAAAGTTAATCACTTTGTCACATTAATTTTACATATGACTGGTAATATATTCTCATAACAATAAATTATATTTATCACAACATTAAGGACGTTAAGATGCGTGTTTTTACTGAATATTCGGCAAGACGTATTGCCAGATACGTTAAGTCCTTTTTTAAAGGCTCCTTCCGTATTACCGGTTACAGCTGTGAGTTCATCTTTGATTGCGGCAAGGTGATCTGCTCTAAGACTCTGGGCAAGGCTGAGCAGAAGGTTGTAAGTGAGGTTAACTATCAGATCACTCTTATAAGGAGAGGCTCTGTTTCAGATTTAAGCTGCAGCAGCTAGCGGGAATTTATCATAAGACAGCGCGCCTTAAGGCGCGTTTTTTTCGCTTTGCAGACAGCATATTGAATAATCAAAATTAATTTTCTCTAGGTTATAATAACCAGGTTAGTTTTATACCTGTATTTTCGGTTTACAAAGAAATCTCTATGTCAAAATTATCTGACAATCCTGATATTGTCTCCATCTATAAGCTTTTAGATGATCCTCCTACTTCTCAGGAAATGGAGGAGGCTTTAACCAACGAATTATTTACCGTTCAGGATGTCGTTCGTTATTTAGTTTCCTGCTTTGCATCTCACCAGATTTTTGTAGGTCATGGTACTGATAATTATTGGGATGAGGCCTTAGAGATTGTACAGGCTGTCATGCATCTGCAGCCGCCATGTGATGACAGCACACTGACCTCGCGTCTTACCCGTGAGGAGCGTGTGCTCATTTCAAAGATTGCCCGTATGCGTATCATAGAGCGCATTCCAACTCCATATCTTACTCACAGAGCGTTCTTCTGCGGCAAGGAGTTCTATGTGGACAGCCGTGTGATCGTGCCGCGCTCTCCAATCGGTGAGCTCATTGAAAAGGGCTTTGATCCTTACCTCGACAGACAGCCTCAGCGCATTTTGGATATGTGCACCGGATCGGGCTGCATCGCTGTTGCCATGGCGTTGCATTTTGACGGAGAGGCTGAGGTGGATGCGGTTGATATTGATGATGAGGCCCTGGAGGTCTGTGAGATCAATATCGGAGCCTATGATCTGGAGAATGTTGTTACTCCAATCAAGAGTGATTTATTTAAGGATCTGCCCAAGGGTGACAAATACGATCTGATCGTGGCCAATCCTCCTTATGTTGACAGCTACGATTTGTCAACCATGCCTGAGGAATTTCATTGTGAACCTGACAGAGCCTTAGGATCAGGGGATGACGGTCTTGATTGTGCCAGAAGAATTTTAACGGATGCTGCCGGGTATCTAAATGATGATGGAATTTTAGTCATGGAGGTTGGTAATTCCGAGGAGAACCTCGTACATGCCTTCCCCATGGTTCCCTTCCATTTTGTAGATTTAAAGCGCGGCGGCTCAGGAGTGTTCGTACTGTCTAAAGAGCAGCTTGAGGCTTATCACGATCTCTTTGCCGGAAGCTTGAAGCGCCCGGAGGAGCAGTAA
This sequence comes from Akkermansia muciniphila, assembly GCA_963622535.1. Classification (GTDB taxonomy): domain Bacteria; phylum Pseudomonadota; class Gammaproteobacteria; order Enterobacterales; family Succinivibrionaceae; genus Succinivibrio. The sequence goes on from CAVFIO010000076.1 coordinate 1,571, forward strand.
TGGCAGGTAATACCTTTGGTAGATTGTTTACCGTCACTACCTGCGGTGAAAGCCATGGTGCAGCTCTTGCCTGTATTATTGACGGCTGTCCGCCTTTAATTCCGCTGTCAGAGGCTGATATTCAGGGAGATCTGGACAGACGCCGTCCGGGATCCACCCGTTACGGCACCCCGCGCAATGAGCCTGATCAGGTGAGGATCATATCAGGTGTTTTTGAGGGAAAAACCACCGGTACTCCCATCGGACTGGTAATTGAGAATACCTCACAGCGCTCATCAGATTATTCAGCCATTATGGATTCATTCCGTCCCGGGCATGCGGACTGTACCTATCTTGCCAAATACGGCATTCGTGACTATCGCGGCGGCGGCAGGGCATCAGCGCGCGAAACTGCAATGCGCGTTGCCGCAGGTGCCGTTGCCAAAAAGGTATTAAAGGAGCTTTTCAAGGTTGAAATTGAAGGCTGCGTAAGTGCCATTGGCAAGGTAAAGGCAGACAGTCTTGACTACTCTGCAGTACGTCAGAACGAGTTTAACTTTGCCGATCTGTCAAAGCTTGATGAGCTTCGTGCTCTCTTTAAGGATCTGGCCACCGCGCAGGATAGCGTTGGTGCCGTAGTTGAGGTACGGGCAAAAGGTGTCAGTGCCGGCTGGGGCAGTCCGGTATTTGAGCGTCTGGATGCCCAGCTTGCATCTGCTCTGATGGGGATCAATGCCGTCAAGGGGGTAGAAATCGGTGATGGCTTTGACATGGCTGCAATGCGTGGAACAGAGGCTCGCGATGAGATCACCCGTGAAGGCTTTCAGTCAAATCACAGCGGCGGCATCTTAGGAGGCATAAGCTCAGGGCAGATCATTAAGGCGCGCATGGCGCTTAAGCCTACCTCATCAATTTTAACTCCCGGCCGCTCTCTTGACAGACACGGTAATGAGATAAGTGTAGTAACCAAAGGCCGTCATGATCCCTGTGTTGGGATCAGGGCAGTGCCTATTGCCGAGGCTATGATGGCCTTAGTGCTACTTGATGCTGCTCTTTGCCACAAGGCTCAATGCTTTAATGTACCGCCTGGTGAGTATGTAATTCCTCAGGGATTTGATTAGGCGGAAAAAAGGATCGGAGACTCTCTGCGATCCTTTTGTTTCTGTATATTCTTGCAAGGGAGGGGACTGCAATGCGTTAGGCTGAGATCACCATTTCTTTTTGTCACCGAAGATCTCATTCATCTCCTTCTCTTCCTCGTTGCGTCTGCGGTTGGCCTTTTCAAGTTCAGTCATCCTCTGATCCTTTTCTGCATCAAGACCGATATTAAGCTGATTTAAGAGATCGGCCTTCTCGTTTAGCCAGTCATCCTTGAGGTTGCTTTTTTTGATAACATCTATCCCCTTTTGCACAAGCAGTCTGCACGAGCCGATCTGCTTTAGCTTTCTAAGCTCCAGTGTGCGTTGAATGAGATTTGAGATATTTACCTTTAAAACCAGAAGATAAAGACGTCTGTCCTCTTTTTGAATATCAGACGGGGTAATTTCAGTGCCGACCCGCAGCTCACTTCTTAATATGGCACGTAGTCTTCTGATAACCCGCAGCTGTCCTAAAGCTATGGCATCAGTCTCGGGCGGACGGAATGCCAGCTCGTCGTGGTAGTTCTTTTTGATATCCTCAATTAATTTCTTCTCGCTGTTGACCCTTTCCGCAAGCTCGTCATCCTTGCCGTTTACTGATGCCATTTTATTAAGACAGCGGAGAATACGGTAATGGAGGATCAGCATGAGAGTCTTTGACATGGAGATCTGCGTCTGATTGAGCAGCAGATCCTCAGTATCAGCAATAATGTTTTTGGCATGATTGTTCATGGCCTTGAGATCCTGATCCCGGCGGGCCGTGTAATCATTGAACATGTTGACGAGGATCATGACAAACGTGGCAAGCACGATAAACATCACTGCCAAAGTTAACCACATATGTTCATACCACCAGATAAAAGACCGACATAGGGCCATTTTACAAATGTTATAGACGCAGATCTATTAAAAGTTTGTCTTTGTGCAAAAATTTCGTTGTTTATCACTTTCCTGTAAATACTGACAAGTGAGCATATTAAAAAAGAGCAAACTGTGAGCAACATCGGGCAGTGTTATCAAGCGTTTAATGATAAAATGGCAAGGATCTGTCAGATTGTTGAAATTTTTTACAACATTCACAGCGGCAGTGGGCTAAAACACAATCTCATTGCAAAATAAAAGTTAGGAAAGAACACATGACAACTCTTATTAAGACTCAGGATTTCATCCAGTCCATCGAGGATGCAATCCAGTTCATCTCTTACTATCATCCTCAGGACTTCCTGAAGGCCATGAAGCATGCATATGACATCGAGCAGAATCCCGCTGCCAAAAATGCAATTGCTCAGATCTTAGTAAACTCTAAGATGTGCGCCATCGGTCATCGTCCTTTGTGTCAGGATACCGGTGCTGTTACCTGCTTTGTCAAGATCGGTATGGATGTCCGTTTTGAAGGTGATATGACCGTGCAGGAGATGGTAGACGAGGGTACTCGTCGTGCCTATTGCTCAGAGGTAAATCCTCTGCGTAAATCCATCTTAACTGATCCTATCGGCAAGCGTGTCAATACCAAGGACAACACTCCTACCGTAGTTCACATCGAAATGATCAAGGGCAATAAGGTTGAGATCGCTATTGCCTCCAAGGGTGGCGGATCTGAGAACAAGACCCACTCCAAGATGCTGAACCCTTCAGACAGCGTTGTAGATTACGTACTCTCTGAGATCCCTCACATGGGTGCAGGCTGGTGCCCTCCTGGAATCATCGGTATCGGTATTGGCGGTACCCCTGAGAAGTCTGCAATTCTTGCAAAGGAAGCCTTGAATGATCCTATCGATATTCAGGAGCTGATTGCCCGCGGTCCTGTTACTGCTGAAGAGAAGCTCCGTGTTGAGCTCTATGACAAGATCAACAAGCTCGGCATCGGTGCTCAGGGCTTAGGCGGTCTGACTACTGTTCTGGATGTTAAGGTCAAGACCTATCCTTGCCACGCAGTATCCAAGGCTACTACCATTATTCCTAACTGCGCCGCTACCCGTCACATTGACTTTGAGTTAGACGGTACCGGTCCTGCAACCTTTACTCCTCCTTCAATTGATTCTTATCCTGATATCCAGATCGGCGGCTCTGACGCAACTGTTAAGCGCGTTAACCTCGATACCGTTACCAAAGAGGAAATGGCAACCTGGAAGATGGGTGAGACCCTGTTACTGTCAGGCACCATTCTGACCGGCCGTGATGCTGCTCACAAGCGCATCTGCGATCTTGTCAAGGAAGGCAAGCCTCTTCCTGAAGGCGTTGATTTCCATAAGAAATTCATCTACTACGTAGGCCCTGTTCCTGCAGTTGGTGATGAGGTTGTGGGTCCTGCAGGTCCTACCACTTCAACCCGTATGGATAAGTTCGTTGAGACCATGCTCTCTGAGACCGGCCTCTACGGCATGATCGGTAAATCAGAGCGTGGTCCTGAGGCTATTGCATCCATCAAGAAGCACAAGGCTGTGTACCTGATGGCAACCGGCGGTGCGGCATACCTTGTTTCCAAAGCAATCAAGGCTGCCAAGGTTCTTGCCTTTGAGGATCTCGGCATGGAAGCTGTACGTGAGTATAAGGTTGTTGATATGCCTGTTACTGTTGCTGTTGACTCTGAGGGTAACAGCATTCACCACATCGGTCCTGCAACCTGGTCTCAGAAGATCAAAGAGATCAACTTTAAGTACATCTAATCTTTAAAGCTTAGATTTATTTAGAACAGTGCAAAACCCTTCCTTTTTCGGAGGGGTTTTGTTTATTGGATGTTTACAAAATTCCTGTCATTCTTGAATTTACTTGTTTGCTAATTCGGGATAGTTAACAAAACAACTAAGCTTATTTTTGTATAATAGTTCCAATATACGGAAAATGTCAGTGTTGGGCGTTTTAAAGAATCAGTTCAGTGTAGATGAGAGTGCATTATGAGACAGACCCGCGGTGCTATTAAATTCTTATTAAGTCAGTATCGTGCAATTTTAAAGCATGCCTTGCTGGCAATGCTTTTGGGAACGGTGTCTGTTGCATATGCTGATGATGTACAAACAAAGAACTGGGATGATGTTTCGCCTGATGAAGATTATTCAAATTATCGTGTAACAGGTGTTACCGGAGATACCCTGACTTTTTGGACTAAAGATAATGATCTAAGTGCACCAGAATCAGACAGATTTGATACAGCTGATTTTAGTATTGGTTATATAGGTGGAAATTATACTTTTGGCGCTCTAGAAACTTTAAATGAGAATTATCCAGACGCCTCGATAACAAATCCAGATTATTATGCAAACGAAACATTGGTTCTTAGTGATCTCAAATTAAAAAATGGTGCAACTTTAACCATAACTGGAAATAGCAAAACTCTAGGTAGCAGTTTTGATAGTATTTTAGTAGGCGATGTTAATGGAAACAAAGGAAACATCGTATTAGGTGGAACTGGATTTAAACTCGAACCAAGAACAGATATTGATGGTGATACATATAAAAATTATACATTCAGACCTGATGATAATACCTCTGATCCTGACTGGGATAGTACTGCACAACTCATTTTTAAAGGTGCTCAAGGACAAATAGGTTCAATAGATTCCACGTCTCAATCGGTAGTCAGTGTTAAAAATGCTGAATATGATGGTGAAACAATTAAATCAGATGTTGTATCAAATGGTGCTAACAGCATTGGTAAGTTAGAAATTGAAAGTGGTAGTTATTCTGTAAAGGGTGGTTCTCTTACTCTTTCTAATGATTCTTTTATAGGAAAGACTGATGGTTCAACAACGTTAGAGTCGGGCACATACATTGCAACGTTAAAGGTTGCGGAAGATTTTGAGTTTAGTCATAGCAAAGATTTAGAAAGAACTTTAACCATAGACCATGGTCAGCTATTAGTCGGTACATATTCGGAGTTATCTACCAACACATCTTCATTTACAGCATATGGAAAAGTTGTTTCAAAAGATAGCTTGATTAAGGCAAATAAGATTGATGTCGAGCATCTTGATCTTGCAAATTCTCAGGCTGAAACTGACGGCCCACTAATTGCCGAGGGAAATATAAATTTATATAACTCCAGCCTGACAGGCAATTCTGTTACGTTAGGTGGTAATTCAACAAATTCTGCAATTACTGTCACTGACAGCTCGATAAAATCCACTTCAAGTGATGTTATCGTTCAAAAAGACCTGGAGCTTACTGGGGCTTCTTCAAGAAGTTCAATTAATTCAGCTGATGCATTAAATTTATCAAATGGAACTACAAAGCTTACAAATGCTGATTTAACAGCCAAAAAAGATCTTATTATTTCAAGACTGACTGGAGATACCTCTAATACCTCTATTGAATCGACTGCAGGTTCTGTAACTATTACCGCAGATTCAAACGGAACAATCAAGCTCTTGGGGAATTCTTCTGATAACTCATCAGTAAAAGCAGCAACCGGTATAGCATTCAATTCAAAAGCAGAACTGAGTAAATACAATGTAACTGCATCAGCTGGCGATGTTACATTTAAGGATGCAACGTTAACTGAAACTAAAGTTTCATCTGATAGTGGCAATGTTCTGTATGACGGTGACGCAAATATATCTGAAGGATCTAAAGTCACGGGTCAGGCAATCACGTTTAATGGCAATGCAGAGATAAAGGATAAGTCTGAAATCCATGCAAAGGGTAGTGATGAGGCATCGGGGTCAATTACTTTTAATGGGACAGATAATACTGCAACCATTAGCAATGCAAAGCTAACATCTGATAACGGTAAGATCTCAATTGATTCTAAAGCAGTGTTGAGCAAAGCAACTCTTGATGCTAAGAAAGACATTACTATTTCTAGGATCAGTGGTACCTCTTCTAATTCTAAAATTACTTCATCGAACGGCGCTGTATCAATCACCGCAGATTCAAACGGAACAATTACGCTACAAGGTGATTCAAGGGATAAATCTTTAATAACAGCAGCTACCGGTGTCACTTTTAATTCAGCAACCGAGATTACAACATCAACGATCTCTTCGACCAGCGCGGCCGGTAATATCAATTTTAAACAGGATGCAGAAGTCAAAAATTCAGATGTAACATCGGCGGGCAATGTTCAGTATGATGGGAATGCAACGATATCTGAAGGCTCCGAGGTCACAGGTCAGGCAATAACCTTTAAAGGTAATGCGGATATAAGTAAGTCTGAAATCCTGGCTAACGGCACTGATTCAACATCTGACTCAATTACTTTTGAAGAGTGGGCAGGTAATACTGCAACCATCAATAATTCCACGGTGAAATCTGAGAATGGTAAGATTACCATTGGTTCTAAGGCTGAATTGAGTGATGCAACGCTTGATGCAAAGCAGGATGTTTCCATTTCCAAGCTAAGTGGTACTGCATCTAATTCAAAAATCACTTCACAGGATGGTGCTGTATCTATCACTGCTAATGGCAGCGAACCTGTTAAATTGCAAGGCGACACAAAAGATAAATCTTCAATAACAGCTGTAACTGGTGTTACCTTTAATTCAGATACCAGGATCACTACATCCAAAGTTTCTACGACCGGTACAACAGGTAATATCAATTTTGAACAGGATGCAGAAGTCAAAAATTCAGATATAACCTCTGCAGGCAATGTTCAGTATGACGGGAAAGCAGATATATCTGAAGGCTCCAAGGTTACAGGTCAGGCAATCACATTTAATGCTGGAGCAGAGATAAGTGATTCGGAAATCCATGCAAATGGCAGTGATGAAGCAACAGGTTCAATTATTTTTGATGCAGGTTCAGGTAATTCTGCAACCATTAATAACTCCACGTTGATATCTGACAATGGCAAGATCGATCTTGCTGGCAAGGCAGAGTTGAGCAGTGTTACTCTCGAGGCAAAGAACGATGTCTCCATATCCAAGCTAAGTGGTACTACCACTAATTCAAAAATCACTTCGCAGGATGGTGCGGTATCTATCACTGCTAATGACAGTGAAACTATTAAACTGCATGGTGATGGTACAGATCAATCGTCAGTATCTGCGAAAACAAACATAGCATTTAATTCAGATGCAGAATTGAGCAAGTACAAGGTTACAGCATCAGCTGGCAATGTTCAGTATGATGGGAATGCAACGATATCTGAAGGCTCCGAGGTCACAGGTCAGGCAATAACCTTTAAAGGTAATGCGGATATAAGTAAGTCTGAAATCCTGGCTAACGGCACTGATTCAACATCTGACTCAATTACTTTTGAAGAGTGGGCAGGTAATACTGCAACCATCAATAATTCCACGGTGAAATCTGAGAATGGTAAGATTACCATTGGTTCTAAGGCTGAATTGAGTGATGCAACGCTTGATGCAAAGCAGGATGTTTCCATTTCCAAGCTAAGTGGTACTGCATCTAATTCAAAAATCACTTCACAGGATGGTGCTGTATCTATCACTGCTAATGGCAGCGAACCTGTTAAATTGCAAGGCGACACAAAAGATAAATCTTCAATAACAGCTGTAACTGGTGTTACCTTTAATTCAGATACCAGGATCACTACATCCAAAGTTTCTACGACCGGTACAACAGGTAATATCAATTTTGAACAGGATGCAGAAGTCAAAAATTCAGATATAACCTCTGCAGGCAATGTTCAGTATGACGGGAAAGCAGATATATCTGAAGGCTCCAAGGTTACAGGTCAGGCAATCACATTTAATGCTGGAGCAGAGATAAGTGATTCGGAAATCCATGCAAATGGCACTGATTCAACATCTGGCTCAATTACTTTTGAAGCGGGGACTGATAATACTGCAATCATTAATAATGCCACGGTGAAATCTGAGAATGGCAAGATTACCGTTGATTCTAAAGCTGAATTGAGTGATGCAACTCTTCAGGCAAAAGACGATATCACTTTATCAAAGCTTACAGGAGATGTACAAAAATCATCAATTACTTCGTCTGATGGCAGTGTTTCCATGACGGCTGCAGATTCTGGATCGATAGTAATGAATGAAGGCTCTGCTGTGTCAGCAAAAAAAGATATTGATTTCAATTCAAAGACTAAGCTTAATAAGGTCAGTGTGACTGCAGAGCAAAAAGTCAGTTTTGCTGATACTACTACCTTAACAAATGCTGATGCTTTAGCTGATAGTGCTACTGATCCTAAGATTGAAGCCGGTTCCATTGAATTTTCAAAAGATTTAATGGCCTCTAATTATCATCTTATTGCTACTGATGCTGATGGTACTTTGATTTTTGGTGATACTGCGGATATTTCATCAAGTGATATCGATGCAAAAGGTAGAGTCAAATACAATGGTATTGCAACCATAAAAAGTACAGCCTTAGATGTCGATAAAACTTTAACTTTTAATAATGATGCCACGGTAACAGACACAGCAGGAACATCATTAGCAGGAAGTAAGATTACGGTCGATAGCATCGTTTTCAATGGTAATACGAATATTTCTACAGCAGATGACGTT
>CAVFIO010000077.1:0-1835 GCA_963622535.1 Akkermansia muciniphila
AGAATTCTTTTAGTATGAATAAATCAACAGAAAACACACAAGAAAACACACAAGAAATCGTACAGGGATCCTACAAGGAACGTTTAAAACTAAGTCAGACTGAGAAAAAAATTCTCCTTTCGCTCGCAGATAACGACACTTTAACCATCAAAGAGCTGACTTCTATAATTAAAGATAAGTCGTTTGAAAGTGTAAGAAATTACGTCCGGCAATTAAAAAACAATTACTCAGTCACACCGGATCGACAAAAAAAGGCAAATGGACCGTGCATAAAGCAGAGGCTCAATACTCCCCCGAAAATAATTAAATGCTGTTAAAAAAAATGCCCTGATATAGAATTCACATCTTAAATCAGGGCAGTCATAACATCATCAATTACCAAATACCGCATATCTTCATTACCAAAAGACACACACCGGTAATTGCAAGAGCACAGCACAAACCCAAGAAGATAGGCTTAGCACCTGTCTTAACAAGCTTTATAAGGTCACAATTCAAGCCGATTGCAGCCATAGCCATTACGATCATAAATACGCTTAATGATTTAAAGGGCTTAAAGACAGCAACATCCACATTAAACAGGCTCACACAGATGGTTGTAAACAGTGATGCCAGAACAAACATTATTATGAATGACGGCACCATCTTAATCATTTTAGCCCCAGTCAGTCTTTCACCTTTCTGCTCACGGCCGATAAATATAAATGAAAGTCCCAGGCAAATGGGGATAATGGCAAGAGTTCTGGTAAGCTTTACCGTTACCGCTTCATCAAGAGTTCTGGCACCTAGCCCCCACATTCCATCCCAGGTAGAAGCGGCAGCAGTTACAGATGAGGTATCGTTCACTGCAGTACCGGCAAATACACCAAAAGCATGAGCATCATGGGCAAAGCCAATATAATCTCCAAACCAGGGAAAAATTAAGGCAGCCAGGACATTGAAGAAGAAAACGGTTGATATAGCCTGCCCTATTTCCTCATCGGAGGCCTTAATCACAGGAGCCGCAGCTGCAATTGCAGAACCTCCGCATATTGATGATCCAACACCGATCAGCGTACCAAGTCTCGTTGGGATGTGCAGCGCCTTACATAAAATCACGGTAGTTATTAACGATGCGGCGATGGTTGAAACGACCACTGGCAAGGAAGAAATGCCTGTTTTAACTACAACTTCCAGATTCAGCCCGAAGCCTAATAAAATAACCGCATACTGCAGTACCTTCTTTGAAGTAAATTTAATTCCGGATGAAAATAAGCCGTGAGCTCTCCAGAACAGTGCTATCACCATTCCAAGTAAAATAGCAATCACAGGACCACCTGCAACTGGGCACAGGCGCCCTAAAATATAGGCAGGTATTGCAATCAGGACACACAAAATAATGCCCGGCAGGTTTTGTTTTAAAGCTTGCATAAGTATTCCTTAAATACTCAATCTTTTATGTTTGAATTTACTATTTGAAGTGATGCGCCATCTGGCATTACATAAAATCCGCAGTGCCCATAAAACGGCACATTCTTACGATCCTCAGGCATAACCTCGATATAAAGGAAATTGCGATATTTGTCTTTAATCATCTGTATAAGCCTGGATGCAATACCGTATCCCTGAAATTCAGGCAAAACCAGAACGTAATGCACATACGCAAGCATAGCACCGTCATCTATGGCTCGGGCAAGACCGACTAATTCACCATCACACCAGGCGGTAGCTACGCTCTGAGAATTCATTAATGCCGTATAAAGGTGATTAGGATATTTCCCCGACTGCCAATTTATAGCTAAAAAGAGAGTTTGAACCTGCTCTGAGGTAAAATCCTTATCAAACTTATAGGTAAT
>CAVFIO010000077.1:1845-5600 GCA_963622535.1 Akkermansia muciniphila
GTATCTTTATTCATTTTTTCTGCCACTAAAAAGTTTATGGCAAACAATCAGTTATTTGTAATTACAACGCTTACATTGAATCATGGTCTGGGCAGGATCATTATTGGTAAAGAGCCCGGACCATTTACAAATTGACTGCAGAATTGGAATTACTGATCTGCCCTTATCGGTTAAGGTGTATTCAACTCGAGGAGGGATCTCATCATATGAAATCCTGCTTACCATACCAAAGCTGATCAACTCACGCAACGATGCAGATAAAACTGCATCAGTGATATTACCCATCTGTTCTCTTAAAAAGCTATAACGGGAGTGAGGACAGGCTGCAAGAACACAAATGATCCTGCTCTTCCATTTTCCGCCAAAGATCTCCAGTCCGTGTTCTAACGGACAGCGAATATCCTTCTCAAGCTTTCTCTGATACATATATGCCCCAAACTGCTGTTTGCCGGTGCCAATGTTGCAGTAAATTCCCTTATTGCACAAGTTACTATGGAATTTAATAGTAACTTTTTAATTTCCTAACAACTTCCTCAAGGCAGGTAATTCTCCTAAATTACTGTCATAGTTCAATTCTGCTTTTTTAGGAGATAAATTATGGCTAAAGCTTATCTTGAAATCACCATGAAGATTGAAGAGTCTAACCGTCCCATGGCCGCCAGGGTTTACTTTGATTACCGTGACCCCTTCCTGATCCAGATCGAAGGTGCTGTCAGCAAGGAACTTTTAGTCCGTGATGAGGACGTTCAGGTTCTTCACGGTTTTGACAGCGTTGATCATGCCAGAGCATATCTTGAGAGCGATCTTTTCAATAACGACGTAGTTGTCGGCCTGAAGCCTTATTTCCAAGCCGCACCTGAGATCAGAATTTTCTCTGTAGCAGGCTAATCCTTATAAATTCGGGCATGAGTGTTTTGCTCATGCCTTGTTTATCATTTCTCCTGCAAAGCCTTACGTATTGCCTTGGCAAACTGATCAGCACAGGATGTTCCCTTGCTGCGGCAGAGATTTCCTTCAAGGCAATCAGCAGCGCTCCTGGCATCTAAGCCTTCAGTAAGACGTCCTACTGCTTTCAAATTACCGTCACAGCCGCCTAAAAACTTTACATTGTGAAGCCTGCCTTCATCATCTATATCAAAGTCAACTATCTTGGAGCAGGTACCAGTCAGGGTATAATTGAAGTGATCCATTTCTATCCTTTATTATGTGCGCGCTTCATGAAATTAACACGGTAATTCTTCTTCGCAGATTTTACCCAGGCCTTGCTCTTCCATCTTATGAACATGGCAATACCACGGGTCCACTCATCGGCACAAAAGCCGATCCATACTCCCAGAAGGCCCAATCCGCAATAAAGACCTAAGAAGGTACCAAGCGTGGCACTTATGCCCCACATGGATATAACAGCCATGATGACAGGGAATTTAGTATCACCTACAGCTCGCAGTGAATTGATAATAATGATATTGAGTACCCGTCCTGGCTCCATAAAAGCAGTAAGCAGGAAAATTGGCGTTGCCAATGCCAGCACATCCTCAGAATCGGTAAAGAATGAGAAAAAGAGCCTGCCTGAGAACAAAGGCACAGTGACAGCCAGGAGCGCAGTAAAGATAAAACCAATCTTTACTGAGCGCAAAAGCTGCTTGTTGGCAAGATCAAGCTTCATGGCACCGGCATAGTGAGCAACCAGGATCTCAGTACCTGTAGAAATAGATATCGACCACAGGCACATGATCATACTCATCTGGAAGTAGATGCCGTGTGTTGCCAGCGATACCGCACCTAAGGATGCAATAACGGAGGTCATGAACATGTACTGGGTATGCCATGAAAGGTTTTCTCCGGCACCGGGCAGACCGATATTGAACATCTGCTTTAGGATCTTCATCTTAATGACAAACAGGAAGCGTGGCACGATGCGTACACGGGTTACCTTCAGGATCATAAAGAAGAATACGAATACACAGACAGCTCTTCCTAAAACCGTAGCCACAGCCACGCCCTGCACGCCCATCTTAGGCATTCCAAAAACACCAAAGAGCAGGACATAATTTAGACCTACGGTGATAGCATTCATCAGAGCAGCAACGTACATGGAATCACGTGTTCTGCCATAGGCACGCAGGATCTGGGCACAGCATAAGCACAAGGCCTCGGGTAAGAAGCTTAATGCCAGGATCTGCAGATAACCATGAGAATTCTCCAGGATCTCCGGCGGAACATGCATAAGCGAGGTGATAAGTCCTGATAAGGAGAAAACACCAATGGACACGGTAGCGCCCCAGATAAGGTTTAATCCAAGGCCCATATGGATCACGCGACGTACCATGGATTTGTTGCCGTTACCCAAGGCCTGAGCACAAACAACACATACGCCGATATTAATAAAGTTAAATAGGACAAAGCCCAGGTCAAATACCTGATTACCTACGGTAAGCTCGGCTACAGCATCAACTGATACGAGGCCTACCATAAAAAGATTGATAATAAGAGTTGAGAAATGCAGCCCCAGATCGATAAAAATAGGCCAGCTTATTTGAAACAAAGAAGGCATGGTTTGGACTTTGCTGTTAATAGCCATAGCTCCTCCTATTAAACCTGTTACAGACAGTGTCGTTCACCAATTTAAAAGTGGCGCTATTATACTTTTATTAAGCAAAATTTACATGCATAAAATGTTACGCGGTGCAAGAAAAAAAGTTTGTAACTTTGAATAAAATCCCATTTTAAAAGTGAAGTTGTAATACAAAGTTTAAGCTGTCTTTTTACCGCTAGAATATAACCATAGGTATTTAGGAGCCAAACGTGCTGTTTAATGTCAAAAAACTTCTGCCGGGACTGAAGGTAGCGCTGCTTGCGACAGCTGTTTTGTGTCTTCTAATCCCCTGTATGTCTGATGAGGACTCAGCACCTGAGCTTGCCAAACGTGAAAGTACCCCGGTGGTTCAGCCAAATACGGTAAAAGGTGTCAGACATCAGGCCAGGGACGGAGATTTTGCGCTGTTACGCGGCAAATTCACTCAGCAAAAGGAAAGTGAGCTATTTTCGTTTACCGATGACGGCCGTCATTTTATCGATGTAAGATTTGATCAGGGATCTGTTCCATCTGATTTTGTCTTAAACTCTCCCTACTTTCTCTGGGCACAGATGCATAAAAGCTTTGGCGAAAGAGGCACATTGCAGGCTGTATTTTTATCTCCCAGAGCGCGCTCTGTAAGAGTACATGTCACAGTTATAAAATAGCCTGCACCAAGTTTTTCAAGATCTTTTAAAAAGATAGATCTGCTGTAAAATAGGCGCTCAGTTCTACTATGGAAATGCTATGAGCGCCTTTCAATTCAGACAATACCTTCTGCTGTTTATTACTGCCGTGATCTGGGGATCAGGTTTTATCGGCCAGAAGCTTGGTATGGATCATGTCTCCCCCTATACCTTCACCTTTACCCGTACATTGATAGGTGGCCTTTTTCTGCTGCCACTTATATACACGCGGCGAGCTGTTGCTAAAAAGAAAAGCCGAAAAATCAGCACCTCCTCAAAAAAAATGCTTTTTTTAGGATCTGTTTGCTGTGGAGTCTGTCTTATCGGCGCAGAGAGCTTTCAGCAGTTTGGTCTTGTTCATACCGATGTCTCAAAGTGCTCATTTATCACCTCCCTGTACGTGATCTTTGTGCCCTTAATCTCAATATTCATAGGCTCAAAACCCTCCCTGAAAATTACACTTTGTGCAATACTGGCAGCCTTCGGTCTTTACC
>CAVFIO010000077.1:5610-10025 GCA_963622535.1 Akkermansia muciniphila
CATCAAGGATGAGCTGGTACTGCAGGCAGGAGATACCCTGGTACTGATCTGCGCTTTAATCTTTGCAGTACACATTCTGGTAATTGCCTACTTTGTACGTTTTTGTGATGGCGTAGAACTCTCCTGCGGTCAGTTCTTTGTTGCATCCTTTTTAGGTCTAGTAATGCTCTGCTTTACAGGCTTTGACAGCATGGAAAATTTCATTGCCGCAGCCCCGGCCTTTATTTACTGCGGGATCATGTCAAACGGTGTTGCCTATACCCTACAGATAGTCGGACAGCGCGGAGTGAATGCTACAGTTGCTACAATTATTCTTTCACTGGAATCTGTAATGGGGACTTTATTTGGAGTAACCCTGCTGGGAGATGATCTGAGCTTAAGACAGCTTACCGGCTGCATCATCATGTTTACGGCAGTGGTTTTATCTCAGATCCCGTTAAAAGCTCTGTTTTCATCAAGCCATGTATAGAAATTTATAGAAAGCTTTTGACAGGGGATAAGCTCAGAGGGGTAACGATTGGCCTTTTACACTGTTCCTGCTGACACATCGAATGAGACGGGACAAAGCTTTCAATCAGCCTCCTGTCAGTAGCTGTTATAGGAGTTCCAAAGATCTTTAGGACTTCCTCTGCCCTGATAATAGCAATAGGCAAGCTCAATGCATGCCCTGCAGGAATTTCCCTTTGACATCTGCGCTGCCTTGTATGCCTGTTCAAACGTCAGATTTTGATTAGAGAAAGGATCACATTTATAAATAATGGACGTGGCGTCAAACTGCGCCAGATGGTCTATTATCTGCTGTTCGTACTTAATTGGCATATGCTCCTCTTAAGGATAAAACTCTAATGCTTATTATTTTATGGCTTTTAATTCAGTAGAGTTACTAGACGTTTTAATTTTTGTGACAGCAAATACACTAAATTTCTGCTAGCAATAGCTTATCCTTTGAGATTAAGAAGAAATAAATTAACCGATATAAGAGACTTTATAAAGATATGTCCACAAAACACATTCTGTTTTAAAAATCAGGATCATGATTTCACGAGCATTCTTTCAACCAGGACATACACTTTTCAGGTACGGGCTTTGGCTGCATTTTCCATGATCATGATAAAAATGCTAAAATATAACGTTATTGAATTTTTAAGAAATAAGGATTTTAGAGGTCAGCATGAGCAATAAGACTATTTTGGTCACCAATGCATTGCCTTACTCCAATGGACCTGTACATCTGGGTCATATGCTGGAGCACATCCAGTCAGATATCTGGGTTCGTTTCCAGAGAGCAATGGGCAATAAAGTGTTTTACGTGTGTGGTGATGACTGCCACGGCACTCCCGTCATGATCAAGGCCTCACAGCTTGGTATTACCCCCGAGCAGATGATCGAGCAGACCTCAAAATCTCACTATGAGGATCTGCAGGACTTTCTCGTAAATTACGATAACTACTACCGTACTCATTCCCCCGAAAATGAAGAGATCTCATCTGAGATGTATAAAAAAGCCGAGGCAAAGGGCTTTATTATAAAAAGAAAGATCTCTCAGCTCTTTGATCCGCAGAAGATGATGTTCCTCCCAGATCGCTTCGTAAAGGGAACCTGCCCGCGCTGCGGTGCCAAGGATCAGTACGGAGACAACTGCGAGGTATGCGGCGCAACCTACGAGCCTACCGATCTGAAGGATGCCTATTCAACCGTATCCGGAGCCACTCCTGTTTTACGTGAAAGCGATCATTACTTCTTTGATCTTCCCAAGGCCAACGACTTCCTCCATAGCTTTATCAGAGACTCCGGTGTGATCCAGAAGGAAATGTCCAACAAGCTTGAGGAGTGGTTCAAGGCAGGACTCAAGCCATGGGATATCTCCCGTGATGCTCCTTATTTTGGCTTTAAGATCCCCGGCACTGAGGATAAATTCTTCTATGTCTGGATGGATGCCCCTATAGGCTATCTTGCCTCCTTAAAGAATTACTGCACTGCCCACAATATTGATTTTGCTCCGTTTATCGATCCAAACAGCGATATTCAGATGGTGCACTTCATAGGTAAGGACATTCTCTATTTCCACTCCCTGTTCTGGCCTGCAACCTTGATGGCTGCCGACATGAAGCTTCCTTCTAATATCTTTGTCCACGGCTATGTAACCGTCAATGGTGCAAAGATGTCAAAATCAAAGGGTACCTTCATCAAGGCTCACACCTATCTTAAGCACATGAAGCCTGAGAGCCTGCGTTATTACTTTGCCTCCAAGCTTTCAAATCAGGTCATAGATGTCGATCTGTCTCTGGATGACTTTATGGCCAAGGTTAACTCCGATATCGTAGGTAAGGTGGTAAATCTTGCCTCCCGTACCGCAGGCTTTATTACCAAGCGTTTTGAGGGTAAGCTTGCCTCAAAGTCCTGGAATGAGGATGTTTTAGGCTTAATCTCCAGGACCCGTGAGGCTGTAATCACCGGCTATGACTCCCGTAACTATGGTGATGCCGTACGTGCCATCATGGAGCTTGCCGATGAGGCTAACCGCTATATTGATAAGGAAGCTCCCTGGGTAATTGCCAAGCAGGAAGGTCAGGAGGACAAGCTTCAGCGTGTCTGCACTGACGGTCTGAATCTCTTCCGTGCATTGATTACCTTCTTATCTCCGATCCTGCCTGAGGTATCAAAGAACGCCTCCGAGTTCTTAAATGATCCTCTGCTGTTTGCCGATGCCGATAAGCCTCTTTATGATCATGTAATAAACAGGTTCAAGCCTCTCTACACCCGTATCGAGAAGAGCCAGATTGATGCCATGATCGAAGAGTCCAAGGAGGATTTGAAGCAGGCAGCGGCTCAAAGCGCTCCTAAAGAGGAAAAAGCAGAGTTTGAGCCTTTGCAGGATGAAATCACTATCGATGATTTTGCTAAAATCGATCTGCGTGTCGGTACCATCATTGAGGCCGAGGAAGTCAAGGAGGCCAAGAAGCTCTTGAAGCTTAAGGTTGATATCGGCTTTGAGCAGCGTCAGGTATTCGCAGGTCTTAAGCAGGCCTACTCGGATCCATCCAGCCTCATCGGTCGCAAGGTGGTATTGGTTGCCAACCTCAAGCCCCGCCAGATGAAGTTTGGCTTATCTCAGGGTATGGTAACTGCCGCAGGTCCCGGTGCTGCCGAGGTATTTCTCCTGGGGGTTGATGACGGCGCTAAAAACGGTGATCGCGTCCACTGACAAATTCGAGGCGGGGAAGGTTCCCCGCTTTTTTTACTACAACTATAAATACTACGACCAAACAGGTAAAAATAATGAGCAAACTAATCCTTCCTGAAGGCTATAAGGCCCTTCTTGATAAGAAACAGACTGAAAAGGGCATCAAGCTTATCAAGGATTTCTTCCAGCAGAACCTATCAACTGAGTTGCGTTTATCCCGTGTAACCGCGCCGCTCTTTGTTTTAAGAGGTCTGGGCATTAATGATGATCTAAACGGTGTTGAGCGTCCTGTCACCTTCCCTGTAAAAGAGCTTGGTGATCGTCCTGCAGAAATTGTACATTCTCTTGCAAAATGGAAGCGTCTGACTCTATCCCAGATGGGCACAGAGCCTGGCTATGGCATCTATACTGATATGAATGCCGTTCGTGCAGATGAGGAGCTTGATAACCTGCACTCTCTTTATGTTGATCAGTGGGACTGGGAGGCTGTCATTACCCGTGAGCAAAGACAGATTTCCTTTTTAAAGAATGTCGTCCGTCGCATTTATTCTGCCATGCTCAGAACTGAATATTTAGCCTGCGATGCCTTCCCTGTGCTAAAGCCCTTCCTGCCTCAGGAAATTACCTTTATTCACGCAGAAGAGCTTCTGGCTATGTATCCTGATAGGACTCCCAAGGAGCGAGAGGATCTCATTGCCAAAAAATACGGTGCAGTCTTTATCATCGGGATCGGCGGCGCTCTGGCAAACGGTGAAAAGCACGACGGCCGAGCTCCTGATTACGATGACTGGACTACAGTTGCAGAGGACGGCCGCAAGGGCCTGAACGGTGATATCTTAATATGGTATCCGGTGCTAAACCGTAGCTTTGAACTCTCTTCTATGGGTATCCGCGTTGATGAGAAGGCCATGAAGTTGCAGCTTGAGCTTGAAGGACAGCAGCAGCGTGCCGAGCTTTTCTTCCATAAAAAACTGCTGGCAGGAGAGCTGCCTCTGACCATAGGTGGCGGCATCGGTCAAAGCCGTTTATGCATGGTAATGCTTCACAAGGCTCATATTGGTGAAATTCAGGCATCAATCTGGCCTGATGACATGCGCAAGCAATGTGAAGCTCATGGAATTGCTTTAATCTAAAAGCCGTTACCAATTCTAAAACCTCAGAGCATTCTGCATCCAAAAGAGTCATTTTTTCATAAATGGCTCTTTTTAATTATCTGATGATGCAAATCACC
>CAVFIO010000078.1:0-9997 GCA_963622535.1 Akkermansia muciniphila
TGCTGAGGCAGTGCTCAATAAGACCTATAAGAGCCCCGGAGCCTTAATCAATGATTTTTTCATTGCAGTAACTTCAGCCACCGGAAAAAAAATCTACGTCATGATTGATGAATACGACCAATCCATGAATGATTTACTGGCATCTGATAAGCTTAAATTTCAAAGCTATACCGGCAATAACGGCTTTTTAAAGGACTTTTACTCAAAGCTTAAGACGGCTACAAACTCCTGCATAGATCGCGTTTTTATCACCGGAGTTACCTCTATATCCTTAGATTCGATGACCTCGGGCTTTAACATCGCTTTAAACATTTCTGCAAATAAGAAATTTGCCGCGATGTTCGGCTTTACTGAAGCTGAGGTTCATACCTTGATTCATGAGCTTATAGATTTAAAGAAGGTGGGCGGGACAGCCTTGGATATTATCGAAAGAATGCGCGCCTTCTACAACGGGTACAAATTTAACAGAAGGGCACCGATTTCGGTCTTTAATTCCTCAATGGCGCTCTTTTATCTCATGCATCTGCGTGATGAGGGGGAGGAGCCTGACGATCTCCTGGATCCTGCTGTAGCCTCTGATTTATCAAAAATTGACGGCATTTTAAAATTTGCCAATGCTGATGAACTTGAGAGGGTGGTGAGGAGCAGCCTTTTAAGAGAGCCTGTCTATTTTGAAAGCCTGTCGGCGGCGATCAACCTTAATGCAAAGGATAAGCTCTCTTATAAAGATCTGCTTTCAGCTCTTATCTATCTTGGCTATTTAACATATTCTGCAGATGGCAGTTATCTTGTGATCCCCAACAGGGTGATAGGACAGCAGTTTTACGATTATTATTGCCAGAGAATTTTAAAGCTCACCTCGGCAGGCTTTTATAAAAATGAGTTTGAGTCCTCTTACCGTGAGCTTTTAATAGGAAAGCCTCAGAAATTTATCAGCCTTGTAAGTGATAAATTCAATTCAACTAACGGGATCCATCGCGGGGCTCATTTAAGAGAAAGTGATTTTGTGACCCTGTTTCAAAGCTCGCTTTTCTTTTCAAATGATTATGAGGTAAGGGCCGAAGAGGAGGCCTTTGGCCACGCCAGAGGATATACCGATCTGGTATTTTTAGCAAGGGACAGGATACATTGCTCCTATGTGTTTGAATTTAAATATCTGACAAAGGCTGGTGCCTCTTCAGAATTAATCTCCAAGACTGTAAATGATGCCAGGGATCAGCTTGAGCGCTATTGCTCTCAGAGTTCATTAAAGGAGATCGCAAACCTTAAAAAGGTGGTTTTGGTGTTCAGAGGCTTTGAGATTGCCGAGCTGCTGGTGTATTAAAGCGGGGGGAGCTGTTTTTTGAGCATGCAGAATGTACTGCCGGCAGGGAGTCTAATTTGTATTCTGCATCTCGTCCTCAAGCTCCTGCACCAGATACTCATCACTCATGCAGTGCATATCTGAAACGCCCTCACTCATCAGCTTATAAAGCTCTGAATGATAGAATATGTCCAATGCTTTTCTGAGGTTAAGCCCGTTACGCTTTGCAAAAAGCTCAACGATACGGGCGTATTTTTTCTGTAAGAGGATCGGATTTGCATTCATAGCATCATACTTCCATCAAAATGCAGGTAGGTAAGAGCTTTGAGTGTGCGAAAGCTCATTTGTAAATTCGGCTTCTCATACCGAAGGCGGCCGATAGCTTCCGTCTTATTGATTAATCCTGCAAAAAACAGCTCAACCGTATTGAAAACTCTGTCGTTTGCAACACCACCGATAACAAGATCATAATCTGTGACATCCTGTCCGCTACGGCAGTTCAGGATGAAATCCTGCCAGTCTTCGGTATAGGCATCAAACGTCAGTACCTTCAAAAGGTTACAGGCATTCTCGTCAAATGTATAGCGTGACACAATGCCCGCTTTGCCGCGCCGCTTAAAACGCATGCACCATTTCTCCGCCTGTTCATAAATGGGAGTCACATAGAAGCCTTTGCCGAAATCAACATTTGACCTCGAATGAACTGCATCCGGCTTATCAATTGCTATAAATGAGCCGTGATACAAAATCATAAGTTCACGCCTCTTTCCTTCATGATCTCAATAATATCTTCTATGATATATTCTCTGCTCTGAGTATGCAGTACCTCATACTCAGGAATGATATATCCGTTTAAAATATCGGTTTGCTCAGTTAAAGCTGCATATACCTTCTGCGCATCAACATTTAGCCGTATAGCTATATTCTCAATGCAGAAAATAGCGAATTCCAGTTCCTTGCTGTTAAATGAATTTTTGTCTTTTTCCATATGCAGCACGATTATCCTTTCACATTTCAGTTATGGAGAAATCAGGAACTGTCCATAACTGACCTGAGGAAATCAAGGTCTGTACTGGTGATATGGAGCAGTTCCGTTCACCAATCCTGTCACAGTTTATTTCCGTATAGTTCCTTACCGCGGTGCTACGCATGTTGGCAATGCATCCTGTTGTGATCATCATACTCAACACCGCTTCTTGTTATTTTGAATTATGCAGCAGGAATGAATCTCTGGTAGTGATTCAGATGAACATATTTTATGCATCAGGCCCTAAGCTCCTAAATATAGCGGTTAAATGCAGGAACTTAAAAGGCCTGAGCTAAAGACAGTTTCTATGCCTTTTTATCAATCTGCGGTCGCATGATAATGAAATTAACGGTAGCAACCATCAGCGTTAAACAGCCTATTACAAAGAAGGCTCCGGCAATTGACAGATGCTCTGCGATAAATCCGATTACAACCGGCGCACATAGAATTCCTGAATAGCCGATAG
This sequence comes from Akkermansia muciniphila, assembly GCA_963622535.1. Lineage (GTDB taxonomy): Bacteria > Pseudomonadota > Gammaproteobacteria > Enterobacterales > Succinivibrionaceae > Succinivibrio. Next base: position 2,797 of record CAVFIO010000078.1, read on the forward strand.
CGTTGATAACGGCAATTGTCTTATGTACCGGATAGCCCTTAACGGTACCGGCAAAGGACACCACCTGCGGTACGATGTTGCCGGTGCCAAGTCCGATTAGGGCAAAGCCTGCAATGGTGATTGCAAGACTTGGTATTAAGGTCATAAAAAAGCCTGCGGATACCATGATGCCGCCAATGACTACAGTACGACGGCGGCCTACCCTGGTTACAATCCTGTTTCCAAGAAGTCTTGATGCAGTCATGGTGATTGCAAAGGCAGAGTAAATAAAGCCTGCATATTCAAGTGACAGACCACGCTCCTGATGGGCAAATACTGCAGACCAGTTCATAACCGAGCCTTCAGCACCGTACATTACGAAGTTTAAAAAGCCAATAAGAATGATAAGAGGTGGAATGAAACGGCTTTTTTTTACGGGAGCAGGCTTATTTCCTTCAGTGCTCTTTGATTCCTGGTTTTCATAGGCCTTGATATCTGCAATAAGATCCTTGCACCAGAAAACTACCATGAAGATTGCAATAAATAGCACTATGCCTGCAGTAACCGGGAGAGACAGGCCTATTGTCAGAAGCAGAGCGCATCCTGAGGATCCCAAGAGTGCACCTAAGGAGTAGCCGCCGTGGAAGCCGGACATCAGAGGACGCTCATTTAAATGCTCAACGATGATGCCGTTGACATTAGAGCAGACATCAAGACTGATGGTCATCGCGCCAAAGATAAACAGACAGACGGCGGTTAGCGGAACCAAAGGGGAGATAGCAATGGTAAATAAGGCCAGTCCCATTAATATGCCTGACACACGGGTACACAGTCTTGCACCAAAGCGTGATGTCAGAAAGCCTGAGATCGGCAAAAAGCAGACGGCACCGACACCGGTGCACAGTAAGAGCCAGCCTAACTGCTCCTCAGATAAGGCAAAGCGGTTTTTTACAAAGGGTACCATCGGTGCCCATGAGGCTTCAAGAATTCCCAGTACTAAAAAAGAGATGAGATTTGAAAATCTCATGGATGCATTTTTCTTATTATCCATATTCGTATCCATGAAAAAAGGAAACAATTTCACTGTGGCGCATCTTAGATGTTAGAAAATGAAAGTCAATAGATTTTCTAAATAAAATTCTTTTTATAACAATATGTTAAATTTGCATGTAGGGCTGATATCAGTATGCAATTAAAAGATGTTTTTAAGGACTCATTGCGCCCTGATTATTTTTAGGTAAAATTCCTAACACCGAGTACTTAGAGGGCGTAAAAATGTTAAAAGCTTTAGCCGTAGGTGCCTTGTGTGCACTTATTTCCATTCCCGCATATGCAGCCTTGCGTATTGATGTACGTAATGATTCGTCCGAGGATTGTTCGCTTGCCTTTAACGTGCGCACTGATAAAACCAAATGGATCACCTCAGGATGGTATGTTTTTGCCTCAGGTGAGGATGCCCCGGTGTTACTTGATAATGTAAGTGATGTGCGCAACGTATACGTCTATAACGATTGCACCCGTACTCTACCTAAGGGCGTTGAAACACGCAAGGTATGGGTAAAGCAAAGCTATAAGTTCATAGATGATCAGCCGCATGACGGCGAGAACGGCTATGAGGAAGTGGTATTTTTGCGTCTGGATAATACCAAATATGTGATAACCGACTAACTGGCACTGTTTTTGCTTTTATCTTTCTAAAACGCAGCAGACGGCAGGTATGGCCGTTTTAGGAGGATAAGATGTCTTATCAAAGTGTTGCCTCAAGTAATATAAAAACTCTTTATAACAAGCCTGATGATCTCTTATCCAGGGTAAGAGATAGGTGCTCGGAAAATGGGGAGCTTTTTTCACAGGATTATTCACAATTCCTGTCAAATCCCGCTACAGCTACAACCTTAAAGCCATCCTCTGATACGACGCTCTCTTTAAACAGTTACGGAGAGGCACTTTCAAACCGTATTAAGGATTTTCAAATGCTGGACAATAGCGCTCCTGACAAGACAGAATGGAATAAAGCCTTCGGACAGCAAAGCGATGAGTCCGACTGGTCAGTGCTTGAAAGCTTAGGCTCAGGATTACTTACAGCGGCAAAATTTGCCTTGGGTGCTGCGGCAATCTTATAGAGCAGGTGTTGTAAAAGCTGAAGGTAGAAACGGGCAAAATACAGGTAGCTTTGACGGCAGATTAAAAATCTTTGTAAACGTACAATTTCTCTGAACTTAAAAGGAGATAGTTATGTACGACTTTACTATGTATCTGCCAACGAAGCTTATTTTCGGCAAAAACACCATTGAAAAGCTGCCTGAGATCATGGCTCCTTACCGCCGTATACTGTTAACCTATGGCGGCGGCTCCATTAAGAAGAACGGGATCTATGATCAAATCAGAAAATTGCTTGCAGATAAGGAACTAGTTGACTTAGCAGGTATTGAGCCTAATCCTAAGGTGCAGTCGGCTCGTATCGGAGTAAAGCTTATCCGAGAGCATAAGTGTGATGCTATCTTAGCTGTAGGCGGCGGCTCGGTAATCGATCTCTCAAAGCTTATTGCCCGTGCTGTCTCTTATGATGGTGATCCCTGGGATCTTGTACTTGATCCTGCGCTAGCTGCAAAACAGACCTCCCTTCCTCTTGCTGATGTTTTAACTATTGCGGCAACCGGATCTGAGTATGATGCAGGTGGGGTGATCTCCAATCCTGATACTAATGAGAAGCTTCCTGTATGGGGTGAAATGCCCTTTGCATCAATTCTTGATCCTGTTTATACCTTTTCTGTAAGTGCCTATCAGACGGCATCAGGCGCTGCCGATATCATGTCTCATACCCTGGAATCTTATTTAGTTAAAGAGGGCTGTACCTTAACTGACGGTCTTTGCGAAGCCATGCTTCGAACCGTGATTAAAAATACGCCGCTTTGCCTGAAGGATCCTGACAACTACAGTGCCCGTGCTGAAATCATGCAGGCCGCTTCCTTTGGCTGCTGCGGTATTCTGCACAACGGTATGTCAAAAGCTGTATGGGCCTGTCATGCAATAGAGCATGAGCTCTCGGCCTATACCGATATTACACACGGTGCAGCACTGGCAGTTATCACGCCTCACTGGATGAGAAAGTGCTTAAATGAGGATAATGCTGCGCGTTTTGCCAAATACGGTCGTAATGTATTGGGCATTACCGGTGAGGATGATATGGCGGTGGCAGAGGATGCTATATTGAAAACAGCACAGTTTTTCAGGAATATAGGCCTGCCTGCAAGCTTGACTGAAATGGGAGTAGATAAAGATTTACCCTCGCACTTTGAGGATATGGCCTGTCACATAGAAAAGCACTGGTTTGCCTCCCTGGAAGACGGGATCTGTCCGTTAAAGCATGAGGATGTAATTGAGATCCTGAATTGTTCCATGTAATCTTTTGCTGAAAGTATCAGGGCCTAAAAAAATTTGCGTGCTCTTGCTTTTCAAAGATGGGGGCACGCTTTATCATGAGAGCTTAGAATTCTCATTTAAAGGTGATGATATGTATCCTTTTGAACTTTATCTTCCCACACGCATGATCTTTGGCAGGGACAGCATTGAAAAACTGCCTGAGATCATGGCCCCTTACAAACGTATTCTTTTAACCTATGGTGGCGGCTCAATTAAAAGGATCGGCATCTATGATAAGGTCAGAGAACTTTTAAAGGACAAGGAAATCATCGAGTTATCCGGGATCGCTCCTAATCCTAAGGTACAGTCAGCCCGTGACGGTGTAGCTCTGGCGCGCGAGCATAAATGTGAGGTCATTTTGGCAGTTGGCGGCGGCTCGGTAATCGATCTGTCAAAGCTTATCTCCTGTGCTGTTGATTATGCAGGTGATCCATGGGAGCTGGTGCAGGATCCGTCAAAGATTGCCTCCTGCAAAATAATGCCTCTTGCGGACATCCTGACCTTATCAGCAACAGGCTCTGAGTATGACAACAGTGGTGTGATCTCAAATCCTGATACCGATGAGAAAATGGCTATCTTTGGAAACTTAAATCCTTTCGCCTCAATTCTCGATCCAAGCTATACCTATACTGTTAATGCCTGGCAGACAGCAGCCGGTGCTGCCGATATCATGTCTCATACCTTTGAGTCATATCTGGTAAAGGAAGGCACTACCTTAACAGACGGTCTTTGTGAGGCTATGCTAAGGACCGTCATTAAAAATGCACCTGTTGCAATCAGGGAGCCTGAGAATTATGAGGCTCGTGCAGAGCTTATGCAGGCTTCATCCTTTGGCTGCTGCGGTATTTTAGCCGATGGTATGACTCCCTCTCCCTGGGTATGTCATGGTATTGAGCATGAGATTTCAGCTTATACTGATATTACTCATGGTGCAGGTCTTGCTGTGATCACTCCTCACTGGATGCGTTACTCTTTAAATAAGGATACAGCATCGCGCTTTGCCCAGTATGGACGCAATGTCTGGGGAATAACAGGTCAGGATGACATGACTGTTGCCAATGAGGCCATTGAAAAGACTTCTGAGTTCTTTAAAGCAATAGGACTTCCATCCAAGCTGTCTGAAATGGGAGTTACCGCTGAACACTTTGAAGATATGGCAGATCATGTGATCAAGATCTGGTTTGGAGATCTTTCTACTGCAATTTGTCCGATTGATAAGAGTGCGATCCTTGAAATTTTAAACAACGCACTCTAAACTCAGCATAACAGATACGAAACAGGCTCTCATATTTGGGGGCCTTTTTAGTATCCATATCTCCAGCGCCGTTTCAAACGTGATCCATTTGTGCCGTGCTGATTAACCTTTCAGGAGGCACTATGATTACAGAAAAATCCAAAGTACCTGCCATAGACAGACTTATGGCTATCATCGATTTTCTGATGAAAAACGGTCCTTCAAAAATGCGGGATATCATTGCCGCTACAAAAATTTCAAGAAGTTCTGCGTATACTCTGGTTGCAGAGCTTGAGCATCACGGAATAGTAAAGCAGCGCCGTGATGGCTGTACCATGCTCTGGCTTAAGGCTATTGCAGTAGGCAATGCTGCTTTAAGATCGCTTGATATTATTCCTGCAGTAAGACCTCATCTTGAGAAGCTGGTGCATGATACCGGATCTCTTAGCGCCTATTTCGGAGTAATTTCCGATGGTGAGGCAAGCTTTGTATGCGAGGCCACCAATCCCGGAGTGCTGGTCTGTACTAAATCTCGAGCAGGACAGCCTATTGATTTAGTACACTCAGGAAACGGCAAATGTCTTTTAGCTCATCTTAATGAAAAAACAATTGATGCTGTGCTGCCAACTTTAAACTATACCCCGATCACAGCAACCTCTATAAAAGATGCCAAGGCGTTAGGAGAGGAACTGATAAAGATCAGACAGCAGGGCTATGCTTACAATAATTCTGAGGATGATCCGGAAATACGTTCGGTTGCTGTTCCAGTATTTTATGCAGATCAGTCTTTAGCGGGATCAATATCCTTGGTTGCTACCGTGCGTCATTTTGATGAAATAGGCACAGAGAATATGGTCGGTGCGGTAAAGTTCTGTGCGGTGACAATTGAACGGCAATTACTTTTGTAATTTGTCCTGCAGCAAGGAATATCAAAGAAATAGCACGTCTCATGTTTTATGATTTTTATACCATGCTTTGTGCCTATATAATACTCGGTAGCTTTCGTAGCTCTGTTACCGTGATGTGATGAGGCTCTACATAATAGAATTTTATAGGATTGCAGTTGTAAATTTGTGACTGCAGGTGCCGTTAAAGTCTGTAACGGGATTTATGGCAATGCTACGCATTGTAGGGAATATTATGAAACTAGGTTTGAAAATTGCTCTGATGAGTATTGCTTTACTGGGAGCTATCTCACCGGTACAGGCATCTAAGGGTAAGATCGGTATTACCTTTCCTACACAAAATGAAGCTGCGTACTACATAGCAGGTCCCAAGCTGGCTTCAGCCCTGCAGAAACTTGGCTATGAAACCGAGCTGTATTACGGCGCTGATAATGATATTCCCATTCAGAAAGCCCAGATCCCGCGCATGGTCAATGAGGATCATGTGAATGCCATGATCATCTCTCCTATTGATGCCAATTCCCTGGTTGAAGAACTTAAGCTTGCCAAGTCCAAGAAGATCCCAGTGGTCTCCTTTGATCGTCTGGTGATGTACTCAGATGCCGTAGATTACTATGTAGGCTTTGATAACAGTAAGGTGGGGCAGTTGCAGGCGCGGGCGATGATTAAGGATCTGAAGCTTCATGAACGCTCCGCAGATGATCCTGCTTATATAGAAATGGTCGCAGGAGATCCTAAGGATTCATCTGCCGAGGCAATTTTTACCGGATTTCTACAGGAGCTGTTACCCTTTATTGATGACGGACGGGTGGTGATCCCATCAAATGAATTCTTTTTTGTAATGTGTGCAATTCCAAGAGGCAGTACTGATTCAGCGCTAAAACGCATGGCTTCATTGATTGAAAATCAGGGATATGCACCAAAGGGAAAGAAGCTTGATGCTGTTTACTGTGTGTCAGATGAAATAGCAGAGGGGGTGCTGAGAGCATTAAAAAATGCAGGCTTTTCAAATGACACTATGCCGTATCTTACCGGACGTGACGCCACAGATCATGCCATTGAAGGTATATTAAACGGACAGCACCGATCAACAGTATATCGTGATCCCAATATGCTTATCAGTTCATCAGCCAGGCTGATAGATGATGTCTTACAGGGAAAGAGTCCTGAGTTTAATGACAGTTCAAGCTACAACAACGGCATTAAGATGATGAATTCAATGCTGTGTGATCCTGTCCTGGTTGATTCATCGAATGTGAAAAAGATTTTTCCTGACTTTCAGATAGAGCACTAGAAATTCTTCCTTCATGTCATATTTTCTAAGCATTATCCTTTTTTTAAGGGATAGTGCGATTGAGGCTACCATTAGAGTAAAGCCTTAAATCTTATTCGCCTTTTTTCCTCATCCTGCTCAACTATCTTTCTTTGCGTGCGTGCATATTGCATCTGCACAGCTTGTGTGAAGATTCGTGTAATGTGTGCTTTGCGTGCTGTTTGCGTTTCTTTATATAAAGAATACGATATAAAAGCGATTGGTGTAATTATAAATCGTTTGTAATATGATTTGGATAAAATCGGTTAGCTAATGCTAATAAATGAAATTTTATTCAGTATTGTGTCAGCTTAATCGCTACTGCGAACATTAAATGCTGTTCAATGC
>CAVFIO010000079.1:0-9996 GCA_963622535.1 Akkermansia muciniphila
GCCATATGGATAGAACCTTAATAATCATCCGACTGTCTTTAATTGTTTAGATTTTTTTTGAAATTGAAATATAAGGCTCAATGAATGTCATCTAGAGAGCAATTTTCATCACGTTCTGGTTTTTTGCTGGTGACAGCCGGATGTGTTATCAGTCTGGCTAACATCTGGCGTTTACCATATACCATCGCCAATAATGGCGGCATTCTGTTTTTACTGCTGTATATATTCTGTCTGTTTGTTATTGGTCTGCCTTGCTTTACCATGGAACTGGCTGTAGGTCGTGGTTCGCGTTTGTCGCTTGGCACTTCCCTTGAGGCTCTGGAGGTCAAAGGATCAAAAACTCACCGCAATAAGTATTGGTTTATTCCATGTAATTACATCGTAATGTCCATTTATTCAGTAGTAACCGGTATGATGTTCTATTACGGGTTAAAGCTTTTTGTTGACGGTTTTGGGCAGGACCTTACTGAGGAAATGTCTCAGGATGTGATCTCTGATGTAATGGATTCCTTTCCTATCATGATGATGAGCACCATGATCATCATCCTGATCGGCTTTGGTATTTGCGCAATGGGGCTTAAAAAGGGAGTTGAGCGTACTCTCAAGCCAATGATGGTCGTATTGTTTGTAATGCTCGTCTATTTAACCGTTGTTGCATCAACCTTAGACGGATTCGGTGCTGGCATTACTGCTTTTTTAGCTCCTGATTTTGAAGCTTTCAGTAGCCGGCCTTTTACCCATATCTTAATTGATGCCTTAACTGAAGCTTTCTTTACCTTAGGTATTGGTATCGGCATTATTCAGGTTATGGGATCATACATGAAATCTGCCCATACCCTGCTTAGCAGCAGCCTCCCTATCATGGTGTTAAATGTCCTGGCAGCCGTACTTGCAGGCTGCATTCTCTATCCTTTGTGCTATACCTACGGTGTTGATCCGTCATTAGGTCCCAAGCTTCTGTTTGTGCAGTTAATCCCCATCTTTTCTCAATCTCATGTTGAGGCTGCAAATATCTGGGGCGGCGTATTCTTCATGGTTCTGGCATTTATTTCGTTTTCAACGCTGGTGGCTTTCTTTGAAAATGTAACTGCCATCTGTATGGAGTGCTATAAGCTGTCCCGCCGCCGTTCAATTATCCTTAATGCAGGTATAACTCTGGTTGCATCCTTGCCCTGTGTGCTCGGGTTTAACGCTATTCCTGATTGGTATCCAGTTGGTAGCGGTACCTCATTTTTGGAAATTGAGGAGTGTCTGGTATCAGATAACTTAGTTGCCGGCGGCTTCTATTATGTATTCTTTATTCTGTCCACCAAGAATGGCTGGGGTTATGATAATTACCTCAGGGAAACCAATAAGGGAGAGGGAATGAAGATGCCGTATTGTGCCAAATATGTTTTCAGGTTCATAATCCCCATCTTCCTGACTGTACATATTGTCTGTCGTATTACTGGCTGGTAAGCCCCTTTTATCCCTGATAACGGCTTTTCAGTGGGGAAATTCAGATTTGATGTATATCAGGTTGCAATCTCCGATCCCCGGGGAATGCAACCTTTGTTGAAAAAGCTCCCGGAAGGGAGCTTAAGTTAAGAAACTGGATGCTGATTAGTTGCCAAGTGACTGCATAGCATCCCAAATGGTAGCATCAGGGTTAGATTTGCAGAAATTGCCCAGCTCGCTGCCAAGCTCTTCAATATATGCATCATCACAGACAGTATCATCGGAAGCTGCACTTAGATAGCCATCGATCCACATGAGAAGCATGGGCATTGAATCACCGCTTTGGAGGAATTCAGAGCATTTGATCTGAGCAACATCCTGTTCCTCGGCCTGAACTGAACCAAAAGAGCAGGCAATAAAGGCTGCGGTTACTGCAGTTGCTAAAAACTTCTTCATAATTTTGCTCCCGAAAATATTATTCCATGGCCTGAGCGGCTTCGAGGATTGGTGTGTCAGGGTTAGCTGAGCAGAAACTACCCATGTGTTGTCCTAATTTTTCCATCCATTCGTCACTGATAACGGTGTTATCACTTTTCTGACTGGCATAACCATCAAGCCACATCAAAATCAGGTTCATATTGTCCTTGTCTGCGAGAAATTCACTGCACTTAAGCTGTGCCATATCGATTTGTTCAGCACCAGCAGTGCCGGCGCAACCCATTAATGCAGTTGCAAAAGCTACACCCAACAATGTTTTCTTCATTTTTTTATCCCCAGATGGTGATATGAAAGGTCGTGAAGAGAAATTGCAGGTTTTAACATGCGTGATCTCTTCCTTGTTTACGCCAACGCCCTTATGTTTGACTGTTCATTTTCTGAATTTTATTTGCTGTCGGCGGGATTGTCCAAGTTCTGGCTTTTTAAATGCTGATTAAGACCAAAAGAGGGCATTCCTAGATAACAGTATAAGAGACATTTTGCTATCACAGTCAAATTCAGTGCATATAAATGCCATTTTTTGCACAAATGTGAAGAACATCAAAAATATTTTAGCTTTTAAACCATTGCAGGCGGTATTCTAAATTAAGTTCTCAATCACCCCTGTGATTATGAAAGCATTCAGGTATCCGTCTGGTTCACTTTTCTCGAACCTATGTCTGATAGTGAGCCACTTTACTGCTTATCTGCAGGCGGTGATGCCATCCTCTATTGTAGGTGCTGATTTTTGATTTTTATCAGAGGCTGTTTTTATGTTGCGGAATTGGTGGGGAGCGAAGTAACAGCGTCCTTTTAACCGAATATGCATGAGAACGGCACGAAATACGCTTTCACACAGGATATGTACTTGAAAAAGATCTGCCCGATTAAAACAGATTAAATGGGTTTAGGCAGGCAGTATCTCAGGTGTTTTTGGAGACCTGGCAGGTGGCAGCTCAGGTTTACGTTGCTGAATTCAGATCAGATTTTAGATAAAGCTTGGGAATAATGATGAATAAAAAGATCCTATGTACCGCGATGCTCTCTCTTTGTCTTGCTACTGTTACTGTGGCTGCAACGAACGATGTAGAGGCGCAGAAGCTATATAAGACCTATCAGCAATCTTTAAGTGCTAACGATTTACAGTCAGCTGCTGAGGCTTTGGAGAAAAGGCGCAATCTTGATCCGGATAATCTGCAGTGGAGCTATGATGAGGGAGCATTTTTACTTGAGAACACTAATGATTTTGATAAGGTTCTAGCTGTACTAAATCATGGATTAGATACAGCTAAGGAGATAAAAGATACCTACTGGATCCCTAAATTTCTAGAGCTAATCGCAGGGACATTGTTTCAGACAGGTGATGAAAAATGCCTTGAGACTGCTAACGAAGCCTATAGCTTATATGAGGGCAGAAAACCTGATGAAACGCTTTCTGATATATGCCAGTTAATATCCGGCATTTATCTTGGCAGAGGAGATTTCACTCAGGCATTGCATTTTGGTCAGCAGGCTCTGGAGATCCGGCGTAATGTGCTTGGGGAAAATACTTCCAAAACTGCAATGACGCTTCATTCATTAGCTCTTGCTTACCTAAAATCAGGAGATCTGGAAAACAGCCGGAAGTACCTGACAGATAGTGCTGCAATCTGTAAAAAGATAGGCGTTGAGGCTCCTGCTTTGTTAAATACCCAGGGACTGCTGGCATTAAATCAGGAGGAATATTCCAAGGCGCAGGATTTTTTTGACAGGGCTTTGGATTTATGCAGTAAAAGCCACAGGGAGCCATCGCTACTTGTTAATGTGCTGTCTAATCTTGGTGTCACGCAGGAGCATCTGGGAAATTCTGACAAGGCATCAGAGTATATGCATCAGGCCTTAAATACTGCTAACAGCTACTATGGTGCTGACAGTCCGCGTGCAGTAAATCAGCTTAAGGAGCTTGGACTGATGTACCGGGAGCATGGGCAATATAAAGAGGCAATGCAGACTCTTGGGGATGCTCTGAAGTTCTATGACAGCCATTATGGACAAGACTCTGCTCAATCTCATGATTGCCTTGTTGAAATGTACCGCTGTGCCTGTCTGATAGTAGCTAATGACAGTGTTGAGGTTATGGATCTTGCCAGGGAGTTTATGCAGGATAAATATTTCCTGATTTCTGTGTCAGATAAACAGCCGGTATATCTTCTGGCATTAGGTGAGTGGAAGATGAACAGTGCTGCCAGCATATTCGACTACATTCCGGAAATGACTGAAAAGGATCCTGTCTTTACCGTAAGTGAGGATGGACAGACGGCAAAGCAGTTGGCAGCTGCGGAAAACGATAACTTTACAATTTGGATTGCAAGGGGACGTCAGGAGCATGATGCTCTGCTGGCCTTAATAAAATAGTCTTTTCATAATAAAACGGGGAGTCCGTGGATGCGCAAAGTTTTAGCTGCCATTATGTTCTGCGGCATATTTTTCATGATGCCTTTAACCTCATACGCCGCCTCCTGGTCGGTATTCGTGTATATGTGCGGTAGCGATCTTGAAAGCAATTACGGCGCGGCTACTGCCGATATTGCAGAAATGCTTGATGTAGATCCCTCTGATGATATAACTGTCATTATTCAGACAGGCGGTGCTGAAAAATGGCAGAACTTTGGTATTTCTTCCAAGAGGATCTCCCGTTTTATGCTTAAGGACGGGGAGCTTTCAAAGCTTGCCGAGCTTCCCCAGGCAAATATGGGCGATGGCAGGACACTCTATGAATTTGTTCAGTTCTGTCAGCAGAATTACGCAGCTGAGCATCAGATCCTGCTCTTTTGGGATCATGGCGGCGGCAGTGTCTTTGGCTTTGCCAACGATCAGAATTTTAAATTTGATTCGATTTCGCTATCTGAGCTTAGAAATGCTCTGTCCTCTGTTTACGGTGATGAGGTATCAGAAAAGCCTTTTGAAATAATAGGCTTTGATACCTGTCTTATGGCCAGTGTGGATACAGCCGCAAGCATCGAGCCCTATGCCAATTACATGGTGGCCTCGCAGGAGGTCGAGCCCGGTAATGGCTGGTACTACACCAAATGGTTAAATGTCCTGGCTGCAGATCCTGATCAGGATGCAATTGAGCTAGGTAAGAGCATGTGTGATTCTTATCTTGAAGGGTGTGAGCAGTACGATACTGCTGAGGCGGCAACATTATCATTAATAGATCTTTCCAGGATTAATCCTATGGTGAAGGCCTGGAATACCTTTGGAATGTATGCTCTTGTGCAGGCTGCGGAGGATGATTCCTTCTATGCCACCATCGGTAGAGCAGCTTCTCGTTCTGAGAATTTCTCCAATTCAAGAAGCAGCGGTTATACCAATATGGTTGATATGGGCGATTTTATCAGCCGTGTATCTAAGGCCTCTGCCGAACATCATCCTGCAGCTGATGAAATGCTTAAGTATTTAGAGGATGCTGTCCTATACCGTGTAAGCGGTCCTGCCCATAATGTTTCAGGATTATCCTGCTACTACCCCTATGATGCCGATGAGAACAGCTATAAAAGAATGTTAGATAACGGCCTCATAAACTCCTTTATTCTGACTTACGGCCTGCAGCATGGCTTTATTGACGCAAATGTGGCCAATGAGATCCTGGAGGCTATCGTTGATGACTCAGAAGGTGAGGCGCAGATTTCCCAGAATATTCAGCATTCAACTGCAGCACATCCTCAGACAGCTCATCAATCAGGCGGAAGCGGTGCTGTAGGTGTGATTGCCAATGCTGTAAACAGCGGTACCAATTCTGCTCTGGAGGCTCTTCTAAGAGAGAAACCGGCGGCCAATCAGGATCCGATTGCATTTATACATAATCTTGTAAGCTCAAATGTAGAGCTTATTGCCCAGAGCATTAATCCGCTTTCAAAGCTTGATATCTCATCTCTTGAGGATCATCCGGTAAGCATCGTTGAAAAAGACAACGGAGATGGTGCAATTGAATTAAAGCTCAGTCAGGATCAGCTTAAATATATCGATTCCGTACGCTTCTATCTGGCATATGTAGATGAAAAAGAAAATGTTACAGTGTTTGGCGATGATATCGATCTGGAGCAGGATTGGGAGCGGGGTGTCTTCAGAGATAATTTTAACGGTACATGGCCATCTCTTGATGGACATCTGGTCTATCTTGAGACTACAGCCGATCTTGAAAATTATAACTATTATTCAATTCCGGTGATCTTAAATGGTGTACATTGCGCAATTGAGGCCTTATACGATTTTAATGCAGAAAAATATGTTGTTTTGGGTGCCAGACGCATCAATCAGGCGGGAATGCCTGATAAGAATCTTATTAAGCTAAAGCCCGGGGATAAGATCACTACCATACTGCAGCAAATGGGCAAGGGAGAGGATGACACCTCTGATATTGAGTCAGAGAGCTTTACTCTAAGTGAAAACTGGTCACTTGAGGATGGTGAGCTTGCTGATGGTACCTATGCCTATATGTTCAGTATGACGGATGTGCAGGGAAATGAGGCCTTATCGGATGCAGTAATGATCACCATTGACGGATCACAGATAAACTACGGTACAGACTGAAAATTTACGGAGTCTTTCATGAAAAATAAAATTTTGTATGTGGCAATATCATCAGCTTTGCTGCTTGCTGTGAGTAATGTCTCTCAAGCTGCACCACGTGGCTTTTTAGATGAGAGTGAGGCGCCATCAGTAATTACTCTTATCGATCCTCCTCCTGCGGAGGGAAGTGCCTTATATGCAAATGATGTTGAGAAATTTCAGGCAGGTCAGAAGCTTAAGGATACCCCAAGATGGAGGGTGGCTGCATGGGAAACCGATATGAAGACTGCAGGTCTTCTTGCTACCTTCTCTGAGGCAATGGGCATTGAAATGTCTAAAGAAAAAACTCCGGAGATCTATAAGCTTATAAAGAAATCGGCTTCAGATATCCGCAGATTTGGTTCCCAGAAAATAAAGTCTTATTACAGCAGAACCCGTCCGTTTGTTAAGTTCAATGTACATACCTGCAAGCTTGATGAGGAAGAGGATCATGCTCATGGCAGCTCATATCCCTCATCACATTCAGCAACAGGATGGGGAACTGCTTTGCTGCTATCTGAGATCAATCCATCTCGCGCAGACAGACTGTTGGAAAAGGGACGTGATTATGGTGAAAATCGCGTAATCTGCGGGTATCACTGGGACAGTGATGTAAAAGCTGCAAGAAATGTGGCGGCTGTTATGGTCAGTGCTTTACATGCAAATAAGGACTTTAATGAGCAGATGCTAAAGGCCAAGGCCGAATTTGAATCCCTGAAATAACAAAAGCTCTGTCAGGCTGATTAAAGGTAGTTCAGGTCTGAGATTAGCTATCGGGTGCGTTAAATAAAAACTCCGGAGGATCCCGGAGTTTTTTATAGTGTTGAACAAAAGCCCTTATTTACGTGATGACAGCGGCTTTACATCACGCAGAGGCTGACCTACATAGATCTGACGGGGACGGCCCAGACGAGAGTCAGAAATTGATTGCATTTCGTTCCAGTGAGAGATCCAGCCAATGGTACGGGCAATGGCAAAGATCACCGTGAACATTGATGTCGGAATACCGATTGCGTTCAGAATAATACCTGAATAGAAGTCGACATTAGGATATAAGTGACGGGTTACGAAGTACTCATCGTTCAAAGCAATCTTTTCAAGCTCGGTTGCAACGGTTAAGGCCGGGTTGTCGGTAATGTGCAATTCGTCCAGAACCTCATGACAGGTATCACGCATAACAATTGCGCGCGGGTCGAAAGTCTTGTATACGCGGTGACCGAAGCCGTACAGACGGAACGGATCGTTTTTATCCTTGGCACGGGCAATATACTCAGGAATATGATCTACAGAGCCTATTTGCTGCAGCATGCGCAGACAGGCCTCGTTAGCACCGCCGTGGGCAGGTCCCCACAAGGATGCGATACCAGCTGCAATACAGGCGTAGGGGTTGGCACCTGATGAGCCTGCCAGACGTACTGAGGAGGTTGATGCATTCTGCTCGTGATCGGCATGAAGCGTGAAGATGCGATCTAAAGCCTTGGCGATAACCGGGTTAACCTTGTACTTTTCGCATGGTGTTGCAAACATCATGTGCAGGAAGTTTTCAGCATAGCTTAAGTCATTTCTCGGGTATACGAAGGGCTGGCCGATTGAATACTTGTAGGACATGGCAGCAAGGGTCGGCATCTTTGCAATCAGACGCTTCATGGTAAGCTCACGCAACTGCGGATCGTAGATGTCCATGCTGTCATGATAGAAGGCTGAGAGTGCGCCTGCCACACCGCATAGCACAGCCATAGGATGGCTGTCACGGCGGAAGGCCTGGAACAGAGATTCCATCTGAGTGTGTACTAGTGAATGATGACGGATCTGATCCTCAAATTCCTTGTACTGAGTCTTGGTAGGTAAATCGCCCTTAAAGAGCAGATAACAGACCTGTAAATAGTTGGCCTTAACTGCCAGCTGATCAATCGGATAGCCTCGATAGAGGAGAACACCTTTGTTGCCATCGATGAAGGTGATACGCGACATGCAGGATGCGGTGGATACGAAGCCAGGATCATAGGTAAAGTATCCCTGTTTTCCCAAAGCGCGGATGTCGATGACCTCCGGTCCCATATTACCTTTGAGTATAGGCAACTTAATTGGATCCTTGCCAGGGATATTCAAGACTGCAAAGCCAGTCTCTTGTGGCAAATCATTAGCTTCTTTCATAATCGTGCTCTATTTAACAAAGGATGTGTAAATCTCTTGCATTTAACTATAGCGGAGAGTTAAGCAAATCTAAATTGCCGCTATGTTATGGATTTTTTTGCACAAAGAAGGGGCATGAGATCACCAAAATGGCTTGGCAATGCGATTTTGATAGTATGCCAAAACATCGAAAAATTTATAATATTGCTAAAAAGGGCTTAGCCATCTAAATTATGAGAACTTTCTTTTAAAAGATCTAATGTTAGAGCCGGTACATCAATGCCCGGAACGGTTGGCATTGCATCCCTCCCTTTGGCAACATCTTTTTAAGGGATTGAACCAATAGAATTAATAAATACAGGTTAAAAAATGGAAAAAAGGATCCTTTTGACAGAGTGTGCTGATGCAACAGGTCTTATTGCCAAGATCACTGATGCATGCTTTATTCATAATTTAAATGTTATCAGACAGGATCAGTTCGCCTCAGCTGAAGACAATAAATTCTTCATGAGATCTGTGGTTGAAGGATGCTTTGACGATGAAGAGAAGATCATTGAAGAGATTAAGGCACGTCTTCCTGAGGGGGCTCATGTCAGCCTGAAGGATGATCGCCGCCGCCGTCTGTGTGTATTAGTGACTAAAGAGGCTCATTGCTTAGGTGAGCTTTTGATGAAATCCTATTCAGGTGCACTGAATGCCGATATCGTTTCAATCATCGGTAATCATGAGGATTTAAGAGGCCTGGCTGAGAAATTCGGTGTACCTTTTACCTGCTTTGAAAATGCAGATTTTTCGCGTGAGGAGCAGGAGCAAAAGATCTTAGATGCAATCGATGCCTCAAAGCCTGATCTGGTGATCCTGGCAAAATACATGCGCATCCTGTCGCCTAAGTTTATTCGTCACTTTAAGATGGGTACTCTGGTAAATATTCACCATTCCTTCCTGCCGGCATTCATGGGTGCTAAGCCTTATTATCAGGCATTTACCCGTGGCGTGAAGCTTATCGGTGCCACAGCTCACTTTGTGACAGACAATCTTGATGAAGGTCCTATCATTGAGCAGGATGTAATTAAGGTAAATCATCGTTATGATCCCGAAACTCTTGCCAAGGCCGGTCACGATGTTGAGCAGATGGTTTTATTGCGTGCTGTAAATAAGATCCTAGATGAGAAGGTCTTTGTCCACGGTAATAAGACCGTCGTGTTCTAAATAGGATTTCCTGTACAAAAGGCAGGCTCATGTATAAGAGACGCCTGCTTTTTAATGGCTGTAACTTTTTTTACCAGTCCTGATTTTTTTTAAGCTCCCATCTTTCTTTATCAAAATTGCCGTTTCGTCAGACAGATGTACACAGTTTAG
>CAVFIO010000080.1:0-9597 GCA_963622535.1 Akkermansia muciniphila
GTCTGGAGGCCTTAACTGCTGATCGTATCTGCCGTCTTTTCGGGGCAGAGCATGCCAATATCCGTACCTTGAATATTGAAGCAGCCTCCCGTGTGGTGTTTCAGGCGTTAACCAGGCGTGGCGATGTGGTCATGTCTCTGGATTTACGCAAGAAGGAGCACTGCAACAGCGAGAATCTGGTATTCCGTTTTGTGAACTTCGGTATCGATCCGCAAAAGCAGGAATTGAACTATGATGATATTGAGAAGACTGCCAGAGAGTGCAAGCCGCATCTGATTATTCTCTCTCCTGTGAATTATCCGCAGGCTATTGATTATGAGCGTCTGGCTAAGATTGCAAGGGATGCTGATGCGCTTTTGTGGTGTGATATTTCTCAGACAGCAGGCCTGATTGCCGCAGGTCGTCTGTCATCTCCTGTGCCTTATGCAGATGTTGTCACCTTCACCGTGCACGGTGCTATGCAGGGACCTCAATGCTCAGTCATTTTATCTAAGGACGAGTTAGGTGGTGCCATTGACAGAGCAGTGATGACCTCAGGACATATAGGTTTGCTTACAGCTCAGTTGTCAGCCCTGTCTGCCCGTGTACATGAGATGGGTACTGATTTATACAAAGATTACTCTGATGCTGTCATAGAAAATGCAAAGGCCCTGGAGCAGGGACTGCGTGAGGGCGGAATGACGATTATCGGACCAGGCACCCAGTCGCATTTTGTCATGATCGACATGAAAAATACCGCCGTCTCGGCCCGTGGAGCTCAAGAGCTGCTTGCAGATTGTAATGTAGGCGTGCGCTATGCAACTGTAAATACCTCTGATCCTCATGTGAAGTTTGATTCAGTGCGTTTTTCAGTGCTCTCTGCCACAACCCGCGGCTTAAAGCCCAAGGATTTGCAAAAGGCCGGTGTCAGCATTGCAAATTATCTTAAAAATCCGGATGAGGATCATGCCAGGGGCTTGTTATCAACCATCGCCTCTATGACCTGTACGTTGCCGTTCTTTGCCAAAAAATGGTTGCCTGAGGGGGTTAAGACAGACAACTCCTTCTTTGACAGGGAGCATGGACAGGCTTGATTGCAAATGCTTTTTTAGAGGCTGACAGATTTTCGGTGGCGCCCATGGTCGACGTCACCAACTCAGCATTCAGACGCGCGGCGAGGCTTTATACCTCCCGCGCGATGCTTTATACCGAAATGATTGCAGCTGATGCCATCACGCACGGCAAGCTGCGTCTTCTGGATTTCACCGAGGTTGAAACACCCATAACTTTGCAGCTTGGAGGCTCTGATGAGAAGGCCCTGGCCTATGCTGCAAAATGCGGAGAGAAAGCAGGCTATGATGTCATCAATCTAAATGCCGGCTGCCCCTCTGACAAGGTACAGTCCGGAGCCTTCGGTGCCGTCATGATGAAAGATCCAAAGCATATTGCCAGCTGCTTTAGGGCAATGAGCGAGGCTGTCTCAGTTCCGGTTACAGTCAAAACCAGGATCGGGGTAGATGATCTTGACAGCGTGGATTTTACCCATGAGCTTATCGGCACCATCTATGAGGCAGGCTGCAGGCATATCATCGTGCATGCCAGAAAGTGCTGGTTAAACGGCTTGTCTCCTAAGGAGAACCGTACGGTGCCACCGCTTGATTATGAGCGTGTATGGAATTTAAAAAAGCATTTTCCTGAGCTTGCCATCACCATTAACGGTGGTATTGTTACCATCAGTGACTGTCTCATGCACCTTCAGCATGTTGACGGCGTGATGCTTGGCAGAGCCTGTGTTGATGATCCCTATATCATGGCTTGTGTTGATAAGGAGATCTTCGGTGACGGTGCTGCAGTTCAAAGCAGAGAGCAGATCTTTGATAAGGCCTGTGCTCTTTGTACTCAGTATGAAAAAGAGGGCAACAGGTTCAGGCATATGGGACAGCATTTCTTAAATTTATTTAATTCAGTGCCGCTGTCCCGTCGCTACCGGCGCTATCTGTCTGAAAATTTAGGTCAGGACAACGGAGCTGAGGTTATGAAAAAAGCCTATGCTCAGATGTTTACTGCAGATCCTGTATAGTCATAACTTTAAACGGTAAATGATTGCCTGGAGAGAATATGGAGCTTTCATTAAAATCAGCCTTTACCTTGAATAACGGTGTCAAAATGCCGGTGCTGGGCCTTGGTGTTTTTCACTGTCCCCAGGGTGAGGTGACTGTCAATGCAGTAAAGACAGCCTTGCAATGCGGTTATCGGATGATTGATACTGCGCGCGTGTATTCAAATGAAAAAAGCGTGGGAGAGGGGATCAGAGCCTCCGGAGTCAATAGAGAGGAGATTTTTGTCACCACCAAGCTTTGGAAGACAGACTATCAGGATCCGCGCACCGGGCTTAAGAATTCTTTAGTGCGCATGGGCCTTGATTATGTCGATCTCTTTTTGCTGCACTGGCCGTTTGCGGGCTTTGAGGATGCATACGGTGTTTTAGAGGAGCTGCAGCGTGAGGGATTGTGCAAGGCTATAGGTGTTTCTAATTTCAAGATCCATCATCTGGAGACTCTGCTGTCAGGAGGAGCCGCTGTTCCACAGGTAAATCAGATGGAGATCCATCCTGCCAATACTGAAGAGCATCTTACAAACTGGTGCCGTGAGAAGAATATTCTGGTGGAGGCCTATTCTCCCTTAGGTGGTGCCGGACGGTTACTCATTGATGATCCCCGTCTGGTGGGGATGTGTGAGTACTACCATAAAAAGCCAGCTCAGATCCTGTTACGCTGGGATCTTCAAAGAGGAGTGGCGGTGATCCCTAAGTCTGTAAGAGCTGAACGTATTAAGGAAAACAGTGAGCTCTTTGACTTTGAGTTATCCCAGGGAGATCTGTCAACCATTTCTGATATGAACAGTGATGACAGACGTAATTATGATCCGGATAAGATAAATGAACGTCCTGCCTGGATGGAGCCTAAGCTTAGCGATTAAATGCCTGGCAAACAAGCAGTTAGCAAAAAAAACGGGGCCTTAAGACCCCGTCTTGTTATGAAGAATGAAGGTCCGCTGTCAGGGCCTGATGAAGTCTGACAGGATCCTGCCTCCCTTGACCTGAATTGCAGTCATGCCGGCGTTTTTAATTCCCTGAAGACCTACATTGGTATCCTCAAAGACTACACATTCACCAGGAGCAACTCCGATACGCTCTGCGGCAATGAGATAGGTATCAGGTGCAGGCTTGCAGTTTTGTACCTGATCAGAGCTTACAATTGCTCCAACCATAGGCAGAAGGCCATGACGCTTTAGGAGCTCTCTGGTTTCAGGAAGCTGGGAGCCTGTTGCAACGGCGATCCTCAGGCCTTTTTCATAGCCTTCCTTGAGGTAGCGGGCAATGCCGTCAAAAAGCGGTACATCCTGCATGTACTTTTCAATATAAAGCTGAGTCTTACGCCTTGCCGTGCTTTCAGGATCGATATCCTTTCTGCCTGCCGCCTCACACATCATGGCGCAGATCTTTGATGATTTGATGCCTCCTACACTTAGAATGTACTCGTAGGTCATAGGAGGCATGGAAAGAGAAGACAAAATTTCATTCCAGGCCTTGAGATGATAGGGCTCAGAGTCGATGAGAGTCCCGTCCAAATCAAAGATTAAGGCCTTAAAGTTATTAAATACATCGGTGTCTTTAATCATTTTGAGATGTGATCCTTGCTTCACGTTCAAGCTCTTTTACAAGCTCAGGGGAAATATTATCTGGGGTATCATCAGGCCAGTTATGCGGATCAAGACTTTGCAGCTTTCCGTCCTGATCGCGCAGTACCACACGGGCTAGCTGGGCATTTAAAATCAGACGCTCACACATGGCACAGGGGCGGTTCTGTATTGAGGCCTCACCTGTTTTTGCATCAGTTCCTGCAAGGTACAAGGTTCCGCCGACTATATCCAGGGGATTGCCGTTGATGATGGCATTGGCTTCAGCATGCACCGATCTGCATAGCTCATAGTGAGTCCCGGGACGGATTTTGAGCTTATCTCTGAGGCATACTCTAAGATCGGTACAGTTCTGACGGCAGCGCGGGGCTCCGTTATAACCTGTTGAAACGATACGTCCGTCCTTTGAAACGATTACTGCTCCGTAACGGCGGCGCAGACAGGTAGAGCGCATGGAAACTGCCTGAGCAATTTCCATAAAGGACTCATCTTTGGTAGGTCTTATATAATTCTGATCCATGAGGTGCTCTAAATAGTAGGATAAATTTCCAGAGAGTATAGCGCGGACATGCTGTGTTTTGATTGAGTCTTCAAGAAAGAACAACGATTTTAGCTAAAATCTGCCTTTTATGTGCAAAGCTCTATGAGTTCTGATATAATCGCGCACGCTGTCAGGAAGGTCGCGTCCTGGCAGTTAGTTATAAATTTTAAAGAGAAAAATATCATGGCAATTGAATTAAATGCAACTATCCGCACTGACCTGGGGAAAGGTGCGAGCCGCCGCCTTCGTCGTGCTGAACAGGTTCCTGCTGTTATTACCGGTGGTAAAGAGCCTGCTATCTCCATCACCTTAGATGCCAAGAAGGTTATTCTTGCAGCTCTCAAGGATGAGTTCTATTCTGAGACCGTGATCGTATTAGACGGTCAGTCCATCAAGGTTAAGCCTGTTGAAATCCAGCGCCACCCTGTTTCTGAAGCTATCATTCACGTTGATTTCCTCCGTATCTAATTAGATAGCAAAAAAATTTTTTAAGCCGTCAGTACGACGGCTTTTTCTTTATTTAAGCCCTAAAACACTTGCATCATCATCTTTCCTTTCGCTCTGCATATTTGCATTTTGTAAATTTTCAAATTAGAGTAAAAAAAGGACTTATCTTTTAGCGGAGTAATAAATGAGTGATGAGGTAATGCTGGGACATATGATCAGGCGTGAGATCACACAGATAACTGATCAGGGTGCATTCATCGATGGTGGAGAGTTTGGTGAACTCTTTGTACCGCGCTCACAGCTTCCTAAGGATATAGAAAAAGGTCAGGAGCTACGCGTCTTTCTGTTTAAGGACGGAGGCAGAGTACTGGCAACTGCGCGCCATCCTTATCTGGAGCTTGGCATGACCGGACGATTGCGCGTGACCGATATTGATTGCGGTACGGTGTACATGGATCTGGGAATTCCCAAGGAGCTGGTTGTTCCTATTTCAGAGCAGCGCAGCATGTTTGAGGTAGGGCAGAGCGTCATGGTATATGTGGCCATGGACGATCAGGGCCGACTGTTCGGTACTCAGCGCTATAACCGCTATATCCGTGATGTGCCTGAAAAACGTGACAGCTACAGGCGCTTCCAGAGAGTGACCCTGGTACCTGTTTCAAGAACTCCGCTTGGCTATAAGGCTATTGTGAACGACGAAGTCTACGGCCTTATGTACAAGGAAAACGAAAAAGGTGAGATCCATATCGGTAAGAGGTATGAGGGCTTCGTGCTGTCAGTGCGTCCGGATGGACGTCTGGATGTTTCCCTGCAGCAGCCGGGTGTCGGCGGGACCGAGCATGCAGCCTCTGAGCTTATGAAGATTTTAGAGAGCTCAGGCGGATTTTTAGGTTTTAACGACAAGTCGCCTGCAGAGGATATCGAGGATTTTCTGCATATGTCCAAGGGACGCTTTAAAAAGGCTGTCGGCAATCTGTACAAGCAGCGTTATATCGAGCTTTTAGAAAGCGGTATCAAGCTTACGCCGTCAGGTCAGAAGGCCCTCGATGAAAAAAATGCCAGACGTACCCATAAGGAAGAATAAATAAGGATTATTGATGTTTATTGAATGGTTAATGTTTGTGATCAAGGTGGTAACTCTTGCTGCTATTGCAGCAGTGCCTGTCCTGATGCTCATAGGCTCCAGGCTTAAGGGCAAAAAGAAAAAGTCTGGGCTTAAGATTGAAAGTGAAGGCGATGATGATGGCACTTTAACTGTCGTTCCCCTGCTTAAATATCAGCTAAGCCGCAAAAATTTCATTAAGAAAGCTCTGGCTGATACCAAAGTGTTGACTGATGATGAGCTGCGCGATGAGCAGGAGATGGCTCAAAATGACGGCAAGCTTTCAAAGAAGTCAAAAAAGGCCAAGAAGAAGAAAGAAAAGGAATTGCAAAAATCCGAGCATGAGGAGATGGTTAAAGCTGAAATCGCCCGTCAGGAGAAGATCACCAGGACCCGTGCTGAAGGTACCTTCTGCCCGAGAAATCTTTATGTTTTAGATTATGACGGTGATGTCAAGGCCAGCGGCAATGATGCACTGCGCCGTGAGATTGATGCCGTGCTGGATTGCGCCACAGCAGAGGATGAGGTGGTGCTGAGACTTACCTCCCCGGGCGGCATGGTAAACACCTACGGCCTGGCCTCATCCGAGCTTGTAAGGATCCGTGAGCGTGGCATTCATCTGACCGTGTGTGTCGATGAGGTGGCAGCCTCCGGCGGTTACCTTATGGCCTGTGTAGGTGAGAAGATCGTCGCAGCCCCCTTTGCCTATATAGGATCAATAGGTGTAGTTATGTCTCTGCCTAACTTTAATAAGGTTTTAAAGAAGCATGATGTTGACTATGAGCAGATCACTGCAGGAAAGTATAAGCGTACGGTTACAGTTTTAGGTGAAAATACCAAAGAGGGTATTGAGAAGACTCAAAGTGAGCTTGAGGCTGTTCATCAGCGCTTTAAAGCTGTTGTATCCCGTTACCGTCCAGATCTTGATATTGAAAAGATTGCAACCGGCGAGCACTGGCTTGCAGAGGATGCCAAAGAGCGCGGACTTGTTGACGAGATCATGACCTCTGATGACTATATTGCTGCAAGATGTGAGCTTACCTCCGGCTCTGCCGTGGCAATATCCTGGGATGAGCAGGAGAAGCAGTCCAAGCTTCAGAAGATTTTAAAGCTCTTTTCTGCAAAGGCACTGGTCAGTGCTGTAGCTGATGAGCTTGACACACGCATGCTGTCACAAAAGAATTTACATTAACTTTGAAAAGACGGTTCGCCGTCTTTTGTATATGGTGCAAGGCACAATAAGGATTATGTATGGGAAAGTCGCTGGTGATTGTGGAGTCTCCCTCCAAGGCAAGCATTATCAACGGATATCTGGGAAGCGATTATATTGTTAAGGCTTCTGTCGGTCATATCCGGGATCTGCCATCTGCAGCAAGCAGTGCAGAAAAGGCTGCGGCGACTAAAAAAACTACGCGTAAGAAGACTGCCGAGGATAAGAATAAGGCTCTGTTTACACGTATGGGGATTGACCCTACCAATCACTGGAAGGCTGATTATGAGATCATGCCCGGCAAGGAAAAGGTTGTTGCCGAGCTGAAAAAGCTTTCCAAAACAGCAGATAAAATCTATCTTGCAACCGACTTGGACCGCGAGGGAGAGGCTATTGCCTGGCATCTGCGCGAGGTTCTGGGCGGCAGTGATGACAAATATCTGCGTGTTAAATATCCTGAGATCACCAAAAAAGCTATAGCCAAGGCTTTTGAAAATCCGGGCCGTATTGATATGAATATGGTTAAGGCTCAGCAGACAAGACGCTTTTTAGATCGTGTTGTAGGCTTTATGGTGTCTCCGCTTTTGTGGAAGAAGGTAGCAAGAGGGCTTTCCGCAGGTCGTGTACAGTCAGTTGCAGTTGAGCTTATCGTTGACAGAGAACGTGAAATAAGAGCCTTCAGACCTGAGGAGTACTGGACCGTTGGAGTTGATACCAGAACCTCAAGAGGAGGTGATTTAGCCCTGGAGCTTGCATCCTTTAAGGGCAAAAAGCTTGCGCTTCATAACAAGGCTGAAACTGACAATGTCGTAAGTGTCTTGCAGCAAAGTATCTTTAAGGTTGCATCGATTGAATCAAAGGAGCAGAGGGCTCACGCCAATCCTCCTTTCACCACCTCAACCTTGCAGCAGACTGCAAACCAGCGTCTGGGCTTTAGTGTTAAAAAGACCATGAATGTGGCTCAGCATCTTTATGAGCGCGGCTTTATTACCTATATGCGTACTGACAGTGTGAATCTGTCAGCTGACGCTATTGATGCTGCACGCAGTATCATCGGCAAGAGCTTTGGTGACAGATATGTACCGCAAAAGCCTAATTACTATCAGTCAAAGGAAAGCGCGCAGGAGGCTCACGAGGCCATCCGTCCCTCTCATCCTGAAATAGATCCTGCAGGACTCGACAGGGATGAGGAGCGTTTGTACAAGCTTATCTATGCCCGTTACCTTGCCTGCCAGATGGCAGATTGTATTTTTGAAAGCTCGACCGTAAGCGTTGAGGCCGGTGATTATCTTTTAAAGGCTAATGGCCGCCATGTGCTTTTTGATGGTTTCCGCAGGGTATGGTCTGCAGGAAAACAGGATGATGTGTTCTTGCCGGATTTAAATGAAGGCGAGATTCTGCAGCTCTTGAAGATTAATCCTCTGCAGCACTTTACTCAGCCTCCTGCCCGTTTTTCAGAGGCTACTCTGGTGCGTCAGCTTGAGAAGGACGGTATCGGACGTCCTTCGACCTATGCGGCCATTATTTCTACCATTCAGGATAGAGGCTATGTAAAGATCGATCACGGCAGGTTCTACGCTGAGCCCATGGGTGAGATCGTAACTGACAGATTGCGCTATTCCTTTACCTCACTTATGGATCCGAAATTTACTGCCAAGCTTGAGGATCAGCTAGATGAGATCGCTCAGGGAAGTGCTGACTGGGAGCAGTCTTTAGATGATTTCTACGATCATTTTGAAAAGACTCTTCAGGATGCCGAGCGTCCTGCCAAGGATGGCGGTATGCCGGAAAATCATCCTATTGAGACCAAGCTGATGTGTCCTGAGTGTGGCAAGTACCATATGGCCATTCAGTCAGGTAAGACAGGTGTATTCCTATCCTGCCTTGGCTACTATGATAAAACAGTAGCAGCCACCGATCGCTGCAAGAAAACCTTAAATCTTAAGGCAGTTGATAGCAAGGGCAAGAATTTAACCGAGGAGCAGGAGGCTGAGCTTCTGCGCAATGCTCCCCGCTGTTCGATCTGCGGCTCGGTTATGAATGCCTATCTCATCGATGATCACACAAAGATCTATATCTGCGGCTCTCCAAAATGCGACGGTAATGAGCTGGTAGATGGTGATTTTTCTTCAGAGATTGAAAAGGGACCTGAGATCACATGTGACCGCTGTGGCGGCACTATGGTGCTAAAGGAGGGCCGTTTTGGCAAATACATGGCCTGCACCAATAAGGACTGTGGGAATACCCGTAAGATCTTAAAGTCAGGTCAGGTAGCTCCTCCAGAAGAGGATCCTGTTGATTTGCCAGAGCTTCCGTGTGCAGCAGAGGGTGCGCATTTTGTTTTACGAGACGGTGCAGCCGGTATATTTCTGGCAGCACATAATTTCCCTAAGGTACGCGAAACCAGGGCTCCTTTGGTTTCAGAGCTTAAGCGTTTCCGTGACAGATTGTCTCCTAAATTCTATTATCTCGCTGATGGTCCTGAGATGGATGCCGAGGGCAATCCGACAGAGGTGCGTTTTTCGCGAAAGTCTAAAAAGCAGTATCTGATTTCTGTCAAGGATGGAAAGCCTACAGGATTTGTGTGTTTCTATAACGAGGATACAAAGACCTGGGAGA
>CAVFIO010000081.1:0-9441 GCA_963622535.1 Akkermansia muciniphila
TTTCTGCCGTCTTATCGAAGAGACCAAGCTTTTGCCTGCATCCGTGATCCGTACCGAGCTAGATAACCTCATTGAGCAGAAAGAAGCAGAGCTTCAGCGTGAGCTCAGAAAAAATGAAAAAGAGGCTCTGAAGACTGCTATTACCGGAAAACTGCTCTCCCAGGCCTTTGCCACCCGTCGCGATATCCTGGCCTATGTGCAGCCTGAAAAGAAATTCCTGGTAGTCTCTGCCTCATCTGCAAAAAGAGCTGAAAAGGTAGTGGCTATGCTGCGTGAGGCATTTGTCTCCTTTCCTGCCAAGGTGCTGCAGCCCCGCTGTGCAGTTGAGGACAGACTGACCTCCTGGATTTCAAAGTCTGAAATTCCTCAGGGCTTTACCCTCGGAACTGATGTGGTGCTCAAAAGCACCGATGATGAAGGCGGTGTGGTCAGAGTATCCCGTGAAGACTTAAGCTCAGATGAGATTATGGTGCACATTGAGGCAGGTAAAGTGGTAAATGAGCTGCAGCTGCTCTATACCGATGCCCTGTCACTGGTGTTAACCTCGGATCTGGCACTAAAGAGGATCAAACCTACAGATCTCTATCTTGAAAAGAATCTTCCAGAAAAGGCAGATGATCAGGCGGCCAATCTTCAGGCTCATCTGGTGCTGCAAGGAGCATTGCTTGACGATCTGGTAGAGCGTATTTTGGAGATTTTCGACTGTGAGCATTGAGTTACTGTCCCCGGCAGGATCACCTGAGAATCTGCATTATGCAATCACCTATGGTGCCGATGCCATCTATGCAGGAGTCCCCAGATGGTCATTGCGCGTACGCGGCAACGGCTTTACCAGAGATGATTTTCAAAAGGGAATAGAAGAGGCGCATAAGGCCGGACGAAAGTTCTATGCAGTGCTTAATGCAATACCGCACATGCGTCGCTTAAGCTCAGGAAGTTTCGGTCAGTCTCTAAAGGAAGTGGCTGCGCTAAAGCCTGATGCCTTCATCATGGCAGATCCGGGCCTTATCATGCAGGCCCGTGATCTGTGTCCTGAGATCCCCGTACATTTAAGCGTTCAGGCCAACACGGTCAATGCAGGTACAGTGAAATTCTGGCAGAAAAACGGTGTGTCACGCTGTATCCTCGCCCGTGAGCTCCCCATTTCAGAAATTGAAATGATACGTAATGAATGCCCGGACTGTGAGCTTGAGGTCTTCGTTCACGGTGCCTTATGCATCGCAGTCTCCGGCCGCTGCCTGATCTCAGGTCTGCTTGCCCGCCGCGATGCCAACACCGGTGCCTGCAACAACTCCTGCCGCTGGCCCTTCAAGGTACGCAATATTCATGCAGCCACATCTAATGCCCAAGGCTTTGTACCTGATGATGAGCTCTGCCTGAAAGCCGAGCTTGAGGACAGTCAGAATCATCCCGGTGAATGGATGAGCGCTGAGGAGGACTGCCACGGCACCTACCTGATGAACTCACGCGATCTGTGTGCACTGCCCGTGCTTAAAAAGCTCATCGACATCGGTGTTGACTCCCTGAAGATTGAAGGTCGCTCCAGATCTGCCTTCTATGTAGGAGCCATCACGCGCGCCTACCGTATGGCAATTGATGCCATTGAAAGCGGACTGGAGATCCCTGATGAATCATGGGAGCTGGTAAATTCCATTCCCTCCCGCGGCTATACCACCGCACTTTTGGAGCCTCACCGTCCTGATGAAACTCAGGATTATGAGACCAATTCACCGACCCCCGGCCGCTTCCAGGTAACAGGTGCCATCACCTCACAGGATGATGACGGACTTTTACATATTGCAGTTAAAAACCGCTTTGAAAGCACGAGCCGTCTGCGACTCTTTACGAGCGACGGACTTTTTGATCTTGATGCATCAGATATGCGTGATGAGAAAAAGGGTCAGAGAGTAGATGTGGCACCAGGCAGCGGCTACTTTGTAACAATCCCCTGCAGCAGAAGACTTGATCTCACATCTACCGTATTATTGCGTGATGACGGGATTAAGAATTAGGCAGCAGCTCTGTTTTATACACTTCCCCGCATGCATGCGGGGAAGATATTCCCTGATCCTGCAAAGCCTGCAAAAGGCTGTTATTCCTCATTTTTTCTCATCTGCTCTGAGCGCTCACGCAGTATTTTACGCGCCTCGGCACGCTTGTCAGTAATATCCTCACCTTCAGACCAGCCGTTGATGGCCTGAGCTGCAGATGTTGCAGGATAGCGCTTTCTAAGCTCCTCCTGCATGCGACGGTTGCTTTCCTCATCATTGCGCAGTCTCTGCTCACGCGCCCACTCTGAAATGACCTTGGCATCAACTGTAGCATCCCCTGAGGTCAGAAGCTCATTGCGGCCGCGCTCCTGATAGGTACGCTTTGCATTCTGCCTGCGAAACTCCGCAAGCGAGGGATCGACCTTATCGAGGTTATTCCTGGCATCAGCCTGCTTATCGAGAGCTGCCGAATGCTGCAATTCCTGACGTAGACGTGCACGGTTTTTATCAAGCGTCTGCTGACGGTTGCGCTGAAGATCCATCCTATGCTGAGCATCAAGATCATCGTCATCACTGACATCCTGAGCTTTCATATCCTCAATATCTGTTAGAGCATCCTCATACTCCGCAGCCAGAGATACCGGGGAAAAAAATAAGACGAAGGCTACGGCTGCAGCTGCACTGACACACTTCATATATTCTCCTCTAGCTTTCAAACGGAGCGGGATCACCTGCACCTACACGTCTTACGACCGGCATGCCGTCATCATCAAAGCGGATGACTGTTGTAGGTCTTGGCTCAACAATGCCGCCATCGACGATGACATCCACCATCTTACCGAGCTTCTCATGAATTGATACCGGATCAGACTCAGGCTCCTCCTCATCAGGCATGATCAGAGTGCAGCTCATCAGAGGCTCGTTTAATTCCTCGCAAAGAGCCGACACAATGGCATTATCAGGAACTCTAAGTCCGATGGTACGGCGCTTTTCATTCATCAGACGCCGCGGCACCTCTTTTGTTGCAGCCATAATGAAGGTATATGCCCCGGGAATATTGTTTTTTATGAGGCGGAACATAGTGTTATCCACGTGAGCATACACAGAAAGCTCGGAGAGATCACGGGTAAGCAAGGTAAAGTTATGCGTTTTGCTTATCTGTCTTATTCTGGCAATGCGCTCCACGGCATTCTTCTGGCCTACCATGCACACCAGTGCATAAGCTGAATCTGTAGGGATTACACCGACTCCGCCTTTTTGTAATATCTGACATACCGAGGATATATAACGCTTTTGCGGATTATCAGGATGAATTGTTATGTATTCTGCTACCATTTTTTTTCTTCTTGATGCATAAAGCACGCTCACCTTAAGAGCTGTTGCGTGCTTTTTTTATTTTCCGTCTTTTTAAAAAAGCCTGACTGTCTGAATTTTTCATCACCTGCACCAGTCTGCAGGCAATGCGTGACAAGGCTGTACTACTGACCTAAATCTGCTATCCCCAGAGCCTGTGCCTGAGAGCATTTGTAAACAGGTTTTACCTCAGACGGAAGCGCCAGTCCCCGACCTAAATCCCTGTAGGAGAGCTCCTGATGAAAATCAGATCCCAAAGATGCCATAAGATCATAATGCAAGGAAAGCTTGGCAAGATAATCACGCTCAGATGGGGACTGGGAGCATGATGATACCTCCATAGCCTCTCCGCCTGCTGCCTTGAAGTCCTCAATTAGTGCACGCAGCCTGGTGTTAGTCAGGAGATAACGCTTGGGATGAGCCAGAACTGCAATACCGCCTGAGGCCCTGATGACAGCAACTGCTGCAGCAATATCAGGCCATTGAGTTTTCACATAGCAGCTCTTGCCTTTTTTAAGATAGGCATTGAAAGCATCATCTGTTGACTGAGCCTGTCCGATTGAAAACAGAAAACGGGCATAGGAGCCGCGGGTAATATTGGCATTCTCACCAGCCATAGCAAGAGTTCTCTCATAGGCATTGTGAATTCCCTGACGCTCAAGCTTTTCTGCAATAGCCTTCGCGCGCTCAACTCTGCGTACACGCTGATTTTTAAGATACTCGCAAAGCTCTGGTGAATGAATATCCATAAACAGCCCTGCAATATGGATCTGCATGTTATTCCAGGTAATTGAAAGCTCGGAGCCTGCCAGAACCTGTACCCCGGCTTTCTTACCTGCTATCTGTGCCTCTTCAACTCCCAGAACACAGTCATGATCGGTAAGTGCCATCACCTTAATACCGCGTGATGCGGCACGTTCAACCAGGGCTGCAGGAGTTAAAGCTCCGTCTGACGCGGTTGAATGGGTATGAAGATCGTAAATACTGTTTGTAAACATCTCAGACTCCTAAGGACTCAAGTTCTTCCCAGCGCTCATATAAACTGTCAAGCTGCTGCTGCAGTCCGTCACGCTCCCTGTTCAAAGATACGGCCTCATCAGGTCCTGACTTGTACAGATCAGGAGAGGCAAGCTTTTCATCAAGCGCCATGATCTCTGCCTCAAGCTTTTCCACCTTCTGCGGCAGTGCCTCAAGCTCATGCTGCTGGGTAAAGGACAGACCGCTGCGTTTTTTTGCCCCCTCCTGCTCATTTTTCTTATCAGGGGCGGCCCTGGCAGGTTTTTCATCCTGACTGTTTTTTATCCTGCGTGTTAAGCTTCTGCCGATACGCGCATAATAGGCAAGCACATCACTCCAGCCACCTACTATATCCTCGATGGTTCCGTCACCGTTGAACACCCAGGTCTCAGTTGCAACCTTATCTATAAACCGTCTGTCATGTGAAATTACAATCACCGTTCCGGGATATCCTGCAATAAGATCCTCGAGCAGATCAAGAGTCTCCAGATCAAGATCGTTAGTAGGCTCGTCCATAATGAGCACATTTGACGGCTTTGCAAAAAGCTTTGCCAGAAGCAGACGGTTCTTTTCACCACCTGAAAGCACCGACACCGGAGAGCGGGCACGGCGTCCTGTAAATAAGAATGATGCAAGATATGAAATCACATGCTTGCTCTTACCGTTGATGGTAACCTCGCTGTGACCGTCAGCTACATTATCGGCAACACTTTTTTGGGGATAGAGCTGCTCATGGTACTGATCAAAATACTGATACTGAACGCCCATTCCGGTACGCACATAGCCATGATCAGGCTTTAAAAGTCCCATGATGACGGAAATAAGCGTGGTCTTGCCGCAGCCGTTGGGACCTACTATACCTATTCTGTCACCGCGCATTACTGTGGCATTAAAGGGCTTTATGAGCTCCTGCCCTTCATAATTTACGCAGATATCACGAAGCTCAAACACTATATTGCCGGATCTGTCAGCCTCATTGATCTGCATCACCGCCCGTCCCTGACGGTCACGGCGCAGAGCACGCTGACGGCGCATTTCCTCAAGATCGCGGACTCTTCCTTCATTGCGGGCAAGACGGGCCTTGACCCCGCGGCGTATCCAGGCCTCCTCCTCGGCCAGAACTCTGTCAAATTCCTTATTTGCCAGATCCTCCATACGATAGCGCTCCTCACGAAGCTCAAGATATCTGGTAAAGGATCCCGGATATGAATAAAGCTTGCCTCTGTCAAGCTCAACTATGGCTGTGGCGCAATCATCAGCAAAGGCTCTGTCATGAGTGATAAATATAATAGTGCCTGGAAAGGATGCTATCCATTCTTCAAACCAGGAGATGGTTTCGATATCCAGATGGTTGGTAGGCTCATCCAGAAGCAGCACCTCAGGCTCGCAAACCAGAGCAGCTGCTAAAGCTGCCTTTCGTCTCCAGCCTCCTGACAAGCCCACCAGACTCTGCTCAGGCTCAAGTCCCAGGGTTGAAAGCACCTTACGCACCACTGCATCCTTGCTCCATCCGTCATGAGACTCAATAAATGCAGCAAGCTCAATCTGTTTTTTAGGATCATCCGTCAAGGAAAACTGGGCTAGGGCCTCACCTACCACCGGCAACCCTGAGGCTGCCAAGGAGTAGGCTGTACCGCTTGCATATTGCGGAGGATCCTGAGGAAGCATGGAGATCTTAAGCCCGGTCCTGGTGATCATGCGACCGTCATCAAGCTCGCGCAGTCCTGCTATTACCTTTAAAAGAGTGGATTTACCTGCACCGTTACGGCCTACAAGGCAGATACGATCATGCTCTTCAATACTGAGATTAGCCCCGTCCAGCAGCTGCTCTGCACCATAGGCAAGGCCTGCATCCATAATAGTTATAAGGCTCATTTGATATCCTTAATACCATCAGGTCCCCAGACACGTCCGGTGCTCCTGGGAGTCTCATCACGCGTATTACCGCGTGGCGCTCCGCGTCCAAAGACTCTGTCAGAGTGCTCAAATCGACGTCTTCCCTCATGATTTTCAAAGCGGGAATTATCTTCACGTCCACCGTCACGCTGTTCAAAGGCGCGCACTCTGCCGCCAAAGCCGCTGCGTTTTTTATCAGAGCGATCATCACGCTTGAATTTATTATCGCTGCGGTCAGTTCTGATGGTATTAAACGATCGGTCACGGTTCAGGCTTAACGGAGCATAGTCCCTGTCTCTATGTTCAAAGCCCTGAGCCTCATTACCTGCACTGCGATCATGCTTCATATCATATCTGCGATCGCCGAATTTACCGCCGCGAACAGCTTTGCCATAAACACTTGAATGCACCTTTTCAGAGCTCTCAGAGTTATCCTTGCGGGCTGAAATCACCTCACGCTGCCACTTAGGTGCAGGTGCGGCCTCAAGCTTCTGCGGCTCCTTAAGCATCTTTGATCTGTCAAAATGCAGATAGAAGCATGAATGGATCTTCTCATTACGCTTGAAATCACGCGGAAGGGTAGCCTTTGAGATATCCTCAACCTCAAAGCCGTAATCGGATAAGCTTTCATCAAGCCTGAAATTACGGCAGTTATTGCAGAATATGATGTCACCCTGATCCTCAAAGAAGCTGGTAAGTGATGACAGAAGTGCCACCTGATCTCTTTTTACATCAAAGCTGCCCTTCATACGCTTTGAATTTGAGAACGTAGGAGGATCAACATAGATAAGATCAAATTTCTCCTGATGATCCTGAGCAATCCAGGACAGCACATCTGCCTGCAGCAGCCGGTTATTATCCCTGCTGATCCCGTTTAACTCGAGGTTTTCACGCGCCCACTCAAGATAGGTACGGCTCATATCCACACTCAGAGTCTCACTGGCACCTCCTGCACAGGCTGCCACTGTGGCAGATCCTGTATAGCAAAAGAGATTTAAAAAGCGCTTGCCCTGAGCCTTTTTCATGATTTTGTCACGGATAATGCGGGCATCGAGGAAAAGACCGGTATCCAGATAGTCCTCAAGATTCACCCTGAACTTCAAATCTCCCTCATTTACCGTCATGAAGTTGTTTTTCTGGTCTTCAGCCTTTTCATACTGCTCATCACCGTGCTGAATCTCACGGCTCTTTAAGATGACATTAGCACCGGGGGCACCGGTTACTGCAACCGTTGCAGAAATCATATCGAGCACACGGCGCTTGTGGATACGGTCATTTACCCTGTCCTTTGGCGCATAGGCCTGAATGACATAATAATCACCATAGCAGTCAACAGCCGCAGGATACTCAGGAACATCGGCATCATAGATACGGTAGGCATCAGTGTGAGTATTTGCAGCCCACTTTTTCATATAGGCAAGATTCTTTCTTAAACGGTTAGAAAAATCCCTGGCAATTTCTGCACTGCGCTCCTCCTTATCAGAAAGCTCATCCTTAGTATCGATATCAAAGACACGCAGCTGACACTCAAGGGCACCGTTGAAGAGGTGGTATACCCTGTCTGCGTGCAGTCTCAGGCATGACAGAAGCTCGGCAGAGCTTGAAATTACCGCAGCGCGTGCTCCCTTGAAGACCCGCTTGAAGCCATCACCAAGAGCCGTGTAAAGAGCAATGAGCTCATTGAAGTTACCCATTCTCTTGCCATAGGGAGGATTGGTAACGATGGTGATCTTTTTGCCTTCAGAGAAAGGATTGCTAAGACTCTGCGCATCACCGATCTGAGATCTGGCAACAGCACCGAAGCCTGATTTGTGTAAATTGTCATTACAGATCTCAACCATATTCTCGTCACGGTCAAAACCTATAATTTCGACGCCTTCATTTCTGCAGCGCTCAAAGCCTGCTCTGGATCTGTCAGAGGCCTCCTGCAGCAGACTGCGCCAGTACTCACCGTCAAACTGCTTTAGCTTAAAGAAGCCGTAGCTGCTGCGCTTAAGCCCCGGGGCGGTATCTGTTGCAATGGAAGCGGCCTCAATTAAAAGGGTTCCGGAGCCGCACATAGGATCAAACAGGCACTGTCCGTCATAGCCTGAGCGTACCACCATGGCGGCAGCAAGATTCTCCTTTAGCGGAGCAACACCTGTATGACGGGAGTACTCACGCTTTAACAGCGCCTTGCCGGAGAGATCGATGGCAACAGTTGCCCTTCCCCTGCGCTCAAGATGACAGTAGATACGGATATCCGGATTTTCACGGTCTACGTCAGGACGCGCACCATAGGACTTTTGCAGACGGTCGCATACGGCATCCTTAACCTTCAGGGCACCGTACTGTGTATTACGGATCTCGTCGGTTGTACCGTTAAACTCAACAGCTATCGTTTCCTGATCGGTAAAATATTTTTCCCAGGCAATACCCAGGGCTCCCATATAGAGTTCAAGATCGGACGGAGCTTCAAATTCTGAGAGTTCAAGCAGTACACGTGATGCAAAACGCGACCACAGACAGGCCTTCAGGCCGTCATTAAATTCACCTTCAAAGGAAACACCTGCCACGGTTTCGCGAACATTCTTCATGCCTATGGCATTAAGCTCATCAAAAAGCAATCTTTCAAGCCCTTTGGGGCAGGTGGCAAAAAAATTCTGTTTAGACATCGGCAACTCCTTTCTTGCGTGCTCCTGCAGACATCGTTGCAGCAGGCTACATTTCCTGCAAGCACACAATTATCTATTTGTTATACAAAGATAAAGTATGCTGATTTTCTTGAAGAAATGTAAAAGATAATATCGAAAACGGTCAAGACGGTAATTTTCTGACAGCTGTGATTATAACGCTTTTTTATGCGCTCCTTGATAAAAAAACAAGGAGCAAAGTAAGGATAAAGAGACCGATCAGATATTTCTGCATTTACACCGCTCAAATGTACAGTTACAGCTTTTTGAGCTCACACTGCACCTGGCAGTCCTTTCTGCAGAAAACTATGCCGTAGCAATATACCTTAGGCACCATCCTGTCCTCAAAATCTTCTATGTACCGCATCTCTTTTATCTGCTCGATTGCCGCTTTAGCAAGCTCAGGCATCGCGTTCTTGTCCATAGTGCTCTTAAGCTCAATGATCACCCCACAGGAGTCATCATTTAAAGAGAACCTTATATCCGCATAGCCATCCCCTGACGGCTCATTG
>CAVFIO010000082.1:0-9363 GCA_963622535.1 Akkermansia muciniphila
CTTTTACACTATATCGTGACAATATTCCATGCCACCTTTATTTATTAAATTTATAACAGCAAGATACTATTGAAAATATGCAACTTACAGTGAAGGATTTCCACCGCCTAAGGCCGTCATCAGCGATATTTCATTAGAGAGCAAGGCCCTGACACTTTCACAGGCAACAAGCTCTGCCGAGCGCTTGTTATCTGCTGCATCCAGCAAATCAGACAGCGGACTTAAGCCCTGACGGTAGCGCTCGAAATAACGGTCATAGTTTGCCGATGCAAGCTTATACTGCTCTCTGGAATTTAACAGGATCTTATCATCATACTCAATTAAGGTTATGTAATCGTATACCTCCTGCACAGCCTTGATATATGATGATACGAAATCCACCTGCGCTATCTCATAGTCCTTCAAAGCACTGTTACGCTCAATCGACAGTCTGTGGAAATTAAAGAAGGGTAAGGTGACGGCAGCCCCCAGTGCACTTAAGGGATTGGCAAAGAAGTCATAGAATGCAGTAGAGCTTCCGGCGCTGACCCCGGCACTGAAGGTGATCTTCGGGAAAAAATTGGTAAAGGACACATCCGTATTTGCCAGAGCCTTACGCAATCTTGCCTCAGATGCCATCAGATCGGGACGGCGCTCAAGCAGTGTTGCCGGTACATCCAGCGGGAAGGTCTTAACTGCAGTCACATCAGGCAGGAAAACCTCGCAATCCTGATCAGCCCCAACACCTAACAAAGTCATCAGCGCGGTGCGGGCCTGCTTTAAATCAGACTCAGCCTTATCCACACTGCCTTGAGCCTTCAGATCGCTGATACGGGCAGTATCAAGCTCGGCGGCATTGGCAGCACCTGCCTGAAATTTACTCTCCACCAGGGAAAGTCTTTTTTTACTGTCCTCAAGGCTTTGTCTGTTGATCTCAAGGGCCTTCTGACAGTAAGCATATTTCCAGTAGGCTCTGGCAGTATTCTCAATTACTGTAAGACGCATGGCTCTGTCATCATAGACAGTTGCAATATACTCCTCGCCGCTTACTCTGTTCTCTGCGGCAATCTGCCCGAAGAGATCGGCCTGATAGGAGATATTGAAGCTGCCGGATGAGCTTTTATGAGTGCTGTCGTGATAACTTAAGGCACGTCTGGCATCAATTCCCAAAGCTGAGTTCTGAGGAGTAGGCAGATAATCACTTTCAGACAGATCAGCAGCCAGCCTTGCCTTCTGCACCTTCAAGGCTGCGGCTTTAACATCAAAGTTTCCTGTCAGAGCCTTTTCTATCGCCGCATTGAGCATGGGATCGTCAAAATCCTCCCAGAAGCGCTCAGACATCAAAGAGCCCTGCAGACTGTCTGCATTAAAGGATGCAATCTCAGGCATTTCACTGCGCTCATAGTCACTTAGCATCATTGAACATGAGCTCAGAGACAGCATAGCTGCTATGGCCAGGGGAACTTGATAACGCATGCTCTATTCCTTCTTTATTTTTTTAAATACCAGGTGGAAAGTCTATCTGACAGCTGAGGCTGCGCATTCAACAAGAGCTCTGGTTACTGCATAGGCCTTATGCAAAGATGTAACAGGCAGACACTCCAGAGGACCGTGGCAGTTTAACGCACCGGTAAAAATATTCGGGCACGGCAGACCGCGGTTTGAAAGATTTGAACCGTCAGTACCGCCGCGTACACTTACAAGACGCACCGGCACGCCCGCAATTTCATAAGCCTTTTTACAGAGATCTACAATCTTAGGGTGATCTGTCAGCACCTTGGCCATATTCTTATACTGCTCTATATGCTCAACCTTCACCGCATCAAAGCCTGCCTCAGAGTTTAAAAGAGCTGCAATCCCATCAATCATCTCAGCTCTCCTTGAAAGCCCCTCCTGCGTAAAGTCGCGCAGGATCATACGGATCTCAGCCTCTGCGGTTTTGGCATACACTCCGTGCACATGATAGAAGCCTTCTTTGCCGCAGGTGTTCTCAGGCTTTTCATCAGGCGGCAGCATGGAAATAAAACGGGATGCTATCTCACAGGCGTTGATCATCACCTTATAGGCTGTCCCCGTGTGCACACTGCGCCCTGTTATATAGATATTGGCAGCCTCGGCATTGAAGGTCTCGGTTGCAAGCTCACCTGCCTCCCCGCCGTCAATGGTCACACCGTAGTCACACTTTATCTTATCTAAATCAACATAATCGGCGCTGTAGCCTATTTCCTCATCGACAGTGAATACGGCACACATGGGAGGATGAGGGATCTCAGGATCCTGGCTTATCTTACGCAGGATCTGCAGAATTACCGCCACTCCGGCCTTGTCATCGGCACCAAGCAGGGTATCACCTGAGGTAACAATAATGTCATCGCCGATGTGATTTGAAAGCTCGGGGCTGACACTCTCATCTAAAACAAGCTTTGATTTCAAGGTAATGGCACCGCCTTGGTAGTTTTCCACAAGATGCGGCTGTACATTCTCACCTTTGGCATCAGGTGCTGTATCCATGTGGGCAAGCAAGGCAAGCTTAGGTGCCGTCTCAGATCCCTTTGAGGCCTCCACATGGCATGTTACAACGCCTTTTTCATCCTGCGTAGCCTCATAG
Organism: Akkermansia muciniphila; assembly: GCA_963622535.1. Taxonomy (GTDB): domain Bacteria; phylum Pseudomonadota; class Gammaproteobacteria; order Enterobacterales; family Succinivibrionaceae; genus Succinivibrio. The sequence goes on from CAVFIO010000082.1 coordinate 2,588, forward strand.
CCCATATTGCGCAAGACGGCCGTGATCCTGGCGCCAAGACGCAGCTGTCCCACGCTTGACGGAACATTCTTTGAAAAAGGATCGGCATCACTGCCATGGGTTATTAGATCAGTAAAGATATTAACAAGCTCATCCTTACCGCAAAGATCCTCCATAGCCTTAAGGGAGGGAACATTTTTATTATTATCAATATTGCTCATGTCTGCTGTCCTTAAAGCCTGCTTTTTAAAGCTGCAGGCCCTGATAATCCTGAATAAATCCTACTCTCTTGCCAGAGCCTCGATTGGATCAAGCTTTGCAGCCCCGCGCGCCGGCATATAGCCGAAGATCATACCGATAAGGCAGGAGGTTAGAACTGCCACAACGATGGATACTGCTGAGAAGGATAGCGGAACTGACGGGAAGAACATCATGATGACACGTCCTGCCGCAACCGAGAGTATCACTCCCAGAAGACCGCCTGTAATACATACACAGACAGCTTCAATTAAAAACTGCGACATGATGTCAGAGCGTCTTGCCCCCACAGCCATGCGGATACCGATCTCACGCGTTCTTTCAGTTACCGAAACCAGCATGATATTCATCACCCCGATACCGCCTACTATAAGTGAAATCACGGCAATTGCCGAGATCAGCAGCGTAAAGGTTGAGGTTGCCTCGTTGATTGATTTCATGATGGTATCTGAGGACTGTACGAAAAAGTCCTTGCGTCCGTGGCGGGATTTTAAAAGCGATACCAGGGAATTCTCGGCAACTGCCGTGGAAAAGCCTGAGGCAATACGCACAATCAGCGTTGAAAGATAATCAATATTCTGCAGACGGTGCATCAGCGTTGAGTACGGAGTATAGACATAGAGGGCATCAGGACGTCTGAATGCCAGCTCCTTATCAGTTAGCACGCCTATAACCGTAAGCGGCAGATCATTTAGCAGAATACGCTTGCCCAGAGGATCCTCACCTATAAATAGGGTCTTGGCTGTCGTATCATCAATGACACAGACCTGAGAATTATCCCCGGCCTCCTTTTCAGAAAACCTGCGTCCCTTGGCAAGCTCCATACCGTAAACCTGAAAATACTCAGAATTCACACCATAGGCCGTAGCATTGTTTTCAAGGTTATAGCGTCTTAACAGCACCGAGGAATTGACAACCGGGGATACCGAATCCACGAAGGGCTGTCCCTGCAGGGCCTTTAAATCAGATACCTTGAGCGTTCTGACCTTGTTGGAGCGCACATCACCCATTCGCTCACCTGGCATCACCGAGATAGTATTGGTACCCATCGATGAGATGTTGGCAATGATGTTGTTTGAAGCTCCGCGCGCCAGAGCCACCACCATTACCACCGCCATAATGCCGATGATGATACCGAGCATGGTCAGAAGGGTACGCATGCGGTTAGATACCATTGAGCGCAAGGCCATGGAGCCTGCCTCGCGCAGACGCTCGGACACGGCTGAGAGCTTTTCCATGCGCGATACCGGCGCATTATCTTCAGCAACTGATTTAACCTCAGATGCCGCCTCTGCATTGGTAGGCTGAATGTTTTCGTTGATGGTGTTATCAACTATCTCACCGTCTTTAATGGTGATCACATGCCGGGCACGGGCGGCAATCCGCGGATCATGTGTTACCAGTATGACGGTATGCCCCTGAGCATTAAGCTCAGTCAGGATCTTCATGACCTCCTCGCCTGATCTGGTGTCCAGAGCTCCGGTCGGCTCATCGGCTAAAATGATCTGTCCGCCGTTCATGAGTGCACGCGCAATAGACACTCGCTGCTGCTGACCGCCTGACATCTCCGAGGGCTTGTGATGTGCTCTCTCACCCAGGCCCAGGCGCTCTAAAAGTTTCAGGGAGCGCTCATGTCTTTCACTGCGCCCCATACCTGAATATACCGATGGCACCTGCACGTTCTCAGCTGCATTTAAATGCCCCAGCAGATGATAGCGCTGAAAAATAAAGCCAAAGAAGTCACGCCTGAGGGCTGCGAGCTCATCAGGCAGCATGCCCGAGGTAGTCCTGCCGTTGACCTCATAGAAGCCGGAGCTTGGCTTATCAAGACAGCCTATGATATTCATCAAGGTTGATTTGCCAGAGCCTGACGGGCCGATGATGGCAAGGAGCTCACCGCGTTCAATGGTAAGATTGATCCCCTTTAAGACCTCAACGCGGCTGTCACCCTCACCATAGCTGCGTCTGATGTCCTTTAATTCTAAAAGTGCACTCATTGTCACTCCCCCTTAGAACATTCTGGGACCTTTCTTCATGGAATTGGCAGCCTGGGCCTCGGCAGTCATGACATCATCACCGATGACAATGGCGGCATCCTTGTCAAGTCCGTCTTCAATCTGCACATACTGATCATCGCGCAGCCCGAGCCTGACCTTAGCCTCATGCACCTCTCCTTTTTGCAGGATATATACACTGCCGTCCGTACCGTTATCATCACGCAGCGCTGTCAGCGGCACTGTCAGCACGTTATCGGCCTTGTCAATACTGATGGTGACATCTGCAGTCATATCAATGCGTAATATGCCGTCGGGGTTATCCACAATGATGTCGGCGTTATAGTAAATGGCACTGCTTGATGATGAAGATGAGGATGAGCTTGAAGAGCCTGAGCCTGATGAGGATGTGGCATAGCTAGAAGGTGCCGGCTCAATACGTCCAAGCTTTCCTTTGAAGATCTTATGCGGCAGTCCCAGAATAGTGAAGGTACAGTCCAGCCCTTCCTTCACGTTAACCACATCCGCCTCTGAGATCTCGGTTCTGATCTTGACGGCACTCATATCTGCAAGACGCAGAATGGTAGGTGTGGTCTGGGAGGCATTGACAGTCTGACCTTCCTCAACCACCGTCGCATATACCGTTCCGTCCATAGGAGAGGTAATTGAGGTGTAGCCAAGCCTGGTCTCACAGTCAGACAGAGCTATCTGATTTTTATTCAAGGTAGCCTCATACTGTACAAGCTGTGCTTTGGCAATATCCAGTGAGGCCACGGCAGCCTCCAGATCCTGAGTTGATGTAGCCTGAGTCTTAATCAGGCTGCGCTGACGGTTGGCTTCATTCTGAAGCTTCTTAATCTCAGCTTTCTTGGCAACTATGGTAGCCTTGGTTATTTCAAGCTCGGCCTGGGCACTCTTCAAGGCATTTTCCTGAGTACGGGGATCGATCTCACACAGCGGATCACCCTTTTTCACCACATCTCCTGTTGAAACGTAGAGCTTGTTGATCTGACCTGAGGCCTGGGCACCGACATCAACCTGAGTTTTCCCTTCAACCGTTCCTGTGGAATAGACCTGTTTAACGATAGAACGTATCTCAGGTACGGCAGTCATGTAGGAGGGAGCCTCCACATGAAGGTAATTATATAAGCCGTATGCTGCCATCAGGGCTAACGCACCAGTTGCCAAAATGAAACGTTTTTTATTAGAAATTCTGATCATTTTGGATATATCCTCATCTATATATTGCTATGCAGATCATCTGCCAGATCTGTTAGACATCAATTAGCTCTTTCTTAGTCAAATCTTATAATGTGAAAGATCCAGGTCCTAATCTGTTAGTCTAAAATCATGATCTTTTGCTAAAATATTCTAAAAAGCATCCAGAAATTTGCAATTGTACAAATTGCCGTCACTTTTTTAAAGAATCAAAAATCCATGCCAAAACGCATTTTATTAATAGGCGATCTGCCCTGCTACGGACGTATGGCGGTTAACGCCATGCTCCCCATCTGCTCACACCTGGGTCTTGAGGTTTCTGTGCTGCCTACAGCCCTGGTATCAAATAATTTTGCCTACGGAAGCTTTGATGTTCTGGATACGACTGACTTCATGGCCAGAACCTTTGAGCACTGGAAAAATCTTGGCTTTAAATTTGATGCGGTGTATACCGGTTTTATGGCATCCCGCGAGCAGTCTGAGCTTGTTGCGAGATTCTGCAATGAATACCGCAGCATGGGAATTGCAATTTTTACCGATCCCATCATGGGAGATCACGGATCACTGTATAACGGTATGAGCAATGAGGACGTAATAAACATGCGTTCACTTATAAAGTGCTCGGATTTCATCATGCCTAACCTCACCGAGGCCTGCCTGCTTACAGATACCGCCTGCAGTGCAAACGGCTTTACCCGCCAGAGGATGCAGGAGATTTTATTAAAGCTGCGCAGTCAATGCCAGGGCACCATACTCATTACATCATCCATAGTTGACGGTCAGAGCATGGTTTACGGCTTTGATGCGGTTAACAATGCTGAAATAGCTCTGCCCTATGAAAATCTCAACAAGGAATTTCACGGAACCGGCGATGTGTTTGCGGCATTGTTTATCTCAAAGATGACACAGATAAAGGATGTTGAAAAAGCAGCCCGCTACGCCATGGATACCGTAGCGTCAATGATAGAACGCAATCTTGATAACGACGATCTCTTTGACGGACTGAATATCGGCGCCTGTCTTGATCTGATCTGACAGTAAATACTCAGCATAAAATAAAAAAGCCTCTTAAAAATCAAAGCCTAAGGGACGCCAGGTTCTGAGATCTGCAGGAGGCATTTCATTGGCGCTGTCATCAAGCTCGCTTTTTGGCAGCTGCGTTAAATACTCGTTTACCAGAGCAACACGTCTTGCGTGCATCAACTCACGGATCTCTGCGCCTCTGGCACCCTTTTCAACAAACTCCCTGGCAGTAATATTGCGGCACAGGGCAAAGGCTCCGAGGATATAATCAGCCCGCGGAAAGGGCCTGTTTGAAAAGCCCAGTCTGCCCAGAAAATCACATTTGCAGCACAGCACCCAGGGCTTAACAAGCTCAGGTTTGCGCCAGGCATCCAGAGCATCAAATAAAGAGACAATTCCCTCACCGCCGTCACGGTACACATGATGCATATCAGAGTGATACCGCACCACCTTATAGGCAAAATCCTCATACTGCCTGGGAATATGCAGTCTCTGACACATCTGCTGCAACGGCTCTACCCCCAGTATATGATGCATTGGATGATGAGGCCATTGCTTTACCGGGGTTCTTCCCTTGCCGAGATCATGACAGAGCATGGCAAAGCGCACCAGCGGATCCTCACTTTCACAGCTTACACGTGCAAGGGTTAAACAGGTGTGAACGCCGGAGTCAATCTCAGGATGCCATCTCTTAGGTCCCGGTACTCCATACAGTGCATCAACCTCAGGCATTACCACCTTCAAAGCACCGCAATCGCGTAAAACCTCGATAAAGATCTCAGGATTACGGGTGCACAGTGCCTTATACAGCTCCTTCCATACCCGCTCCGCTGTCAGCGCTGAAAGCTCACCAGATTCTGACATATCCCGCATGAGACTTAAGGTTTCATCTGCGATATGAAAGCCCAGGTGATAGAGCTTGGCTGCAAAACGCGCCACTCTCAGTACCCGCAGAGGATCCTCAACAAAAGCCTCCGATACATGACGCAGCACCTTATGCCCGATATCATCTGCCCCGCCATAAGGATCAATTATCTGTCCCTGCTCATTCTCTGCTATGGCATTGATGGTGAGATCGCGACGCTTTAAATCCTCCTCCAGAGTTACATCAGGAGAGAAGGAGCACACAAAGCCCAGATATCCCTTACCGCTTTTGCGCTCGGTACGTGCCAGAGCGTATTCCTCATGAGTTTTAGGATGTAGAAAAACAGGAAAGTCGTGACCTACCTGAGAGTAGCCCAAATCCAACATGGTCTTTTCATCAGCGCCGACTACTACATAGTCAGTGTCAGCACAATCAAGCCCCAAAAGTCTGTCGCGCACTGCGCCGCCTACTTTGTAAACCTGCATCGTCCTCATCCTCTGTAACTTGCTAAATAATAACAAAATCAGAGGAAATATGAGGTATGCAAGTACATCAACCTTGTAAGATCACCATCCAACAGCTAAACTTTCATAAAAAACAAGTTACATGCATTAACGCCAAAGCTTGAAAATTTAGAGACTTTAATATGAATGCCGTCGTTACTTTACATGCCACCAGGGAAAAATCTCTTTTACGTCATCATCCGTGGATCTTCTCAAAAGCAGTAAAAGAGGTATCAGGTGATCCTCAGAAATGTGATTTGGTAAGAGTACAGACTGAAGACGGCAGATTTCTGGCCTGGGGCATCTACTCTCCGCTCTCCCAGATAAGAGTAAGAGTACTCTCCTTTGCCGAAGGTACTATCCCTGATGACGGCTATGTGGCAAAGCTTGTAACAGCCTCGGCAAAGCGCCGTTTTGCCATGATGTCTCAGGGCAATGACGGAGTACGCCTCGTTGCATCCGAGGGTGATTTTCTGCCGGGATTAATTGTTGATAAATACAACAGTTTTCTGGTTATCTCTATTTCATCCTGTGCCATGGAGCGCTACAGGGATGTAATAGTAAGAGCACTGTCTCAGTTATTTCCACAGGACTCCATCTATGAGCGCTCAGATCTTAAAGCCCGTATCAAGGAAGGACTGGAGGAGCGCTGCGGCATAATCAAGGGATCACTTCCTCCTGATACTCTTTATGTAAAGGAAGGCAATGCCGTTTCAATTCCTGTAGACATAGTAAAGGGGCATAAGACCGGAGCCTATTTGGATCAGCGTGCAAGCCGTATTTACGCATCCACCCTTTCAAAGAATGCACGTGTACTAAACTGCTTCTGCTACACCGGAGGCTTTGGCCTGTGGGCTTTAAAGGGCGGTGCATCAAAGGTTGAAAATGTCGATGTCTCACAGCAGGCTTTGGATGAGGCCAAGGCCGGTGTTGTAT
>CAVFIO010000083.1:0-9174 GCA_963622535.1 Akkermansia muciniphila
ACCATGGATATATGGAACAGGATCTTAACCAGGCTTAAGAGCAATGTCGCCTTTAACACCTGGCTGTTGCTAAAGAGCTTTGGCAGACTCACCATAGGCAATCCATCACATCGCGATCCTGCAGTGATCCTGATGTCAGTTGTGCTCTTTACCATTAACGCAGAGCATAAGCTTTTAGCACCTGACAGCAAGGATCTGCCGATCCCTGAGCCCCTTTTTAACTGCGCAAACAATATGCTTCTTGATAACCGTTTCAACTGTGTGCAGTTTAAGGACAAGGGAGTGTCATTCTGATACCGGGCTCGTCTGCTGTCTGAAACAGATTTTCCATCACTGAGCCTTTTTAAAGCTGCTGCATTAAGGTGAACACAACCACCCCGATGCAGCAGATGGGGATCCTTACACCTTTTTTAGGAGCTAATACTATGAAATGTAACAAATGCGGCGCTGATATCGATGCCGCCTCAAAATTCTGCCCGCAATGCGGAGCCGCTGTCGAAGACGAAGTCAAAACCTACCCCCAGGCAGTCAAAAGCCCGGGCTCTGCAGAGGATTCAAAGCCTGTGATGAAGAGACTGCCTTTTATCTTCTGGACCGTCGTTTACTATGCGGCTATATGCTTTCATCTCGGATTTTTTAAAGCCTCAGCAGGCAATCTATACTCCGGTGCAGCAGACAGTAATTTAAAGCTCTTTTTTGGCACCGGTTTTGTCATGCTGTGTCTGTATATATATTTCTGCGTTACCAGACGGCTTAGAGACTGCGGCATGAGTACCGGCTTTGCATTGCTTATGCTGTTCCCAGGAGTAAGCAACATCTTTATGCTCTACCTGTTCTTCCCGAAATCAAAGCCGCGTAAATAAAGACTGCCTGCAGGATCTGAACTTACAGAAATCTTATTTCAAAGGCAGGCTCAGCTGTCCTGCCTTAAAGGTGCAGGGATCCTTGAGATAATGCACAAAGGATCCTTTACGGCTCACTGACAAAAAAACACACACTCATCCGCCCGACCAACTGCTGCAATGAATTAAAGATGATCGCTTTGCTGTCTGGCAGAGCCCGTTCCGAAAACGGCGGCTGTTCAATTCATCACATAAAACCCGGACATTTTTGTATCAGCATCTTTGTAATTTATAAGTTTGGCCCCGGTTCATTTTCAAAACTGCGGTATAGTTTTACATATAAGCAGGTACATTTTTGTCCTAAGTTTGAGGTGACAACCATGTTGAAGCGCACGCTCTATTTAAATCGCCTGATCCGCAGCATGTGGAATGGCGAGATCAAAGTCATCACGGGAATCCGTAGATGTGGCAAGTCAGTGCTGCTTTTTGACCTTTTCTATGAGTATCTTCTCACCCGGGGAACAGCTGATGATCACATCCTCAAAATTGAATTGGATCAGCGTCGCTATTACAGATTCAGAGACCCTGTTGTCCTGTGTGAATATATAGAAGGCATCGTTCAGGATAAGAAAGGTGAGCAGTTTTACCTCTTCATCGACGAGGTGTAGCTGACAAAGAAAGTCACAGACAAGGATAACGGAGGCATAGAGGTTACCATCTACGATATGCTCAACGAGCTTAAGGCGTATAAAAATCTTGATGTCTATGTTACCGGCAGTAATTCAAAGGGACTGTCAAAAGATATCGTCACTGAATTTCGTGGACGGGCTACACAGATCCATGTCTTCCCCTTGTCATTTGCCGAGTTCTACAGTGCCGCAGGGGGAGATGAAAGAACAGCTCTTGAGAGCTTCATGCTCTATGGCGGTATGCCAAAACTGCTGGCATTGTCTGATGAAAAGGACAAAAAGGACTATTTGAGCTCACTATACAACGAGCTTTATATCAAAGACATAGTAGAGCGCAACGATCTCAAACGTAAGGATCTGCTAAACGGCATTCTGGATTTTCTGGCATCTAAAATTAGCTCGCCTACCAATCCTAATAATATTGCCAGCGCCCTGTCTTCTATGAGAAATGAAAAGGTAAATCCGGCAATGGTTGCAAACTATGTGCAGTATATTATCGACTCCTTCCTGATTTCTATGGCCAGACGCTATGATGTAAAAGGGAAAAGCTATTTTAATTTTCCCAACAAATACTATTACACTGATGTCGGACTTAGAAATGCGCGTTTGAATTACCGTCAGTATGATCCCGGCCATATCATGGAAAATATCATTTATAACGAGCTTGTTCTTCGCGGGTACAGTGTTGATGTCGGCGTGGTTTACGATCGGAAACAAGGAGGTAAAACCCAGAAGGAAATTGACTTTGTGGTAAATGATGCGGACAGGAAAATCTACATTCAGTCAGCCCTGCGCATGGAGAGTGAGGAGAAAAGCTCATCTGAGCTCTCATCACTGACACTCACCGGCGACTTCTTCAAAAAGATAATCATCCGTCAGGACATCCCCCACAATTTCTATGATGACAGCGGGATCTTCCACTGCAATCTTATCGATATGCTGTTAGGTCGGGTTGAACTCTTCTAAGCTTTATGCTTTGAACTCACCTTCATAAGACACGATGAATACGGAAAACGTCTTCCCACTCAGAACAATGACATCGTCAACTAATGCTCTTGCAACATAGATACGCCATCTTGTTACCGGACCTGCAAAGCAGGCGCTAAAAACTGCCGGCATTGCAAATGAAGATAAAGTCCCTATACTATGTGGACTTTATCAAGGACAAAACGTAAGAGTGTAAGCAAATGACAGCAAAGAAGTTAGAAGAAAAAGTGGCGGTTGTTGATAATCACGATCTTGGGCTTGAGGATCTTGCAGGCACTACTCTTGATGAATTTATCCTTGCGCTTAGAAATTCTGATGACTTAAAAGAGCTTAAAGAAATCACATATAACGTCCTGTCTGCGAATATTGCAAAGGGCAGGATCAATAAGAATAATGATGCCCAGCTTACTATAATCTTTCAGTGCATCATGATGGATTTTCAGAGTCGCCCGAAATTCAAATCATATCTGAAAGCCAATAAATCCAGCCTGGTAAAACGTGGAAACCTAGATACTGCCGCGGTAATACTTGCATCGATCATGATCCTGATCCAGCATGCTGAATTCAATTATATGCAGAAACAGGCAAGTCTGATTAAAAATCAGCTCCAAAAAGTCCTGACGGGCATAGTCAAAGCCACCAATGTGTCAAAACATAAATTAAAGGATGCAAGTGAGGAAAAACTCTTGCAGGACTTAACAGGTGCCGTGCTTGAGGTCTTGAGAATTCCTGAGCCCATAGTTGATACTGCCAAGCAGATCCTTTCTGATCACTTGCTAAGCTATAAGAAAAAAATCTGATATAACAAAGGTTAAGAAAGAATTCTTGCGATCTTCAGCATTTTAGGCAATGCAGGCACACATCATGATGCTCATTGCCTAAATGGGATCTTAGACTAGTCAGCTCACAGATCCCTTTCCTCACACTACACTGTCTTCACACAGCTTTCACACAAGATTTACACAGCAGCGATCACTGCCTGCTACAAAAGCGATGGCAAAAACTGTAGAGGCATCATGACGGTGCTACCTGATAAAAGGCTCCCACAGAATAGCAAAAAGGCAGGAATTACCCTGCCTTCTACTAATCTTTAAATCTTTAAAGCTTTAACAAATTACTTGTTTAAAGCCTGGGATACCTGAACTGCGATAGCAACAGTTGCACCAACCATAGGGTTGTTGCCCATACCCATGAAGCCCATCATCTCAACGTGAGCAGGAACTGAAGAAGAACCTGCGAACTGAGCGTCAGAGTGCATACGGCCCATGGTATCGGTCATGCCGTAGGAAGCAGGACCTGCAGCCATGTTATCAGGGTGTAAGGTACGGCCGGTGCCGCCGCCTGATGCTACAGAGAAGTACTTCTTGCCCTGCTCAATGCACTCTTTCTTGTAAGTGCCGGCAACAGGGTGCTGGAAGCGGGTAGGATTGGTGGAGTTACCGGTAATGGAAACGTCAACACCCTCGTGATGCATGATAGCTACGCCTTCACGGACGTCATCAGCACCGTAGCAACGTACTGCAGCACGCTCAGAATCGGAGTACTTGATCTCCTTTACGATGTTGAGCTCGCCGGTGTAGTAATCGTACTTGGTCTGAACATAGGTGAAGCCGTTGATACGGGAGATGATCTGAGCTGCATCCTTGCCGAGGCCGTTTAAGATAACGCGGAGAGGAACCTTACGGGCCTTGTTAGCGTTACGGACGATGCCGATAGCGCCTTCAGCAGCTGCGAATGACTCGTGACCTGCGAGGAAGCAGAAGCACTTGGTCTCATCGCGAAGCAGCATGCCGCCTAAGTTACCGTGGCCTAAACCGACCTTACGCTGATCGGCAACAGAGCCCTTGATGCAGAATGCCTGCAGGCCGATACCGATTGCCTCAGCAGCCTTGTCAGCCTCTTTGCAGCCCTTCTTCAATGCAATAGCAGCACCGACGGTGTAAGCCCATGAAGCGTTCTCAAAGGCAATACCCTGGATCTCTTTTACAGTCTTATAAGGATCAAGACCGAAAGAAGCGCAATACTCTTTGCACTCTTCAACTGATTTGAAGCCGTACTCTGCAATCACCTCATTGATGTGATCAATACGGCGCTCATAACTTTCAAATAATGCCATGATTTCGCCTCTTACTCTTTTCTAGGATCAATGTACTTAGCTGCAGTGTCCCACTGACCATAGTGGCCCTTGAGCTTATCAACAATCTCGGAAGCCTTAACATCCGGATTATCCTTCAAGGCTGCCATGAGCTTGCCTAAGTTGACGAACTCGTAGCCGATGATCTCGTTTTCCTTATTTAAGGCAACGCGGGTGACATAACCTTCAGCCATCTCGAGGTAGCGAGGACCCTTAGCAGAGGTTGCGAACATGGTGCCGACCTGTGAACGGAGGTTCTTACCAAGATCTTCTAATGAAGCACCAACAGGGAGACCGTCATCAGAGAATGCAGTCTGGGTACGGCCGTAAACGATCTGGAGGAAGAGCTCACGGTAAGCTGTATTGATTGCGTCGCAGACTAAGTCGGTGTTCAGGCCTTCAAGCAAGGTCTTGCCGATCAGGATCTCTGATGCCATAGCAGCAGAGTGAGTCATACCGGAGCAGCCGATGGTCTCAACCAAAGCTTCCTGAATGATACCGTCCTTGACATTTAAGGTCATCTTGCAGGCGCCCTGCTGAGGAGCACACCAACCCACACCGTGGGTCAAGCCGCTGATGTCCTTGATTTCCTTAGCCTGAACCCACTTGCCCTCTTCAGGAATGGGAGCAGGACCATGGTATGCGCCCTTGGCAACAGGACACATGCCTTCTACTTCTTTTGAATAGATCATTGATGGTACCTAGTAATTATTATTAATAGAGAAATCTCAATTTCGAAAAGTCCTAAAAGGTCTTCAAGAAATCAGTGAAATTATATAGCAAAGTGCGGGTAGATTGCAGATCCAAACGTGAATTTTGCACGTTTTTGGAAAGTGTATCTGTAAGACATCCTGCAATAGCGCAGGCAAAATCTGCCAGAATACGTCTTAACAGGAGACATTTGCATATTTTTTATCAGACTCTTAAAAGACGCAGTGAAACCTGCAAAAGGCATATATCTGCCCGTACCTGAGAAAAGCTGCCATTTTCCGTCCAAAATATAAGACAAAGTTTACGTAAAAGTGCATCAGCACTGTTTTTTTCTGCTATTATCCTTAACTATCATACAAACATATTTTTGAGAAAAAAGCGTAGATAACTCATGCCTTCAATTTTAAAACCTCAGCAGGATACCACCATCAGCTGGTTTCTTTCTCAGTGCCATATTCACAAGCACCCTGCTAAATCAACCATAATCCATGCAGGTGAAAAGGCCGAGACTCTCTATTACATTGCAAAGGGCTCCGTCGTTGTTTTAATTAAGGATCCCGACGGTCACGAAATGATCCTCACCTACTTAAACCAGGGTGATTTCATAGGTGAGGTAGGTTTGTTTGATCAAAGCCCTGTTCCTACCCGCTCTGCTTTCGTCAAGGCCAAGACCGCCTGCGAAATTGCCGAGGTATCCTATTCAAAGTTCCGTCAGCTGATACAGGTAAATCCTGAAATTCTGATGCGTCTTGCATCCCAGCTCTCCCACCGCCTGCAGATCACCTCCTCAAAGGTGGGTAATCTTGCATTTATGGATGTTCAGGGACGCATTGCCAACACCCTCATGACCCTGGCTCACCAGCCTGAGGCCATGACTCACCCTGACGGCATGCAGATTAAGATCACCCGTCAGGAGATCGGTCAGATCGTCGGCTGCTCCCGTGAAACCGTAGGCAGGATCTTAAAGATGATGGAAGAGGATCACCTGATCACCGCCCACGGCAAGACCATTGTGATCTTCGGTGCCCGCTGATCATCAGATTTCTCCATGATCCCCGGCAAAGGTCCGGGGATTTTCATGTATATACACGCTAAGGTTTTTCTAGAGTTCCTCTTAATGCTAGAATGTTTAGCAAAGTTGAATTTAGATTTAAGGAGCTAACAATGGCATCACTGCTTGAGCGCGGGATCCACTCATTCAATAAAGAAGATCTGCTGGCATGCAGCCGCGGCGAGCTCTTTGGTAAAGGCAACAGCCAGTTACCTGCTCCCAATATGCTGATGTTCGATCGCATCACCGATATTCAGAATGAAGGTGGCGATTTTGGTTTGGGCTATGTCAAAGCCGAGATGGATATCAATCCCGATCTCTGGTTCTTCAAGTGTCACTTCCCGGGTGATCCGGTTATGCCAGGCTGTCTGGGCCTCGATGCCATGTGGCAGCTGGTAGGCTTTTTCCTGGGCTGGCGCGGCGGCCCCGGCAAGGGACGTGCTCTTGGCGTCAACAAGGTAAAGTTCAAGGGTGAGGTTCTGGATAACGCAAAGCTTGTCACCTATCAGATTGATTTTAAGCGTATCATCGAGCGCGGCAAGCTCATCATGGGTATTGCTGACGGCAAGGTCTTTGTTGACGGCAAGCACATCTATACTGCAGAGGATCTGCAGGTAGGTCTGGTGCCTCCCGAGGCTAACTAGTTTTCTCGTAATACTTTAAAAGGCTTCATCTGAAGCCTTTTTTTTAATTTAAAACGCCCTGGAAGCTGCAAAGCCTCTGTCTGCAAGCGAAAATACCATCGCCATTCTTACAAGCTCGCGTCCCTTTGCGTGCCCCTCCCCATAGTGCCTGTTTTTAATCTGCGCTATGGCCTCATCAAGCTTTGCTCCTGCCTCTTTCTTATCAGCTACTACCTTAAGCTCAAAGACAAAGTACCTCTTCCCTGCAACAAACTCTATATCAGAGCGGCCATGGACATTATGCACCTGAGCTCTAGCCTCAATTCCTCCGCCATAGGCATATACCACCAAGAAGGTCTCTAAGCCTGCTTCATCTTTAATCGGGAAACGGTTGTAATCAATACAGCTTATAACATCGTTGAGCTTTTGCGGGATCTCATCTAATGCAACCGTTGAAAACAGCTTTATGGCATTCATCCCTATCTTGGCATATGGGCTGTTAAATCTGAATATCTGCTCAGCATAGAGTGTTGCCATAGAGCTTCTTACTTCTTCATTTGGATAATTTAAAACTACATCTCCACTTGAGCTGGTCTCGATGATGGTTAGATAACCGGTCTGATACAAGAGCGCATAGTCATCAAGCTCTCTTATCTCCCTTGAGGAATCTATCGCACCTAAGGTTCGGTAAACATTTTCTCCGTATGCAGATGGATCCTTTAGAACGTGTTCTGCAACATAGTTTAGGAGTAATGATGGTCTGCCACCAGTCTCATTCCAGTAATTACAAAAACCTTCTTTTGGATTGCAAAGGAAAGATAATACTGACCAGGGGGTATGTACATGTGTTGATGCTTTGTTATCAAAGCAATATCCATCATAGTGACGCTTCAGCTTAGCAAAGCATTCATCAGTGCTTATACCTAATACTCTGGCGGCGTTCTCAACAAATGGTGTGAAATACTCTCTTATCTCATCTTCGGTATAACCTAGTAAAGTTCCATAATCAGGATCAAGGCTGAGATCGGTTACAAAATTGGTATCTGAGAAAATGCTTAAATTCTTATATTTGCAAATTCCCGTGAAAAAGAAAAAGCGCAGTCCGCCACTTATCCTTTTTAGCATTGAATAGAAAAGGGTTAATTCATCGCGAATTTCATTAAACAAGGTTTCGTTATCAAGGCAGTTATTTAACGGTGCATCATACTCATCAATAAGTATTACCGGCTCCAGATCCTCTGAGCTCTTAATTAGAAATTCGATGCGACTGATTACTGACTGACGACGTTCATTTACCGGAGGTAATTGCAAGCCGGCAAGTTCAAAAGCAGTCTCCAGCATCTCGGTATAAGCTTTTTTAAATTCATCCAACGTAGATGTTTTACAGCCTGAAAAATCTATATGAACGACAGGATATGTATGATCATCCCACAGCTTTTCAATTGCCAGGCCCTTAAAGTCTCTTAAGCCATATCTGAATAAAGACTCAAAGGTACTGATAAGCAGAGTCTTGCCAAAACGTCTGGGTCTTGCAATAAAGAAGCAATCAGAGCGACAGGCTAAATCGTAAATCTGCGCTGTTTTATCTACATAAATAAGCCCTTTACTGCGCAACTTAGAAAATTCAGCCTTAGCTCGGGGAAGAATTGCCAGATCCTTAGCAGTCATTACGGGAAGATCCTTATTCATAAACATTTCTTCCTTTTGCTATACAAAGCCATGCGCTACAAAGCGTCTCTTTTCTAATGCATACACCAAAGCTATACGTATTAGCTCTTTGCCATTGGTATTGCTTTCTCCATAATGCTTCTCTTTGATCTGTTTGATTGCCTCCTCAAGCTTTGATGGAGCCTTACCTTCATCTGCGACAACCTTAAGCTCCAGAACAAAATGTTTACAGTCTGTGTCAAACTCCAGATCACTTCTTCCATAGGAATTATGTAACTCAGAATACACCTTGATGCCGGAACCTTTGATATAGAAATAAAGTGCTAAACGTAAGGTTGCTTCATCCCTGACAGGGAAATTCTGATAATCGATCCCGGTAAGAGTGCTGTTTAAAAGCTCGGGAATGTCTGTTACAGGACTTTCATAAAAAAGCTCATCTGATGCCAGAAAGCTATCCTGCAGAGATATT
>CAVFIO010000084.1:0-9168 GCA_963622535.1 Akkermansia muciniphila
TCTCTTTAAATGATGACAGCTGTGGGGTGATCATTGAGCTTAAGAGCACTATGGATCAGAATGCAATGCAAGAGCTTGCTAAAGCGGCAATCGAGCAGATAAAAGAGAAGCGGTACATAGAAGATTTTGAGGGCAATATGGTGCCTAAGGTATATTGCTACGGCGTAGTTTTCTTCAGAAAGGACTGTCAGGTGCAATGTGAGGTTATAGAGGCTTAAAGCAAGCATCAGTCCGTGAATATAGTGAGAACTTATTTGCAGAATATTGTGGTGCTCAAAGATTGCCTTTTTTGACTTATATATGGAGAGTGTTGTTTATGTCTGCTCAGGAGCTTGTTGATATCGTAGATGAAAATGACAACGTGATTGACACGGTAGAGCGTCATATAATGCGTGAAAATCATCTGCCTCATCGTGCAACCTACATTGCTGTCTGTGATAAATCAGGCCGTTTTGTGGTTGAACTGCGTACCTTGACTAAGGATTATGCTCCAGGGCTTCTTGATGCCTGTGTAGGAGGAGTCCTGCAACATGGAGAAGAGCCTTTTGATGGTGCATTACGTGAGTTATACGAAGAGATCGGTATCAGTATTGATCCTCAAGGCTCGGATTTTATCTCTCTTGGCAAGATAAAAGTCCCCTATAAATCAGGACGCAGTTTTTTATACGCATACCTTTATCTTGCAAAAAGTGATGCTGTTACCATACGTCAGAAAGAAGAGGTATCCGGAATAATGATGCTGAGCTATGACGAGCTACTTAGATTATCTGATGCCTGTACCTATGATTCAATCCTGGTCTTTAAGGAGATAGTAGCCAGGGCAGGAGCACAGGGATATCTTTAGATAGAGGCTGCAGAATGAGTATTGAATTTCAGGACAGGGTTATCGAGACAGATGATGAAGGATATCTTCTCAACAAGGATGACTGGAGTGAGGAGCTTTTAGAGTATATGGCCTCAAAAGCAAATCTTACCCTGACAGAGGATCATAAACTCATCATTAACACGGTCAGGCAATATTTTGAGCAGTATGCAACAACTCCTGCGATGCGTAATCTGATAGCTCTTTTAAAAAAGGAAGGGCATACTGATATAGCATCGTCTGTCAAGCTTGCACGGCTGTTCCCAGACGGGGCTGCAAAAACCGCAGCTCGTCTTGCAGGTCTGCCTAAGCCTGTAAAATGCATATAAATTGGCGCGATTTTAAATATTTAGGAATTGTCACTTGTCAGTAAGAGCACTTTTTGAGAATTTTAAGGATCTCAGACAAAAGCCTTTTTGGAAGCTTTTAGCCTCCGATAATGCTCCTGAAACCATATCCATTTTACACACGCTTTTTTTTGATGAAGAGAAGTCACTGAAGCTGTCTATTCTGCAGACCAGACTTGAAAGAGCTTTAGATGAGCTGTCCATTGAAAGCCATGGACGAGAGCAGGTAAACGGAATTATCAACGATCTGCGAACCAAGGGCTATCTCTCGTCACGTTTTGAATTAGGTGCAGATGAGCCGACCTTTGAGCTCTCTGTTCAGGCCTATGATGCAATACGTTTTGTCGATTCTCAGACCAAATCACGTGTAGCTCCGACTGAAGGGCGTCTTGAGCTGGTAACTCATGCAGTCTCCAAGCTAAATGATGACACCAACGGAGATGTCAAGCAGCGTATCAGACGTTTACGTCTTGAGAAGAAGCGTCTTGATATTAAAATTGCCGATCTCGCTCAGGGGCGTATAAGTCCTATCTCGGATCTTGAAATAAAATCCCAGTTTTCTGACATTATTGAGATGCTTGAGGCTCTGGACGGCGACTTTTTAAGAGTATGCGACCGTTTCCATGAACTGGCGGATCTTATTTCAGAGCGCATGATGCAACATTCAGGAACTCCAGATGAGCTTCTGTCTGATTTCTTTGAAAGCTTTGATGAGATCTCTGAAAGTGAAGAGGGCAGAACCTTTCAGGGCTTTTATAAATTCCTTAATGATGAAAAGGAAATGGCCGATCTTGATGCCAATATTCAATCACTAAAGGAAAGAGATTTCTGGAAGAAGATGCCTGAGCGCAGCCGTCAGAAGCTCTCTGAGATGCGCAGCAACCTCATGGAAAGAGCTCGCGATACCCAGGCGGTTTTAAAGCGCCTGTCAGGACACTTAAGACGTCTTGTACAAAGTCGTGAATATCTGAAAAACAGACGCCTTGCTGAGCTTATTGATGAGACCCGTGCCCTGGCTTTATCGTTAGTTAAACAATACGATATCAAGGGGCATGAGAGTGTACTTGATGTACATGAAAGTAAGATTGAGATGGTGCAGCCGGTTGAATGCCGCCTTGATGATCCTGAGATCGTGGCCAAGGATGAAAGTCTTGATGTTGCAAGAAGAGTTGATGTTGATTTAAAGGAGCTCAGTGACCGCATCAACGCAGCCGAGATCAATTATCCTCTGCTCAAGCGTCATCTGGCCGAAATTCTGCAGGAACGTACTACGGTTACTATAGGGCAGCTTCTGCATAAATTCCCCGCAACACAGGGACTTGCAACTGCTATTGGCTATATGCGTCTTGCGCAGCAGGCAGCAGTTGCAGGTATTGATGCAGATGGTGTGCATCAGAAAGAGCAGGCCACATGGAAGAACAGACTTGGACAGACTGTGCTTGCAACCATTCCCGTATATTATTTCTCTACAGTTTCGCTTAAGACCTTGAATATTCAGGCTGAACAACTGGCAGGTTCCTAGGAATTCATTATGAGTGATGAAAATATAAATGAACAGGGCGTAGCAAATCTTGATGATGAGCTTGATACAAATGAACTGTATTCAGGAGATCTGGGCTCTGAATGCTTTGAGGTACGTCAGCTTTTAGTCTATTTGCTAAAGGGGCCTTACCTTTTCCGGGATGAGAAAAAGCAATTATGGAAGGCTCTTATCAACCATACTCAGGAAATAAAGGTCCAGCTTGCCAATCTGTTTCTGGAGCTGTTTATTTCAGAGGCTGACGGTATTGCTTTTGTGCGTCCTGCTGATACCGGGGATCTTGATGCACCGCAGCTGCTGCCAACCTACACCTATACTTTCTTAGATTCGGTGATGCTCATTTTTCTGCGTGAGCGTCTTTTACATTCACAGCAGAGAGTAGAGCAGGCCTTAGTTACAGATGATGAGATGGTTAATACCATGCGTATGTTTGATCCTTCTGTCAGAAATGATGAGGCCAAGCTGCGCCGCAAGCTTGAAACTATCCAGAAGCGCTTTACCACCCGTCACCTTATTATGAAGGTACAGGGGCTGGATGGATTTGTGATAAGTCCGATTTTAAAATACGTCTTCAGTGCAGCCGAGCTTTCAGAGCTTAAGGAAAATTACCTTAAGAAGACAGCAGATCTTGAAAAACGTATGCAGTTTACCGGACAGCGGGATCTGATTGATGATCAGGAACAGAGTGTACAGGAGAACAGTGAGGTAGATGAATAATGAGTGATTTATTTGAGTTCTCCGAGCAGTTTCGCTTAATCCGTTTCCAGCTTGCCAACTGGGGAACGTTCAACGGGATCCATGATATTGATATCTCCGAAAAAGGCCATCTTTTTGTAGGCGGATCAGGATCTGGTAAATCAACACTGCTTGATGCAATGTCTGTATTACTTGTACCGCGCCGAGCCTTAAACTTCAATGCGGCAGCCCGCGAGGGAGAGAAAACGCGCGGTGACAGAAGCTTTGCATCCTATATCCGCGGAGCATGGTCTAATCAGATGGACGATCACGGGCAGGCTGAAACCAAGTTCCTGCGCGAGGGTACCACCTGGTCTGCAATTGCATTAACCTATAAAAGCTCAGTTGGCCGTCAGGTAACCTTTCTTTTTATCGGAACCATACGCGGCAGTGCCCGTGATGAAAACAGTGTAAACCAGCACTTCTTCTTTATTCCTCACGATTTCTCCTTAACTGCCATCAGGGATTTTTCAAAGGCTGACTTATCAATTAACTGGGCTAAGAAACAGATGCCCGACTGTGAGTATTTCTCACGCTTCAATCCCTTTTGTGAATGCCTGATGCGCTATTTCGGGATAAAAAACGATACCGTACTCAAGCTTCTACATAAGGCTCAGTCTGCTAAAAATCTAGGCGATATCAATGATTTCCTGCGTGATTACATGCTGGAGACTCCCGGCACCTTTGAAATTGCAGATACACTGGTTGATGAGTTTTCACAGTTAAACTCAGCCTGGCTCTCGGTGTGCAAGGCCCGTGCTCAGATTGAGGTGCTGCTTCCTGCACGTGTTGCCAAGGAGGAGTCTGAAAAGGCCGCCCGCGAGTGTGAGGAGCAAAAGGCATTAAAGGAATATGTACATTACTGGCAGGCTCTGATAGAGCACGATCAGGTGATGGAAAAGCTTCCGGCAATTCAGGAGGAGCTGGCTCTGAACCGTGGCAGTTATGATGATAAAACTGCCAGACAGCACCGAATAAGCGACAGAATTGATGAGCTGAAGCGTCTGAGATATGAAAACGGCGGTGCGCAGATTGAGCGCCTTGGCAGTGAGCTCAACGGGGCCAGACAGAAGGAAAAGCGTGTTGAGCGCGATGCAGCTCTTGCAGAGCGTTCACTGTCACAGTTGAATCTCACGTTGCCAAACAGCGCTCTTGAGTGGGAGCAGACCATGCTCAGCGTGCGTGAGCGTGCAGAAAGCTCAAGGCAGGATCTCGATCATCTAAGAGCCAAACGCGAGGAAACTATTTCCAAGCGCAAGGATAATGAGGATCGCTTTGCAGAGCTTCGCCGTGAAATTGATGCCATGCAGGCTCACAAGAGCAATATTCCAGGCGAGCTTTTGGAACTGCGTCAGGACTTTTGTGATGAGCTGGGTTTAAGCGAGCTTGACCTTCCTTTTGCAGGCGAGCTCATGCAGGTAAAGGATGAGGAGCGTCAGTGGCAGGGTGCATTAGAGCGTGTAGTGCATCAGTTTGCATTATCCATCCTGGTTTCAGATGATCACTACCAGTCCTTTGCACGTCTTGTAAATTCCCGTCACCTGGGCACCAGACTGGTGTATCACCGTGTCACCGATATGGCCGGATCCTATACCGGAGAGTCTGATGACAACTGTGTGCCCAGCAAGTTTGATTTAAAGCAGGGGCCATGGAAGCAGTGGGTAAAATCCGAGCTTGACCGTCGCTTTAACTATGCCTGTATTGAGGACACCAGAGATCTTGATAAATATGAGCGTGCGGTGACTATTCAGGGACAGGTGAAGCATTCACGCACCAGGCATGAAAAGGATGACAGACATAAGCTTACAGATCCTATGTACTGGGTTACAGGCTTTTCAAATCATGAAAAGCTCAAGCTCTATACTGCTGAGGCCCATAAGTGCGTAGACAGGATCGAGCGTTATAAGAAGGTACTGCGCGAACTTGACGAGCAGGATTCAAAGCTGCGTGATCTTCAGGGCGCTGCAACCCGCCTTGAGGATATAGTATGGGCGGATATTGACCGCGCGGCGGTACTGCAGCTTATAAATGATCTTGAAAAGGCCCTGGAGACTGCCAAGATTGGAAACCGCAAGCTCAATGAAATTGACGAGGAGCTTAAAGCCGAGCAGGCTGCGCTTGCAAAGATTGAAGCCGAGCTGCAGGAGCTGCTGAAAGAACGTGGCCTGTTTGAGGGCAAGGAAAGAGAGCTTAAGACCAAGCTTGAAAATGCAAAACTGATCCTTGCAGGCGGGCAGTCCAACGAGAAATTCAACAAGATGCTGGAGCGCGCAGCCACAACCGCATCCAAGCACATTGCCAAATCCGTCACTCCCAATATGGATGAGAATATCGCCTCCATGTGTGTTGAGATTATGCGCATGATCGGAGATAAGATAAATACTTTATCTGACAGGGCCGGCAATCAGCAGTCAAAGATGCTGCAGGTGTTTTCTGACTTTATGCATCAATGGCCGGATGAAACCTCAGAGCTTACGGCAGAGGTATCAAGTGCCAATGAATTCATGGCCAAGCTTGCCCAGCTTGAAAATGACGGTCTGCCCAAATATGAGCAGCGCTTCCGTGAGCTTCTGGAAAACACGACCTCGCAGAATCTTATCGATCTTAATACCCGTCTTGATGATGAGCGCCGCTCCATCAAGGATCGTTTAAAAGAGGTCAACACCTCATTGTCATTAGTTCCCTTCAACCGTCTTGATGACAAGGAAACTCATCTGCGCATAAGCGTTGATGACAGAAACCTCTCTGAGGTCAGGGAATTCAGATCTCTTTACAAAAAGGTAATGCATAATGAAACAGAAACGCTTACCGAGGAGCTTGCAGAGCGTCGCTTCGAGCAGTTAAAGAAGCTTGTTAACAAGCTGGCAGGCGGCAGTGCCGACGGCAGTGTTGCTCCAACTCTTGCCGATAAGAGATGGCGTGACAATGTGCTTGATGTAAGAATGCATGTGGAGTTCCACGGAGAGGAGTACGACAACGAGGATAAGGTTATTGAGATCTATGAAAGCGGATCAGGCAAATCAGGCGGTCAGCGCCAGAAGCTTACCACTACCTGCCTGGCCGCAGCGTTGCGCTACCAGTTAGGCGGAACTGCTGACACCATGCCCAAGTTTGCCCCGGTGGTGCTGGATGAAGCCTTTGATAAGGCCGATAGTGACTTTACCGATATTTCACTGCAGATCTTTGAGCAGTTCGGCTTCCAGCTCATTATTGCAACTCCTTTGAAGGGTGTTCATACCATTGAGCCGTATATCGGAAAGACTGATTATGTCGTATGTCATAACCGCAACGATTCCCATTTACAGGAAATCGATCTCAAGGTTCTGACAGGAGAGGAGAGTGCAGAGGATGAGCAGACATTGAAGTCTGAGACATCTCATCTGACAGAGCCTGACGCCTAGAGCCTATGGAAAATAAGGGATTAGCAGTTTCATGAAAGATGTAAGCTCATTAAAAAAGGATCTGGCAGGAAAACTTAAGCGCAGGATACGCTCATTGCTTTTGAGCCAGTCAAGAAATGAGGCCTTTGATGAGCTGAGTATCCCTTTAACTCCCGCGGCTAGGGACTTCGGCACTGATATCGGTGCTCTTAAAAGATGGTGTAAGGAGCTTGAGGATTTTGCGTTAAAGATTGCTGATGCCGAGCTTGTAAAAAAGCAGGTTGCCTGGAAGAGCTTTGGTTTTTCATTTGAGATCCCGGTAGCCCTTAGAATAAAAAGCAGCAGGGCCTTGTTCTCAGGCTCTGCCTCTACTCCCTGTTCATATGCTGCTTTTCTTCAGGCTGTTAAGATATTAGAGGAGATAGACAGTCCTTATAAGGATGCAATCTGTGAGGTTTTATCAGCGGACTTTTCTCTGGTCACAGGAGATGATGCAAAAGCAGATGCTGCTAAATTATGTGCCCTCATTGAGTTTTTAATCGCTCATCCTCATGCTGACTGCTATATACGCGAGATCCCTGTTCTGGGTCTGGATACCAAGTGGTTTGAAAGACACAGAGCAATGACAGCTCAGGTTCTGTCTAAATGCTTAAATGAGGATATAAGCACCGACAGCATCACCGCAAGATGGAATTTCAAGGCAGTTCCAACCCTCATGCGCGTACGCCATGCAAACTGCTTTTTATCCCCGCTAAGCTGTGATGAGCTGGTGATGCTGACATCCTCTGTGCTCAGCAGACAGCCTCCGCGGGCACTGGTGGTAATTGAGAATATTGCAACCGGGATGTCCTTAGATGTACCTGATGATATTCCGGTGATTTTAGGTCTCGGACGTGATGTAACTGCGTTAAACAGTATCTCATGGATAAAGGATGTTCCTCTTTTGTATATGGGAGATCTCGATGCCCACGGCTTGTTGATCGTATCCGAGCTTAGAGCAATAGCGCCAAGGGCTAAAACTGTAATGATGGATATGCAGACTCTTAGCTGCTATCAGCAGATGGCAGTAGCTGATCCTACTTTGGATAAAAAGCAATCACAGCTGCCGGCGCTGACAAATCAGGAGGAAGCCTTATATCAGGAGCTCCTGTACAGAAAGCTGCGTCTTGAGCAGGAGCGGATCCCTATAACAGTCATCTCAGGCAGATTTAATGAGATCTTAACTGGGATTTAATTTGTAAAAGAGAGCAGTCTTAAAACTTTTGAGTCAGCAAGACAGATCTCTGGCTTTAAAAATCACCGCAGGAGCATTTGTCAGAATATAAAAGCTGATTTTTTTGCACTTTAATGCTAATTTCTGCGTTTTTCTTGTTATAATGCCGCGAATTTGTAAGGAAACATCATGAGTAAAGCTATCGTAATCGCAGTTGACGGCCCAGGTGGCGCAGGAAAAGGGGAATTAACCCGTCGTCTGGCATCTGGTCTTAACTTCGGGCTTCTCGATTCCGGTGCCATCTACCGTGTGCTTGCATATGCTGCACGCAAGGCAGGACTGGCATTATTTGATGAGGAATCCTTATGCCGTGAAGCAGAGGTAATGAACTTAAGCTTCGAGGTTGAGGGTGATGGTGTGCATGTGATGTTAAACGGCGAGGATGTATCCTCAGCCATCCGTACCGAAGATGCCGGGGTGAATGCGAGCAAGGTTGCCCAGTTCCCCTCTGTGCGTCAGGCATTGTTGCAGCGTCAGCGTGATTTCAGACAGGATCCCGGTCTGGTTGCTGACGGCCGTGATATGGGTACCGTAGTGTTCCCCGATGCCCAGGTGAAAATTTTCCTGGATGCTGATGCAGAGGTTCGTGCACAGCGCCGTGTAAAGCAGCTGATGGCTGTAGGCAAGAGCGCTGATTACAACGAAATTCTGCGTGAGATTAAAGAGCGTGATGAACGTGACAGAAACCGTGCGGTGGCTCCGCTGAAGCCTGCCGCTGACGCTGTTGTCATTGATTCCTCTGATATGGACATTGCTGCTGTTTATCAGAAGGCAATGGAGATTATCAGAGAGAAAGTTGCTCTATAGATTCGGCCATGTGGCCTGAGCGAATGCATGGATGCGTTCGTATTTAAACAACACCCCGTAGCATGATGCGAAAGGGAACTATGAGATATACCTTAAATGGAATCATTTGCAGAACTTTTTGAAGAGTCCTTAAAAAATACCGAGACCCGTCCTGGTGAGATGGTCAAGGCTAAAGTTGTCGCTATCGAGAACGGCTTTGTCGTTGTTGATGCCGGCCTTAAGTC
>CAVFIO010000085.1:0-9020 GCA_963622535.1 Akkermansia muciniphila
ACATCTACGCAACTGACTCTGGTAAACAAGATCTGTATATTTTGTTAATTAAAAAGCCGTAAATTTACCAGAATTTCATTTTTTGATTTTTGTTTTGGCAGGAGCTGCTCCGGCTTAACACTTCCTTGAGATTTATTTGACGAGTGAGGGGATAAAAGCTGACAATGCATTAAGAGCATGAGGGGATTATGGGTAGCAATGTAACGATTTTAAGTGTCAGCCGTTTTGCTGAAATTACGAATAACTGTCTGAAAAATCTAGGAAAGGCCTATATTGAAGGTGAGATTTCTGCCCTCAATTTGCGCACTCATCTTTATTTCACCATAAAGGATGAAAATTCATCAATTGACTGTGTCATGTTCAAGTCGGCCTTATCAAAGGTTGCCTTTGCCCCAAGCATTGGCCAGAAGGTGGTTATTTCAGGCAGCAGCTCTATCTGGGTAAAGACTGGGCGCTTTAATTTTCTTGTTGATTCAATGGCCATTGCCGGCATCGGGATCATCATGGAGCGGCTCAGATTATTAAAGGAAAGACTTGAAAAGGAAGGTGTTTTTGAAAGACTTCACCGACCGCTGCCGCTTTTTCCAAATCGCGTGGGGGTCATTACCTCCAAGGACGGACAGGTTGTACATGATATTGCAACTACATTAAGTCGCCGTAACCGTGGTATAGAAATAAGAGTTTACGATGCCAAGGTACAGGGCGAGGATGCTGCCTCAAGCCTGATGGAGGCCCTGGCCCTGGCCAATTCTGAAATGCTCTGCGATGTGCTGATCATAGGACGCGGCGGAGGATCGGATGAGGATTTGCTTCCATTTTCCGATGAAGCGCTCACCCGTGCAGTCTCATGCTCTAAGATCCCTATAGTATCGGCCGTAGGACATGAGCGTAATTTTGCCTTAACCGATTTTGCAGCCGATGTGCGTGCGGCAACTCCCACTGCCGCAGCAGAACTCATCTCTGCTGTAAGCATGGATGATTTGAGAGCCTCCATTAAAGATTACATGACGCGCATGGATGATGCCCTGATGCGTACGCTGGATCCTTACGGGATAGCCTACGATAAGCTCAAGGCTCGCTTAATTTATTGCGATCCGGCAAGAAAGCTTCTGTTACAGACTCAGAGACTGCAAAATGCCGTGAACCGCGCAAATACGGCACTTGACAAGCGTTGTAATGATTACAGGTTATATTTAACTAAGCTTAGCGCGCGCGTGAACTCCTGTGATCCGTTAACGCTGATCCATGAGGAAAGGGCTTATTTAAGCGATCTTACTCACAGGCTCAGTCTGGGGGCTATCAGCCTTTGTGAAAACAAAGCAGGATACCTTTCTATGCTCATCACCAGGCTCAATAATTGCGGTATTGAGGAAAAACTTGCCAGATTAAAAGAACGCCTGGCATCTGACAGTGCATCGTTAATTGCACTCAATCCCCTGTGTGTGTTAGAGCGAGGATATAGCTTGACATTAAATAAATCGGGGTATCATGTTGATTTTTCACAAATTAATGTCGGAGATAAGATAACTACCCTGTTAAAAGGAGGGCAGCTCATATCTGAAATAATCGAGAAAAAGGCTGAAAAAGACGTCTAGCAGCAACTTTTATACCAGAATTCAGAAAAAAGTTTTTAAGCTTGTTTTTATATGAAAACTGATATCGAATTTAATAAATATCGGTATCAGGAATACAAAGTGGTCAAACGTTTGCTTTAAAAATATCATTATTGAGATTTTTGAGCTGTTTTATATACATTTGTTTATAGCAACTAAAATGCGTATAAATGAATAACGTATGCAGGTAAAGGCTCATTTAATCCTTATGTAACGGAGCTAAGAGCGTTTAAGCTTACAGCCTCTGCAGGCTCTGGAGCATAGTGCGGGCACTATGGAGCAGCACTGCCGTTTACTATAAGCTTTGGCAGCAGATCGGTTGTGATATAAATCAGTCCCTCTTCAGGGGATGCCTCAAGCAGCGGCTCATCAAATTCCTCAAAGCAGCGATCATTGAGCTCTTCAATAGCCGCATCCTTTGACATGAAGCCTAAGCTTAAGCACAGGCCCTGAAACTCGTTTTCGTCCATGATATCGGTGTGCTGCGATTTAATCGCACTTACCAGCATGGATAATGAATTACCTTTGCTGTCAAAGGTCACTGCCTTCTTTTTGCTTTGCAGGGAATTATCTGAATTTTCAGAGATTTTACTGCTGTCCTGGTTAAAGCTTGCAGCATTGGTGTCAGGATGCTGTAAGTCCACATTGTTACTTGCAAGAAGCATGTCAATCGGATTTTGATTATTAAGAGCACTCTTTTGTGTATTTTTTAAGCCTTCCTCATCGCGAAGCCTTGAGATCACAGACTCCACCTCGCGGCTTTCCCTGATACGCGATGAGATAAGAGCGGTATTAAGATTATCAAAAACAGAGGTTTTGTTTGTTTTCTTTTGTGAATTCTGCTCTGCAATATGCAGGTGTAAAAGAGAAAACACATGCTCAAAGCGTCCACGCTCATACACCATGAAAAATGAATTCTGCAGAGTCTCCTTCATGAGCGTTTTCAAAAATCCTGCAAAGATGGCATAGGTTTCCTTGCCGCGGTTTTGCTCATAAAGTGAGATATAGAAATTATCAGAAAGAGGGGCCAGGGTCCTGCACTCATCATCAAGGGTTTTTAAGAATTCCTGAGCAAGGGCAAGCTCCTGCTGATTATTTGCAAGCTCCTCTGCAAGCACTGATGTGGCAACACCTCCCTGCGATATATGACGGCAGATGATGAGTGCAAGCTGCGCCGCTCCCAGTCTTGCTATAAAATCCTCGTCAAGCCTGATGTCTTGCGGCAGATCTATGAGGG
Organism: Akkermansia muciniphila; assembly: GCA_963622535.1. Lineage (GTDB taxonomy): Bacteria > Pseudomonadota > Gammaproteobacteria > Enterobacterales > Succinivibrionaceae > Succinivibrio. Next base: position 2,851 of record CAVFIO010000085.1, read on the forward strand.
TGCGTTTTTTAAATTCCTTGCGCAGCGAAGACGGCAGTGCATCAGTCATCGGTACAAACAGCAACCCGCATTTTGCCAAAGCCTCCTCAAGGCAGGCAAAGGCCTCTTTGGACGGATTAAAGCGGATCTTGGCATTCAGCTCATCAAGGGAGCTGAAGCTGCAGTGACTTAGAGAGCGTTTTATGCTGTTAAGCTCCTGAGCACTGCATTTATCTGACAGAATTGCTGCCAGGGTATCTTTGGATCCTGCAGGTAGAGAGGACAGGTACTGGATCTCGGACAGATGCTGCCTGAGACTTTCTGCTGCTATCTGGCATTCATCCTCATGCGGAGGAAGCAGTCTGAGCTTAAGTGCATTTGACAGCGGTCCCGTTGAGAGAATGGTACTCATAATGTGATAGGTCAGAGCATGATCAATTAAGGCATAGGGCATGCGTCCTGTGCTATAGCGTATATGCAAGTCCTGCTCTGAGATACTCACTATATGCCCGGTATTTGATGTTAATGCTGTATCTAGAATTTCAAGTATGCGTCTTAGTCCTGCGGCACTGGGGTGACTCTGAGAGCCAAAGCGTCTTAAAACATTTTTAGTGCGTACAATATAACGCAGCCTTTGCAGATTAAAGAAAGATCTGGTGCTGGCATAGTATTGAGCCTCCTGATTTGCTTTTTTTGCAAAAATAAAGCCGTTCAAAAGGTAGAGTGATAAAAGCTCCGGGGCTTCATACAGACCGCGTAAGAATTTATCATCACTTATATCTTGATCAGGGTTAAAGGGTGAGAAAAACAGCTTATGCAGGGTGTAGATCCTGCATATAAGACTTGAAAGCTCACTGTCAGCTTCTGCATATTCTGCATCTATAGCCTCAAGTGCCCCCTCAAGTCCCTGCTTTGCCTTGCTGTCAAAAAGAGGTCTTATGATAAGTGCAAAATAATAGTTCCAGCCTAATGTCCTGTTTATATCAGCCTTGTCCTTTTTGATGCATTTTTTTAGCATGGCTTTGTAAAGCGGTAGCGCCTGCGGCTCAAGTAAGGCTTCTTCCTTATTTAAACCTGAACACAGCATGGCAGGAAAGCTTATGCTTTCATTTAAATCCTGAGTGTAATAGAAAAAGGCTGAGGATCTGTAGCTCAGTCCCCTGAGTCGCACAAACTCGATCTTTGAAAAATCCGGTAATTTTTTAGGGAAGACTCCCTGATTAAGCTCCAGTCTGTGTACTATAAGATCGATGATGCTCTCATGTAATACACAGCGCTCCCGTAATAAGGCTATTGCGTTGTGAGCGGCTTTATTTACTATCTCAGGTGCTGTATTTTCCTGATCATCCTGAGTTTTTTTATGATACGTATGCTCTCTTGACTGTTTTATGCGGGGATTTTTTGGGGGACGATCAAAAGCACCGGGAATGAAATCAGGTGCCAACTGCATGAGAGGGATCCTGCTGCAGAGCTTTCTTAGGATATCGATGTCAGGAAAGTTCTCATCAAGACGTGCATTAGCTCTGCCTTTTGCGTAAATCTCCGCGAGAATATTGCATATGCGCTCTCTTTTATCCAGGGATAGAGCCTTGAAGCAATGCTCTTTGTCCTGATAATCACATCTGTGAGGAATGTGATTTGTAGCATAGGTGTAGCAGGTTTTAAGATATACCCGCCCCTCCTGAGGCATAGGCATGTCTGTTAAAAGCTCATTGATAAAGAGGCGCTGATGAGGCTCCAGCGGTCCTTGACATACTACAAACAAAGCCTCAAACACCCGCAGCATAATATTGTAGTTGGCCATTTTCTCATTCATTCTGGAGATATGGATGAGATCTGCATTCTGGGGGGAGCGCCCTGATTTCACGATATTTGTAACCAGAGCTATATCCTCATCATTGGTAACATCAGGAGATGGAGTTATGAAGACGCTTTCATTGAAGTCAAGATTTACAGGTAAGGACAGCGGTACGAGGCGCAGCTTGAAGTGTGCAAGCAGATTAATGACAGAGGACAGGGTACCTTTAACATCAGAGCTGTAGCTCTCATAAGTTATGTCAAGCTTCAGTCTTTGTACCAGCTCGTTTACTGAGGATGTTGCAAGACGCTTTGAGGTAGCCTCTGCTTTTAATTCATTGATAGACTTTGAAAAGTCATAAGGCAAATCAGCAAGTCTTTTTAAATAGTAATTGGCATCTTTAACAAAGGCCATGACTGTAAATCTCCTAACCTTCTAATTTTATGAGCTTTTTTTTAAATAAATGCAAGTAATATGATCACAAAATTTATAAAAGTGCAGAAAAATGCAATATAAGCGCAGGTAATGGCGGGCTCTTCCTGATCCACTGCCGGCTGTCAGGCTGTTTTTTTTAGTAGTCTTTGGTAAAACTGCTGATAATGACGCTAGGTGAATACTTTTTAAAGCTTATGCAAACTAATCTTTGATTACAGCTTTGCTAGATTGTGCCGTAAAATATAGATAGATGAAAACGGTTTCGTGATCATACACACTGAAAAAATCTGCAGCTTTTGGCAGGATACTGTCTTATGAGATCTTGGCTCAGGATCCATTAATGGAAAATGATTACGCCCATAATAAGAACAAGAGCCTTATGTTTAGGATGAAAATGATCCGAAAACTGCATTTTGTATTGTTAATAACAGTAATACCTCTCACCTTTTGTGTATTGGTATATCTCATGTTTTCTCAGAGCAAACAGAATTTGCCGCAGAAGACTTTTAATGAAATAGCTCTGTTTCTGCCCGGTAATGTCAATGCAGCGGGATGGAGCCGTATTGTTTTCTCAGACATTAAGGCCTCTGTCGATGATTCTAATATTGCAAAGCTCTATACCTTGCAGAATGTGGATGATGGTAATTTAACCAAGGCTGTAGAGAGCATTCGCCGTCGCGGTATAAGCACAGCAATTCTTGCTTTTCCAAGAAGTTCAGGCAAGCTTGAGGATATGGTGAAGGCCAATCAGGATCTGAAGTTCATTGGTCTTTTTGATACTGTAAAGCGTTATGCGAATTTTTCAGCTTATGTTCCGAATTTTACGCAGGGGGCTTACCTTGCAGGCTATGCCTCTGCGGCAATTTCTCAAAAAGCCCGTATCGGCCTGGTAGTCTCGCATGATACTCCTCTGTGTAATGCCATAGTCAATGCCTTTGTGCTTGGAGCTAAGGAGGCGTTACCAGGAGTTATGGTATATGTAACCCGTACCGGCTCATCAGAGAGGGAAGCTTTGGCCCAGGCTGCAGCAGACAGACTTATTGATATCTGGCAGGTAGATTCTGTGGCATCATTTTTAATGAATGCCGGAGTTTCCTTCCGTGCAGTCGAGCGAGGTCTGCCATATGTCGGTTTTATGGAGGATCCCCGCACGGTTGATCCGTCATTGATGATAGCTCAGGTCAAGGTCTCAACTGATCAGATCTTTGATGATGTGGCCAAGGCTATTGAGCGTGGCCGTCTTTTGTCAGGCGGAAGAAAAATATACGATATCGCCTCAGGCACACTGGGCCTTGAAAATTATTCCAATCGCGTGCCGACCGTGCTGATACAGGTTTTAAAAAAGCTTGAGCAGAATTTACGTAATGGTGCAGTTGTATTTAAAGGTCCTATAAAGGATACAGAGGGAACGGTAAGGGCAGACTTTAATGAAGTCCTTTTAAATGAGGCCTTTTATGTTCATGCCTGGTATGTTGACGGGACTTATATGGTACCTTGATGAAGGATAGTTTTAAACCGCTTATATTAAGATTGAGGGGCGTATTGCGTCATATGCCATGCGCGCTTCGCTCTATTATCTTGCTTCTGTTTCTGGTAGCAAGCGCAGCACTGTGGCGTAACGAAAGTCACGAGCCGCTGATCGCCGGGATCATTATTCCCGGTGAGCGTTATGCAGACGGGTGGTATGGTGCCAATTTCGATGCGGCAACAAGAGCCTGCGTGTCGATGGGCTTTGAGCTCAGAACTGCTGATGATGTAGGCGAGAAGGAGGAGGATCTTTTTGCAGCCTGTGATAATTTACTGCGCATGGGCGCACAGCTCATAGTGCTTACAGGACCTGATGATCCCAAGAAATTCTTCGGTTATATGAAAAATCATCCCTATGTCCAGTTTTCTGGCTTTGATTTAAGCGTGGATGCTCCCAATTATCATCCGGTATTCTTCCGGATTTATCAGGCCAGATATTTATCAGGAGTTCTGGCAGCCTTACTTTCGCGCTCTCATGTTCTAGGTTATGTCGCAGCCCGCCCCGAGCCTGAGGTTGTTCGGGGCATAAATGCATTTGCCTTGGGTGCCCAGAGTGTCCGTAAGGATACCAGGGTTCTGTTACGCTGGACAGGTGACTGGTCATCAGAAAAGGAAGAGGATGATGCGGTAATAGAGCTGAAAAAAGCCGGAGCGGATGTGCTGACTTATCATCAGCATGAGGAATATGTCCCGAGAGCTGCTGAAAGACATAAGATTAATTTTATAGGTATGAGCATGCCTCTTGCCGGTTACTCATCGCGGGCACTGACCTCGGTTTTATGTGACTGGGAGACCTATTACCGCCTGCTGCTGCGCTCTCAGCGCGATCAGAATTATGTGCCACCTCTGTGGGCAGGAATTGACAGTGGTGCGGTAGGACTGGCAAGCTTTTCATCAAGAGTGCCGAAGTCGGTGCGCAAAATAGTCGATGAAACCAAGAAGGCTCTTGAAAACGGAAGCCGTGCGGTGTTTTCCGGCGTAATTGTTGATAATCAGGGCATTATGCATGGTACTGATGGAAGCAATGAAGATTCTCATGAGCTGCTGAATATGAATTACCTGGTAGCAGGGGTGGAGACTATTCATGCCGGAAAATAAGAATAGGCTTCAAAATATGTCATCTTCAAGTCAGGAACAGGATGCTGTGTCAGATAGCGGGCAACAGGCTGCAGAGCCGACCGTACAGGAAAATCCTTATGAGATCTTTGTGAAGTCATATCAGAAGTCCCGTAAGGATAATTCGCATACCTTTACCGTGCGCATTATTCTGGTGGTAACACTGTGTCTGTGCCTGACTCTCACTGTATTGGGGTTGGATCTGCATCTTGAAAACGGAATAATTCAACGCTCCTTAGTAGGACGGATGCAGAATGTAGCAATGCAGGCTGCACAGGCTGAGGCCGATTTATTTGAAAGAGAGTGTTCAACGCTGCAGAGTATTGCCCTGTCTGTTCAGTCTGACAGCAAGGAGGATCTGCAGTATGCCGTCAAAACCGCCGGCAGTATGTACGGAGCTAATGCCGGATTGATTTCAGTTACCGGCTTACAGATTGCAGGCAAGTATATAGAGCCTTATAAATACCGTGAACTGAGTCTATCTATGTCAGGCACCACCAATGTCGGATACTACAATGATCAGGGATTACTTTTTACAGCTCCTATTCTCATAAAGGGGAATGTCAGGTATGTTCTCTATCGTTTTATAAATAACAGTATCCTGCCGCAGCTTTTGCCTATTCTGTACCAGGGAGACGGCGCGGTATTCATCTCAAATGAACAGGGATTGATAGTAAATTCTGTAAACCTCAACCAAGACAGAGAGCAGCTGTTTAAATCAGCAGCTTTTTCGGAGCATTTTCTGCTGTTAAAGCAAAGACTTAAAAAGCATGCCTCGGCGTCAATTTCGGTAAAGGATGAGATGAATAAGGACGGGATTTTGTTTTCATCTCAAATTCCTGGAACCAGCCTGTATCTGAGCGGACTTATTCCCAAGACTGAACTGATCCCGTCATTTTTCAGCATACGCTGGTATATTTTTGCTCTTATACTGCTTATTGTCCTTACCTCTTTGTACCTCATGCACAAAAGTGCAATTGACTATAAGGAGAAGGATGATGCTTTAGCTGTTGAAAAGCTTAAGGTACTGGCATCAGAAATAAGATCTGAGACTCTGGAGTCAGTATTAAAGGGGGCTGAGCCTAAGGTGCAGGAGATTTTGCAGGCCGCGCATTCTCTTGTAGAGCATCATGATCCTCAATCCATAGAAAATGTCAGACAGGATGTGGAGGAATCTGCTAATACTCTGCAGAATACCCTGCATTCGCTTATGCAATTAAATGGCAGACAGGATAATTTCAAACTTGATGAAAAGGAATACGATCTGCGTCAATTGCTTATTTCGCGAATAAAGTTTGTCAACAGAAAGTGCAGG
>CAVFIO010000086.1:0-8925 GCA_963622535.1 Akkermansia muciniphila
GGATTTAAATACAAAATTAGATCAAGTTGAGCTGTATCTTTCTCATTCTAAGATGGCATACAATCTTCTTGCAGCAGGATTTAAAGCCTCTCAGGGTAGTTTTACTTGTTTCCCCTCCGTATCCGAGTTTTCGCTTAATTCTTTAAAAGCGGAGCTTAAGTCTCAGAATATTAGTTTTAGTGTTTACAAAGAAGAAGAAAATTCCTTTTCGCCGACAAAGGGTTATGTTGAGCATGAATTTAGAAGTGCTCTTAATTCAAGTGGCAAGGAGGGAGGCTTAGGTGGTGGCGGAGGCGCTGCAGTAGTTAACCCTGGTGCAGGTGTAGTTAACCCTGGTGCAGGTGTAGTTAACCCTGGTGCAGGTGTAGTTAACCATGGTGCAGGTGTAGGTGGACCTGGTGCAGGTGCACCAGTTGCACCTCCTAATCCAGCACCTGGAGCTATTCCTAGAGTTAATACAGCTGGTCCTGGTAGAGGACCTGCTGGAATTTAATTTTATACGTAGAGTATGCATCCATAACACATCAGAATTGGAAGTGGACCTATATATGATGGTAGTGTAATGCTTTCTCTATTTATCAAAATAGCCTAGATCAATATACAATAACTGGTTTCCTGAAAATTCTTTTGGAAATCAGTTATTTTTATATCTAATACGTACTGATATGGTATAATAAGATACGTGTATAAGAGAGGTTTCCATGACTGATAAAAACTCACTGCCTGAAATTGCTGATATCAAAAATTTCCCCAGAAATAACCCTAAGGCTATCCTGCTAAGGATCTCAAACAAGATCCGTGTGGTTGAGCGTCAGTACTATTGGGATAAGGAGAAAGGTCGTGGTTTGGAGAAGAGAATTTACTTAGGCTATGTCGTTGATAACGAATTCCTCACCAATGATGAATATAAGCGTAAGTACAACAAGCGTGGCAAGGCTAGAATAGTACCATTGTCAGCACCGGCTACCTCTCTACCAACTCAAACTGCTTCTGAAGATGGCTCCAGTGTTGAAGATACTAATACTGCAATCTTTTACGATCCTTTATCCACCGTACTCGCAGGTGAACTCCCCCTCTATTATGAGGTGGCTAAGGATATCGGTCTCATCGGGGATTTAACCGCTGTCTGGGGAGAGGGTCTTGCCACAGTTATGCTGTCTTTAGCCTTTCATTGGTTAAGCTCAGGACAGAATGCCTGTTACCTCTATAATTCATGGTCTGAAGGTAGATTGCTGCCTTATTCAGAGCCTTTGGAAAGCAAGGAAATAAGCGGTCTTTTAAAACAAATAACGGACCTGCCGGGATGGAGAAAAAGTTTCTTTCAAGCCAGAATAAAACATTTGCCTGATGATGAAATGCTTTCCTTTGATGCAACCGAAATTGCATCAAAAGCTCAGAATATTCCCGATGCACAATACGGCAAAGGAAAAGAAGGCTTTTATCAAAAACAGGTCGGTCTCATCCTGCTTGTCGGGCATAAGACTCACATGCCGGTACTGTTTCGCGTATTACCTGGCAATATCACTGACATCACCACCGTGCAGGATATGCTGTTCCGTTTTGATGAAATCAATGATTCACGTCGTGTATTCGCAGCTGTTCTGGATAGAGGCTATTTTTCAACAAAGAACCTTGCCTCCTTCATTGATCAGGACAGTCGTGTCATTATTGCGGCCAAGGGTAACGTATCCTGGGTTAAGAAGCTTGTCGATGACATATTGCATGAACTTTGGATGAGTAAGACGCGCATCTTAGGCACTAAGCTATGGGGCACTACTATCCCCATTGAGCACAAATTTGAAGATGGCAAAAAACGTAAGCTCTGGATCCATGTCTACCGCAGTGATCTTAAATCACACTATGAAAACGCCGATTTCTACGAGGATTTAGAAAAATTTGAAAGGGAGTGGATCAACTGGGATGGAGAGGAGCCATCCTTATGCCCGTTGCATAAGAGTCCTATGCGTAAATATTTCAAAGAAGAAGTTGGCGTGCCCGGTATTTCTGCCCTTGAGCAGGATGATAATGCTATTGATGCTGCCACCCGCTTCTTTGGCACCTTCTCCAATGTCTCCACCATGGAGTGCACTGCCAAGGATGCTTTACTAGATTATCAGGCTCGAGACTTAATCGAGAAGACCTTTAAAGCCGGTAAATCAGGCTTCAGCACGGACGTGATCAGAGCTCACAGCGAAAATGTGGGAGAAGGCAGACTGGTGATCTCCTTCATCGCCATGAGCATACTTGCAAGCATTTATTTCCGTATGAAGCAAAAGAGCACGATTATGGTTAATGATAAGGAAAAAGAGGAGAATCCTTTATCAGAGGAGATGTCGTTTGATGAGATCAGGAACTGCCTGTCTACTGCAAGCTTAGCTCATGATGACAAGGGGAATAAGTACTGGATGGGGATTACCGGCAAGCAGCATGAGATCGTAAGACGTCTAGGGTTCCCCAGTCTCTATACGGCTATACCTGACTGGGGATCCTTTTAATTAGCAGCCTTACATAAGAGCTAAGTCCTGTAGCACTACAGCCTGGCTCTTATGTTATCAATTGCCATCAGATCTGTCTTTTTTATCTGTTTTTTATCACCAGTTACCGGTAAATCAAGCAGTAATTTCAAGGCTGATTCAGGAAGCAGAGAGCCTAGCTTATTAACTAAAAGCTGCGGTAGCATTCCAAGATTGCTGCCCATGGGTACCACGTAGGATCTCCATACGCTCTCATCCTTTTGCATCCCGCATTCAGCCTCAAGTGCATCAATTGCGCCTTGCAGCGTGGTGATATCATCAATAAGGCCTAATTTTTTAGCATCGGTTGCTGTAAATACCTTACCCTCTGCAAATTGCTCTCTGTTCTTAATATCAAGCCCGCGGGCCTTACACACCAGCTTCAGGAATTTGTCATAGGTATTGCCGATCTCAAGCTCAATGAGCTCCTTCTGATATCTGTTGATAGGGCTGGCAATGGCAGTTTCTGCAAGAGGTGAGGTAGAAACTCCATCCTGGGTTACTCCATACTCGTTTAACAGTCTGTCAGCTCCGATTGTGGTTGCAAAGACACCGATAGATCCGGTTATGGTGTGCTCTGATGCATAAATTTTATCGGCAGCAGTTGCAATCCAGTAAGCTCCGGAGGCGGTTACATCAGCCATATATACGGCTACCTTGATGCCTTTTTCATGAAGTTTCACAATCATGCGGCGGATCTGTTCAGATGCTGTAACCTCACCGCCACCTGAGTCTATATACAGAAGTACTCCCTTGTTTTTGGGATCTTTCGTGATGGTATCAAGCAGATATTCCATATTGTCGGGGCTGAAGGCTCGCGGGTTATCATTGCTTTGACTGATGGTACCCATGCCGTATATAACCGCCAGCTGCTTTTGAGAGTTTACTTTATTTTTCTTTGCACGGGCTGCATACAGCGCCTCATAATTATCAAGGGATATGGCATCAACTTGAGTTATGTCGTCCTTTGCAGGGTAGAGATCTGCCAATGACTTTTTAAGATCATCTAAAGTCATTAGTTTATCGACAAGGCCTGCAAACAAAGCTCGTCTGGCATTATCACCCTGTGCATCACGCATGGATTTTAAATATTCATCAGCATCAGGCAGAAGCTCACCCTTTAAAGAAGTACGTCCCTTTTTAACGATCTCCTCAAAACCGGCCCACAGGCTGTTTGCAATATGACTGTATTCCTCCTTTACCTCAGGCGACATACTGTCACGCAGCAGAGGCTCTACTGCAGACTTGTGGGTACCGGCGCGAAATACATAAGGCGTGAGCTTAAAGCGTTCTAAAAGCGGAGCGTAGTACAGAGTTGACATTGATAAGCCGTGAATATCGACACTGCCGAAGGGATCAAGAATTATTTCACCTGCATGGGAGGCTGCTATATAGGTTCCCTGAGAGAAGCTGTCTGAGAAGAAAATAAGCGGCTTTTTGCCATGAGTTATTTCCTTAAATTCATCACAGGCATCTATTAGGCGTAATACGGACTGGGATGAGGGCAGGGTCAGATTGGATACATCGGCAACTACCGTTTTTATTTCGTCATCTGATGCAGCCTTATGTAACACTCTCAGCAGTTGATGTAAGTCAACACGTATTTCATTAGGACGCAGATTGCTTGAAAACTGAGATAGCATTTTTGAGATCTGATCATCTCCAGGCGGGATCTCGTCAAGTTCTCCGTTAAGTGAGAGCCACAGCACCGGAGCAGGAGTTAGTTCCTTTTGTACCTCATTTCCTTCAATAAGCGCATTTAAATGATCGCCGGCGCTGTCTGACAGCATCCACAGCATGCCGAGTACTGCCAGAAATAAAAGAAATACCAGATTGGCAACTACATTACGGACAAAGCTGATCGCAGCTCCGATGAATTTAAAGAAGCTGCAGATACACTTAAGCGGCGAATGCTCTCTTGTTTTTGATTTAACTTTATTACTCTCATCAGCTTTCTTTATTCTGTCATCGGTTAAATCGATGATTGGATCGCGTAGCATTTCTTCTTCTCAATGTGAAATGGTTACAGGGCGCACCTGGTGGCACTCTTGCCTATTTTAAATAAAAAAACCATAAATAACAGTAAGTTACAAAATCTACTTTGCAACTTGCTGTAAACTGTCTTTATTCCTTCGTCCTGTCTTTTGTGCCTTCGATAATCTTCATCAGGGAGCCAACAACACCTGAGACATCGCTTAAATTGGATGGAACGATAAGGGTATTATTTGTTCTGGCAAGGTTTGCAAAGGCATCAATATAGCGCTCGGCAACCTTAAGGTTTACGGCAGTGTCTCCGCCTTGCGTCTGTGTGGCCTCGGCAATTTTTGATAAGGCCTCAGCTGTGGCTTTTGCAATAGTCAGTGTTGCCTGAGCACGGCCCTCTGCAATATTGATCTCACTTTGCTTTTCACCTTCAGATTTTGCAATAGCCGCCTCACGGGCACCGTTTGCAAGATTGATCTGCTCCTGCTTTTTGCCTTCAGATTCGGCAATGACTGCGCGTTTTTGTCTTTCTGCAGTGATCTGCTGCTGCATGGCCTGCAAAATTACCGCAGGCGGGGTGAGATCCTTGATTTCATAGCGCAGTACCTTAACGCCCCAGTTCAAGGCGGCCTCATCAATGGCGGCTACCACCTGATTATTGATGACATCGCGCTCTTCAAAGGTTTTATCAAGCTCCATGCGACCTATCACCGAGCGTAGCGTTGTCTGGGCCAGCTGAGTTATCGCCACGAGGTAATTTGAGGTACCGTAAGAGGCACGCTCCGGATCAGTTACCTGGAAAAACAGCACGCCGTCTACAGATAGCTGGGTATTGTCTCTGGTAATACAGATCTGGCTTGGGGTATCAAGCGGCACTTCCTTTAATGAATGCTTGTAGGCAACCTTATCAATAAAGGGCACGATAAAATTCAGTCCGGGACTCAACACCTTGTGAAATTTACCAAAGCGCTCAATTACCCAGGCGTGCTGCTGCGGGATCACCTTGATGGATTTTACGGCGAAAATTACTGCAAGGATGAGTATAAAGAAGGCAGCTGTCAGGCCCTCTGAGATGAAACCTGAATTCATAGATAGACTCTCTTGTTAAAACCTAACTGTTCTTGGATGGTGTGGCAGACGGAGCTCTTTCCAGTATAAGTCTGGTGCCGTCAACCCTTTTTATTCTCCAGATCCCGGGCTTAAGCTCCTCATCTTCACAGACCGCATCCCAGGATGCCCCGCGATAGGTAACTCTGGCAACTCCAGAGACCACCTTGGCAACCGAGAGCTCCTGTCCTTCATCGGGATACTGGGTTTTATCCGTACCGCTTTTTTTTAACTGTCTTCTCCTGAAAAGATAAGCTCCGGCAGCCCCTAAAACCGTTACCAGCGCTGCAACTGTAATGTGAGCGGTGGTGTTGTCTCCTATAAGACAGGATATGGCGGCACTTAGCGCACCTGATGCCAGGGCCAGAAGGTATACGGTTGAGAGCACCATCTCAAGGCCCAGTATGATGCAGAAGGCGATAAACCAAATAAGAATTTCTGACATGTTGTTACTTTTTTATTTTCTTTTGAAAAATCCATGCACAGCATAATGCTGCAAGTAGCGGCAGGATCATCCTGCTCTCAAGGGGGATAATTTTAAGAGATGAGGTAAGGATCATAATCACGATCATTACCAGTACCACTCCTGCAAGGCTCCCGTACCTGCTCTGATGTCTTTTTGTGACTGTTTTTGTCTGTTCTATCTGCCCGTGTTTAGGACTGCCGCTTTTACTGTGCCGGTCATGCTCCTTAGCCGATGCCAAAGCCTCTTTTTTCATGCGTTCAAGTGCTTCATCATCAAGCTTTTTGATGGCGGCGGCAAAATCTCCGTTGTGAACTTCGTACATGTAATTACCAGAATTGTAAGCCTCATCAATAATAGCAGAGCATGAGCTTTTTGTATCTAGTATAAAGACGAGGATTTAACATGAAGTATTTATTTGAAGTCAGGATTTTTTCTGCATGTCATATCATCTAGGTACTCTGACGGTGCAGTTGTATGCCTACAAAGAGGGCTTGCAGGTAAGCAAGATGAGGGATTGTGCCAGAATTATGCTCTGCAGAGGGGATATTCGGGTAATGCGTTATCATTTAATGAAAATATTAAGCAACTAAGCACTGAGCGTATTTGTATTTAGGTGCTTTTGTTTCTATCATAAGGCAGGTTTTAAAAAAGGGAGCAGACTCAATGCGTGAAATAGCTTATTACGATGGAAAGATAGCCAGGCCCTCAGAGCTTAGTGTTCCTTTTGATGACAGATCTCATTTTTTCGGTGACGGCGTCTACGATGCAACCATTGCCGGTAACGGTATTGTATATCTGATGGATGAGCATATAGATCGCTTTTATTCATCAGCCAGGGCCCTTAATATAAAGATCCCGATGAGCAAGCGGGAGTTAGGGGAGCTTTTAACTGAGATGACCTCCATGGTCGATTTTAAGATCCCCTTTGTATACTGGCAGGTATCCCGTGGTGTCGCTCCCCGTTTTCATGCCTATGACGATGATATGCAGGGTAAGATCCTGGCCTACGTGCGCCCCATGGAGGAGGTTCCCTTCAGAATTCCCGATCCGGTTAAGTGTATTACCTGTCCTGATAACCGCTTTGAGCTGTGCAACATTAAAACATTGAATCTCATCCCCTCAGTGATGGCCTATCAGAAGGCGCAGAAGCAGGGCTGCTTTGAAGCGATCCTGCATCGCCACGGGATTGTGACTGAATGTGCGCACTCCAATGTATCCATACTTAAAGACGGAGAGCTTATCTCCCATCCAAATGACAGATTTATTTTAAGAGGGATAGGTAAAACGCATTTGATTCAGGCCTGCTACCGCGAGGGCGTGAGTGTGATTGAAAGGACCTTCAGTGTGGATGAAATGATGGATGCCGATGAGATCATTATCACTTCATCCTCAGATTTTGCACAGCCTGTCGCTGAAATTGACGGTATTAAGGTGGGCGGCCGCGATATGGCTACGTTAAAACGGATAGGCCTGTCTAATCTGAATGAATTTTTACGCACCATAGGTGAAAGGGAAATTGAATTCTAACTTATTGTTAGCCAAAGGAAAAATTAATATGAGTGAGATCGGAAAGGTATTGATTTTAAACGGTGGCGGGCTTTTTAACGGCAAGGGCGGTACCTTGTCTGCTGCTATGTGTGACAAGGCACGCGAGGTCCTGGTGGATCTTGGAATTGAATGTGTTTATACCAGAATTCAGGATGGCTACAACCTTGATGAAGAGGTTTTAAAGATCCTGTGGGCTGACGCCGTGATCTGGCAGTTTCCCGGCTGGTGGATGGGAGAGCCGTGGTTTGTAAAAAAATATATCGATGAGGTTTTCTGCGCCGGCGGTCAGAATTTTCTCCTGTCTGACGGCAGACATCGTACTGATCCTGCTCACAACTACGGCACCGGTGGTGTATTAAAGGATAAGTACTATATGATCTCTACCACCTGGAACGCACCGCTTGAGGCCTTTACTGATAAAAATGAGTTCTTTGAAGGACAGGGAAAGGACGGAGTGCTGCTGCATTTTCATAAGCTCAATCAGTTTATCGGTATGAAGCCGTTGGCGAGCTTTATGTTAAATGATGTGATTAAGGATCCTCACTTTGATGAGTATATGGCAAGGTGGGAACAGCATTTAAGGCAGGTTTTCGGGTAGGCTGTATGTCTTGTTTATATAATGCATCTGAACTTAACAAAAGGCTGAAGCTGAATAAAGAGTGGGCGGTTGAAAAAACAATTGAGGCTCTTTCAAAGTACCTGCCGTTGCTTTACAGAGATAAAAGCAGCTTTAAGATAGCCACCGTGGAGAATTTTACCGGCGGCAGGCTTGCCAGGGTGATTTCAGCAAATTGCGATGATGGTTACCGTCTTTTTGATCGCGGCTTTGTGTTACTTAATGAAAAGGCAAGACGCGAGATCCTTCATGTTCCTCAATATATCCTGGATAACTGTCATTACAATTCAACTGCGTGTGCGGAGGCTATGGCTAAGGGTGCTGTGATGCATTCAAATGCCGATCTTGTGCTTGCAGTTTCAGGCTATCTCAATGCCAGGAATATTCCTGCAGGGAAAAAAGCAGGTGATGTAAGCTTTGCAATTGCAATAAGATGCGGAGAGGAACCCTTGAATTTCCGGGTAAAATCCTTTGAAAGGCATTATGGCGCAGTAAATTCCAGACTGAGAGCTCTGATAGCAACCTTTGACGGCATAGCTCAGATCATAAAAATCAGCTACGAATTATGCTCGGATCCGGAAAAGGAACAGCAGAGAAAACTGTATGATCCTGTTGACTTATTTAAGAATATTGACCGGATTGCCTCTGTTCTGGGCTCTTTGCAGTAATATTCTGGCTAAACAGTATCAGGG
>CAVFIO010000087.1:0-8440 GCA_963622535.1 Akkermansia muciniphila
GTCTATATGGATAAATCAGGAAAAATTAAGATAACGTATTGAAAGATAAAAAAAAGCCCTGACTTTTTGTCAGGGCCAAACTATCTGCTTTGGAGTTTGAGAGATGATCTCTTACGAGAAAATCGCTGCAAACCATCAGAACACAACGTTAAGATGATGAAAGTATTTTACATAAACTAGATATGTTTTGCAACAGAAAATAAAATATATTGCAAAAAAATGTAATTTAGTCCCATTCTGGTTTGTGTTAAATGTGAAATGTATCACGCAGTAAGGTACAATTATCGGCTAAAATAATTTAGCGTTTCTTGTATATTAAGAACTTATATCAAGTTGGTATCTATGGAAGAGCAGATTTCCCGTACTTTAGTTACGACCGAGGTTACTGATTTCATCAGAAAATGCATTGCATCCGGTGAATGGAAGGTTGGTGAGAAGATCCCGTCTGAAACCGTTCTCTCAAAGCAGCTGCATGTCTCCCGTGCGACACTGCGTATTGCAATTGCCCGTTTTGTCACATTGAAGATCCTGCACCCTGAGCAGGGCAGAGGCTGTTTTTTAATCTCGGATGCCGTCGACAGATTAGGCACCGGTCTGCTTCCTACAAAGGCCTACAGCGATATCAGGGCGGTGCTTGAATACCGTCTGCTGGTCGAGCCTCAGGGATTGCACTGGGCGCTTTTGCAGGGCAGAACCAAGGTTGCGGCACTGGCAGATGAACTGCAGGTATCTTTAAATATCATGCGGCAGAGCATAGGGGATCCTGATGCCTTTATAAAGGCTGATATGGATTACCATCTTGCAATAGCCAGGGCCTCCGGCAATGAGGTGTTGAGCGATACACTGCTCAGTGTCTTTGAAAAAACCGCCAAATCGCATCATGAAATGAATGATCTCTTCGGCTTTGACAGCGGTCTTAAGGCCCACGAGCGTATCTTGAAGGCAATACAGGAACGCGATGACCGCCGTGCCGAGCGTCAGCTTGAGCGTCACATCTCCTCTGCAATCGATCAGATTGCACGCCGTCCTCCGGTCGTTGAAGACTAGGATCTGAAATCTTACCTGGAAACATGATCTCGATCATGTTTCTGCAAACTTACTTGTCAGACAACTTACAAGTTAAAAGATTTGTCACTATAATAAAACCATAGTAAACGGCATATATAACCTGTTTATAAGATTTTACAACTTGTACAACAAGTTAACAAAACTGCAATTTTTATTAGATCGCGGAGAAAAAATGAGCGTTAAGATCCAAGATATCGAGGTCATCAATACTGCGCCTGAGGGGATTAACCTCACCGTAGTAAAGGTTGTTACCTCCGAGCCTGGCCTCTACGGCTTAGGCTGTGCCACCTTTGCCTATCGCTGGCGTACCGTTACCTCCTATGTTTTAGATTATCTGAAACCTCTGCTCGTAGGACGTAATGTTGAGGACATCCAGGAGCTGTGGCAGCTGATGCATCAGAATGCCTACTGGCGCAACGGCGGTATTGAGAACAATGCTATCGCAGGTGTTGATATCGCGCTGTGGGATATCAAGGGCAAGATGGCTAACATGCCGGTCTATCAGCTCTTTGGCGGTGCTGTACGCAAGGGCATTCCGGTATACCGTCACGTCGACGGCTCAACTCTTGAGGAGATAGTAGATCAGGTTCAGTACTATCAGGATCTCGGCGTTAAGCATCTGCGCATTCAGTCAGGCGGTTACGGCGGCGGTCTTGAGATGAAGGCTCCTAAGACTGCTCCTGAGGGCAGCTATGACGGCATCTATTTAAACAGCCGTGAATATATCCGCAAGACCGTAAAGCTCTTTGACGGCCTGCGCAACAGGCTTGGCTTTGATATGGACTTTGTGCACGATGTGCATGAGCGTATTGCCCCCTGTGAGGCAGTAGAGCTTGCCCGTGCCCTCGATCCTTACAAGCTGTTCTTCCTTGAGGATGCGCTTCCTGTCAATCAGTGTGAATACTTTGAGCGCCTGCGTCAGGTATCCTCGGTACCTCTTGCTGAAGGTGAGCTCTTTAACAATGAGGCCATGTACCGTGATCTCATCGCCAGACGTTTAATAGACTTCATCCGTGTCCATGTAACCCAGATTGGCGGTATCACTCCTGCCATGAAGCTTGCAATCTTTGCCGAGCAGTTTGGTGTACGTACCGCCTGGCACGGCCCTGGTGATATGTCTCCTCTGGGACATGCTGCCAACATCCATATCGATATGGCCGCACCTAACTTCGGTGTACAGGAATGGTCCGGAATTAAACCGCCTAATTTCGTAATTCAGGAGCTCTCTGGCCCTGAGGGTGCTCTGCTTGACGTATTCGACGGACTGCCGGAGTTCAGAGACGGCTATGTCTATCCGAATGAGAGACCGGGGCTTGGCATCATCCTAAATGAAAAGGAAGCTGCCAAGTACCCCAATAAGGATGAGGTTACCACCTGGACTCAGACCAGAGCTCCCGATGGTGCTTTAAATCTGCCATAATATACTTGTCTTAAGAAAATAATAAAAACGTTAGACAAGTAACAAGTTTAAAACAAGGAAAACATAAGGAGTGTTTATGCACATCAAAACCCTGTTGGGCGTTGCAGTGATGTCTGCAGTGCTTTTGACTGCCTGCGGCGGTCAGAGTGACGGCAAGATGATCCTGCGTATCGCTCAGGCCTCAGCTGCTGACGGTGCAATCGGTATATCCATGGATAAATTTGCCAAGGATGTAAGCGAGAAGACCAACGGCCGTATCGCTATTCATACCTTCCATAACGGTCAGCTCGGATCAGAGCGTGAGAATATCGAGTCGGTACAGATGGGCGATCTCGATATGGCGGTGGTCAATCAGTCAGTGCTGGTAAACTTCGAGCCTACCATTGCCGTATTCGATCTGCCTTATACCTTTACCTCGGCAGAGCATGCCGATAAGGTCTTCCTAGGTGAGATCGGTCAGGAGTTTTTAACTAAGCTTGAAAAGGTTCGTCTGCATGGCTTTGCCGTGTGGGAGTCAGGCTTCAGAAATCTTACCAATTCAAAAAGAGCTGTAAATAACGTCGACGATGTTGCAGGACTGCGTATCCGTGTGATGGAGAACAAGATCCATCAGGATCTGTGGACCTCATTAGGTGCCGATCCGGTGCCTATGTCCTGGTCTGATGCCTATACCGGTCTGCAGCAGGGCGCTCTGGACGGTCAGGAAAATCCCGCTACCGTTATTGACAAGAATAATGTAGTTGAGGTTAACAAGAACATGGCTCTGACCGAGCACTGCTATTCAACCGTGTTCATCCTCTTCTCCCAGAAGGTCTGGGACAGGCTTTCACCTGAGGATCAGACTATCTTAAGTGACTGCATGAAGCAGGCATCACTTGATGAGCGTGCGCTGTCACGCAAGATGGACAAGGAGGCGATCGTCACCCTTGAGAGCAAGGGCATGAAGGTTACCTATCCTGACAAGTCCGGCTTTATCGAAAAGAGTGCCGGTGTCCGTGCCAAATATGGTGCAGCTTTCAAGGAAGTTGCCGATCGTATTGCCGCTTTGGCTCAGTAAGGAGGTAGAAGATGGAATCTATACGTGGTCTTTTTACCAGGGTGCAAAGCGTTGCCCGTACTATCATTGCACTGTGCATGATTGCCATGATGACGGTTATCTTTGTACAGACTGCCACCCGCTATGTGGTGTTCTATTCAATTCCCTGGTCTGAGGAGGTGTCACGCTATCTGTACGTCACTCTTACTCTGCTGGGATTGAACCTTGCCATGACCTCCAAGTCATTAGTACGCATCGACATCATTGATCACAAGATCTCAAAGGGAGCTTTAAAGTATTTAAATCTCTTCCGTGAGGCCCTGACTGTTGTCATCACCGTGCTGTTCTTCTATTCATCCTTCGGCATGATCGATGTCTCACAGTTCCAGAGCTCACCTGCATTGGGTATGTCCATGCAGATCATGTATTCAATTTTGGGCTTAGGCTTCCTCTTATCAGCAATTGCAGCAATGTTTAATTTCTGTGATGCATTAAAGGCTTTGAACGATCAGGAGTAATACCATGGATCTTGCAGCAATTTTAATGTTAATTACCCTGGCAGGCCTCATGGTGATCGGCATGCCTGTAACCTGGTCATTAGGCGGCGCTATCGTGGTGGCGTTGAGTGTTGACCCCAATCTTTCCTTATCTCTTATCACCCAGAAGATGTTCGCAGGCTGCAACAACTTTGCCATGCTCGCACTGCCGGCCTTCTTCCTGGCAGGTGACATCATGGCCAAGGGAGGTCTGTCAAAACGCTTAGTCTCGTTTGCAGATACCCTGGTCGGCTGGATCTCAGGTGGTATCTCTCTGGTATCTGTTGTGGCATGCACCTTCTTTGCCGCAATTTCAGGATCCTCTGTAGCAACCACTGCAGCCATCGGCGGCATCATGTATCCTGAGATGGTCAAGCGCGGCTATCCTAAGGATTACTCCGCAGCAGTACAGGCCATCGGCGGTACCCTGGGCATCGTGATCCCTCCTTCAACTGTGTTCGTGATTTACGGTAATATCACCAATACCTCAGTTGCAAAGCTTCTGATGGCAGGTATCATCCCAGGTCTCATCTGCGGTATTGCACTGTGTGTCTGGGCATATATCAAGGCCCGCAAGGAAAACTTCCCCCGTGAAAGCGGCTTTAGCTTCGTGCGTTTCCTGGTGTCCTTCAAGAGCGCTGTCTGGGCCCTCTTGATGCCTATAGTTATCTTAGGCGGTATCTATGCAGGTATCTTCACTCCAACCGAGTCTGCTGTAGTTGCAGTGTTCTACGGTTTCTTAGTTTGCCTGTGCATCTACCGTGAGCTTACCGGCAAGGAGTACTGGAGGATCCTCTGTGACTCCTCCGTCACCACTGCAAACATCATGTTCCTGGTGGTAACTGCCCAGATCTTCGGTTATCTTCTGACCTATTACCGTGTACCTGTATACGTAACCGAGGCCTTCATGGCTGTGGCATCCTCACCTGAGGTATTCATGCTCCTCATCGTAGTATTGCTCTTAATCTGCGGCATGTTCCTCGAGGTCGGTGCTACCAATTTGATCTTAGGACCGATCCTGGCACCTATTGCCCTGAAGTTCGGTATCGATCCGGTTCACTTCGGTCTGGTGTTCGTATTCCTGCTGGCGTTAGGTCAGGCAACACCTCCATTTGGTACCACACTGTTCGTATCCTGCGGTATTTCAAATCAGCCGGTTGCAGCAGTTTCCCGTCAGGTACTGCCCTTCGTGGTAGTTGAGATCATCTGCGCACTGCTCTTTGCATTCGTGCCGTCTCTTTCAACTGCCTTAGGCAATCTGATGTAGCAGGATTTTAAAAAATTTAAGCAAAAGCCTCCTTCCATATGAGAGGAGGCTTTGAAAAAGACTAATATTCTCGTTTTAAATAAAGTAATTAAGAGGTTATCAAATGCAAAACTCTTTATTTAACCTAAACGGTAAGCAGGTTAATTTATTTGACATCGAAGGCAAGAAGGCCATCGTTACCGGTGGTACCCGCGGTCTTGGCTATGGTATGGCTGAGGGCCTGATGGAGGCCGGCTGCGAGGTTGCTATCGTCGGTACCTCTGATAAGGTTTATGAGGTTGCCAAGGAATTTGCAGAGCGCGGTTTCAAGTGCCACGGCATCAAAGCTGATCTTTCAAAGCGTGAGGATGTCTTCAAGTGCTTTGATGACTGCATGGCTGCCTTAGGTGATCTTGATATTCTGGTTACCGCTCACGGCATTCAGCGCCGTCACAGCGCCGAGGTTTTCCCTGAAAATGAGTGGGATGAGGTTATCAATGTCAACCTGCACTCAGTCTTCTTCCTGTGCCAGAAGGCTGCCAATGTGATGTTGAAGAAGGGCTACGGCAAGATCATCACCATCGCTTCCATGGTTTCCTGGTTCGGCGGTCAGACCGTTCCTGCATACACTGCAGCCAAGGGCGGTGTAACTCAGCTTACCAAGGAGCTTTCAAATGACTGGATCGCACGTGGCATCAATGTGAACTCCATCGCTCCTGGCTACATGGCTACCAAGATGAACGAGGCATTGCTTGATAAGGCCAATCCACGTTATCAGCAGATCACCGATCGTATTCCTGCTCACCGCTGGGGTACCGGTGATGACATGAAGGGCACTGTGATCTTCCTGGCATCCCATGCATCTGACTACTTGGGCGGCGCAATCATCCCTGTTGACGGCGGTTACCTCGTTAAGTAATGGCAAAAAGGTACTAAAACCTTAGTCCGTAAAGTTTCTAAAACTCTCTATGTCCTTTTAAATCGGTCACTTAGCTGGCCGATTTTTTTAGGTGAATAGGGCTTGAATGTTTCTTTTATGAACTTTGATTGTTAGAATTACGTGAACGTTGCGTAAAGATTGCGTAGTTTATAAAACCCACACAGGCAACAAATTAATTTTTGGAAGGAGCGATATCAACATGGTCCATATTCGTCCTGCAACTGTAGCCGATGCCCCCGCATTGCTTGAGATTTTAAAGCAGTACATCGAAACCCCCATTACCTTAGAGCATAAGCTTCCTACCTTAGAAGAAATGGCTGAGAAGATTGCCGTCAGATCTAAGAATTTCCCCACTATCGTTATCGAGACTGAGGATGGTATTGTAGGTTACGCCTTTGCCAACCGTAATGCAGTTAAGTCAGGTCTGTCATGGAATGCTGAATTACGCGCCTTTGTCCGTATGAATCAGCGTGGTCATCACTACGGCACCAAGCTTATGACCGTTTTGATCGATCTCTTAAAGCTTCAGAATGTACGTAACGTATATTCAAATGTTACCGAGGGCAATCCCCGCTCTGACTCTCTGCACAAGAAGCTTGGCTTTACCATCTGCGGCGTGCTCCACAAGAGCGGCTTTAAAAACGGCCGCTGGCTTGATGTCGAGGTCTTTGAAAAGCGTATCTGTGATGAAGATTTTACCGAGGAGCCTGCAAGCTTTATCCCTGCCTCTTTGGTAGATCCTGCAGCCATGGATGAGATCTTCAAAGCCCATGAGGCTGATGAAGACTAAGTCTTATCATTAATTGAAAAGCTATAAAGAAAGGGGGATTCTTGCCTCCTTTTTTGTGTCCTGATGTTGCACCGGACGCCGGCTTTTCATAAAATCTGCATTTGTTCTCGTAAGGGTATGCACCCTCTTATCCACAGAATTTTTTTATTTTAGGAGTTTTGCCATGTTCAATATGGGCAATATGATGAAGCAGGCTCAGATGATGCAGGAGCGCTTGCAGAAGGTTCAGGAAGAAATTGCATCCATGGAGATCGTTGGTGAATCCGGTGCCGGTATGGTGAAGGTTACCATGTCAGGCAGTCATGAGGTACGCAAGGTTGAGATCGATGATTCTGTAGCATCCGAGGATAAGGAGATCTTAGAGGATCTTTTAGCTGCCGCCTTCAATGATGCCAACCGTCGTGTTGAAGAAACCTCCAAGTCAAAGCTTGCCTCTGTAACCGGTGGCATGCAGTTACCTCCTGGCATTAAGCTTCCTTTCTGATTAAAAAAAGGCTCTTTTTACAGAGCCTTATCTCATTACTATGTCATCAAGTGCTCTTTTAGACAAGCTTATTGAGGCCTTGCAGGTTATGCCCGGTATCGGTCCTGTAAGCGCAGCCCGTATAGCCTATCATCTGCTCGATCAGAAAAGGGCAGAGGGGATGACCATGGCTGATGTATTAAAGGATGCACTTTCGCATATCTCACTGTGCCCGGTATGTCATAACTACACCGATGAAGAGGATCAGTGCTGCGCTCTGTGTGAAGATCCCAGACGTCAGGACAAGGGTATAGTCTGTGTAGTTGAAACC
The DNA here is from genome assembly GCA_963622535.1 of Akkermansia muciniphila. Classification (GTDB taxonomy): domain Bacteria; phylum Pseudomonadota; class Gammaproteobacteria; order Enterobacterales; family Succinivibrionaceae; genus Succinivibrio. Next base: position 7,831 of record CAVFIO010000087.1, read on the forward strand.
CCGCAGGATGTGGAGGCCATTGAAAGCTCAGCAAGCTTCAGAGGCCTGTATTTTGTGCTTCACGGTCACCTCTCGCCCTTAGATGGCATAGGTCCTGAAGAACTAGGTCTTGATGTTCTGGCAAAGCGTCTGGCATCAGGGGATATCAGGGAGATCATTCTGGCGCTCTCCCAGAGTGTCGAGGGTGATGCTACTGCTCAGTATATCGCGGCTCTTGCGAAAAATTACGGCGTTTTAACCTCCAAGGTTGCAACCGGTGTCCCCATTGGCGGTGATATCAGATCAACTGACGGTTCGACTCTGGCAACGTCAATTGAGAACAGACGTGCCTTTTAAATAAAGAGCAAAGAACATTTTAGCTTTCTGTACCTGCAATTTTCAGGTAGAGGGCCTGAATTTTTTTTAAGATCCTTTGCCTGCCGTGAACTTAATGATCTGGCTTATTGCCGGCCTGATTTCTCTTAAGGCTACTGTTTTCCGGCTGCTGCGTTCATCAGAATTTTTCTCTTTTAGTTCAGGCAGTTATCCCAAGTTCTGGCAGCAGTTTTAGTACAAAATGCAAATTTTTTCAGTCAGCCCCTTTAAATTTTTAAAAGCTATCTACATGTAT
>CAVFIO010000088.1:0-8260 GCA_963622535.1 Akkermansia muciniphila
GCGTAAAACGCGTATCAACTAACTGATTTTTGCAGAGGTAGGATTATATAGTCCCTCAGCCTCCTTCTTAGCACCGCAGGCAGATGCCACGGTAAAGGTCTGATACTCAATGCACTGACGGTTACGGGCCGCATAGGCAAGGTGCAACATACCATCATCAGTCTGCATAAGATAAGGATACTCATACTGACGGTTGTTGGTACGGTTTAACTCACCTACATAGCCCTCGCCCTGCTCAAAGTTGCGAATAAGCGGGAAGGTTCTGCCGCCATCCTCTGAAATTGCAACAGCAACCGGACAACGCAGTCCCGGCCAGGCAGCCTTTCCCTTTTGAGGATTACGGGTGCAGGTTGGATTGCATGCAATTGCAACACGCCCGTCCTGAAGCTTGATGGCACTGATTGATGAATTATTATTAGGCAAGCTTGTAGGCATCGGTACTGACCAGGTATCACCGTTATCTAAAGACTCAGAGCGGTACACAAAATCAGCCTCACGTGATCTCATGAAAGCTGCCAGATGGCCATCTTCAAGCTCAACCACGTTGGCATGCACACGTCCTGCGCTCTCTGGCATGGCAACTTCCTTCCAGGTTTTGCCTTCATCATCTGAGATCTTAAAGACGGTAGGATCACCAGATAAACCAGCAGCACTGTCAGTGCAGATCCAGTTACCGAAGATCCAGCGGCCATTCTTTAAAACCACAATAGGCTGACGGGCGAAGGTGCCTTCCTTTTCAAACACAGTGGTATAATCAGACCAGGTCAGGCCACCATCGAAGGATTTCTGCAATCTTACCTGAGAGGTGTATTGCATATTATCCTTGCCCTCGGTTCTGGCCTTCTGAGCTGTGTACATACACCACACTGCACCATCAGGACCGTTAAAGAGTGATGGATTCTGCTCAGAGCGCTCAGGATCCTTTGAGATCTGAACAGGCTCCGTGAACCTGCCAGAATCCTTCTTCAAAAGAGAGCAGATGATAGAAACATCAGGTGCTCCTTCAAAGGATCCGGCAAACCAGCAGCACAACACATCACCGTTCGCAAGCGCCAGCAGTGCCGGCGCATGAGCAGTCTTATAGAATCCGGCAGGAACCAGAGCCTGCACGGAGTCCATATTGGTGTTGCGGTATAAAGTCCCGTCGGGGGTCAAGTCAGGCAACACAGGGTAGATCATGCTGCAATCTCCTTTACTCCCTGACGGTGATTGATAACGAGAGTTACAACACCGATCACAAAGCCTGCAACAGTGGTGGTTACATCAGGGCTGATGAAGCCTAAAGCGGCAATGAAGCACAGCAATCTTGCCCAGGGAGGCAGGGTGGTCTTAAAGAAGCCTGCGATGGTCAAAGCCAGGAAGAAGGTACCAACCAGGAGCTGAGCTGCACCGATCACGATCTCAACTGCACTGCCCTCAAGCAGGATGGCAGGATTGTATACGAAGACGAAAGGTACCAGGAAGCCAACCAGAGCAAAGAGCATACCGTTCAAACCGGTCTTCATGGCATCAGCACCAGCAATACCGGCTGCGGTGTAGGATGCCACGCACACCGGAGGTGTGATCTGAGCCATGATGCCGTAGTAGAACACGAACATGTTGGCACAGAGGGCATCAACACCTAAGCTACGGATGATTGGAACGAAGAGTACGACACCGACTAAGTAAGCGGCAACGGTAGGCAGAGCCATACCTAAAAGCATGCAACCTATCATAGCTATCAGCATAGCTACAAAGAGGTAGTTGGTACCGAGGGCACCGATCACTGATGAAAGATTGGTTGCAAGAGAGGTCTGACCGGTTACAACGTTGATGATGATACCGCAGGCTGCAGTAGGAATGGCAATCTCAGCAGACTGCTTGGCTCCGCGGATACAGCACTGACCTAACTGCTTTAAGCCTACGAAATTCTTACGGCCGCCGACAAAATAGGAGATCACATTGCAGGCCAGGCAGGCAATGATACCAACCATGCCTGAACGCATGAGGGATGCACCGGAGATGATCCAGACTACCAGCAGAATAACCGGGATCAAAAGATACAGTCTTGACAGGATCGGCTGCTCAACCTTGATGGTAGCCTCGGCATTCCTACCGGTTACACAGCGCTTCTTGGCAAGATAGGAGATAAGGACGAATACGCCGAAGTAATAGGCAAATGCCGGAATAATGGCAGCGCAGGCAACGGAGAAATATGATACGCCCAGCATCTCAGCCATGATGAAGGCACCGACACCCATGATAGGAGGCATCACCTGACCGCCGGTTGAGGCCACAGCCTCAATTGCACCGGCCTCTTCAGGGGCATAGCCTATCTTCTTCATCATCGGGATGGTCATAACACCGGTGGTGGAAACGTTGGCAACAGCAGATCCTGATACCATGCCCATGAGGCCTGATGAGATAACTGCAGCCTTGGCAGGACCGCCTGAGGAGTTATTGGAGCACTTCATACCTATATCGATGAGCAGCTGACCGCCGCCGCAGGTGGAGAAGAACACACCGAACACGATGAAATAGAACAGAGCTGATGCAGAGGTGTACAGAGGTGTTCCGAAGACACCGGCCTCAGTCATGGTCTGACCGATGCAGAACTGATCGAGCATCTGATCAAAGGGCAGGCCCTTGGTAAATAAAATGCCCGGCAGATACGGAGATACCCATGCATAGACGATAAAGGTAATGATAAAACCAAAGAGAATGGCACCTAAGCTGCGTCTTACTGCCTCAAGCAAAAGGACGATGGTGATCACCATGATGTGCTTGTCGATGGTTTCAACACTGTCGATGAAGGGCACGAAATCTCTTAATCTCGGGTACTGGGTGCAGGTGTAATAGAACAGATATGCAATACCTGCAAAGGCGATAAGATCAAGATAATTCATCCATGAGCGCTTGTTAAGCTCAGCAGGATCTGCCTGACGGCCTTCCTTTTCAGCCTTCTTCTGCACAGCCTTTCTGTACTGGTTGTCAGCAGGCATATAGAGGTAAATTAAAGAGAGCGCAAACACCAGGTGCAAAGGACTTTGCAGCATGGGAGTCAGCTGTTTTACGAATGCAAGGTAGATCTGAAAGCCGAAAAACACCAGAGTAATGGCGATGATGGCGGCCTTGCGAATGTTAAAGTTACCTATCATATATTTCTCTTTGTTGTCTTTTAAGTGAGATAAAGGAATTGAGAAATTTAGGAATTAAGGGGAGCAAGCTCCCCTGTTTTTTTCAATGTCTTTCTATGTCTTATAAAAAGGAGCCCTGATTATTCAGCTGCATAGCCCTTTTCTTTGTAGTAGGCAGCAGCACCCGGGTGAAGCTTGACACCGGTTAAGGTCTTGGAGCCTGCAACCTTGGGATCAAAGAACTTCAAGGCAGCAACACTGTCACCCATTTCATCCTTGTGCTCGGCAAGAGCCTTGGTTAAGGTATAGGCAACAGCATCATCCATGGTTGAGGAGACCATTACGATCTGCTGAGAGCCGACGGTCTTGATTTCAGTGTCCTGTCCCTTCCAGGTACCGGGAGCTACGGTGACATAGTCATAGCCCATGTCAACAAGCTTCTTCATGGTCTCTTCACCTAACTGGACGTCATACATCTCGTGAGTTAAGCAAAGCTCGGTGGTATTGGACTGACCTGCGCCGATGTGATCGATGGTCATATCATAGAGATCATCCTGAAGACCTGATTTGATAGCATCACCGCCGGTCTTTTCAACCTGACCGCCCCAAGCCTTGACATCCTCAAGTTTGACACCCAGAGCCTCGAACACCTTCTCGGCTGAAAGCTCACCTAAGGTGCCGTTCTTCTTGATAACGATCTTGACAGGATGCTTCTTGGCAACCAGCTCTTCAACAGTCTTGATGCCGGTGGAATCGACAAACTTCTTGGTAAACATGACATTTATAAAGTCATGGCCGAGGCCACCTGCCAGTGCTGCAGTATGCTCAGTCTTGGGACGGCCTAAGATGCCATCCTCAGCGGCCCACTTGGCAGGACCAGCGTTTGACATCACGATGTCGCACTTGGCTGCATTGTCAACGATGATAGGAGCACCGACGCCGCCTGGAGAGGTGGTGGTAATAGCGATATTAGAGCCTGCAGGTAATTCCTTTAACATGACAGTCTGCAAAGCAGTTGCATAGTTATAGGCAGCAGTACCTACCTCCTGAGCAGCGAAGGTCAGATTCACCGGACCTTTGAGCTCAGGTGCTGCATAAGCAGAGGTAGCGGCAGCAACAGCTGTAGCAATAAGCATTGATGACAGGAATTTGTTCATGAAGATCTCCTTGTGCATTTGTTTGTTTGAAAGTCTTTCTTCAATAGCTTGATAGCTTGACGAAATTCTTCCGCTTTCTGTTTCTGAACAGGTGTAAGTATATTGCATATTATGATTATAAAAAAGCATTTTTCTAAAATTGTGATTAGTTTCACGCAAAATATCGTACATAAATCCGGTAAAAAAAGTAATATACGGATAAATCTATTTGAAAATAAAAGTATTTTCACTGATCCTTAGGAATTATCAAGTCTTATGTGGAAAGCCGTGCATTAAAGCTGTAAAAGACATTTTCAGCCTGAACAGCCCCGTTTATTTACCGGAAGCCTCCCTCTTATATATGAACCGCCTGTTTAATCCTGCTCAAAAATATGCGATCATAATCACATTATTACCTATTGCGTCATCAGAATGATTATTTATAATCACAAGTATCAAAACAAATTTTATTTTTTGCTCTCTTGCAATCAAGCTTTTAGTAATTAAAACAATTGCAAGCTTTGGAGGTTCACTGATGAAGAAACCGGTACTTGGAATAACTATGGGTGATGCTGCAGGCATCGGCGCCGAGATCACCTTAAAGGCCTGCGCTGATCCCAAACTTTATGAAAAAGCCCGTCCCGTTGTCTATGGCGATGCCAAAGTTTTAAGACGCGCGGCCAGAATTGTTGACTCTAAGATGGAGATCCATGTTATTTCATCCCCTGCTGAGGCCGCCCCATCCCCTGTCAGGCTTGAGGTTATCGACCTTGATTGCATTCCTGAGGATTTTGAATACGGCAAGATCCAGGCTGAATGCGGCAGAGGTTCCTTCTTATTTATTGAAAGAGCAGTCAAGGATGCCTTAAATCACGACATCCATGCTATTGTCACCGCCCCTTTAAATAAGGAGGCACTGCATTTAGGCGGCTGCAACCACCCGGGACACACCGAGATCCTGGCAAACCTCTCAGGCACAAAGGATTATTCCATGATGCTGTGCTCACCCAAGCTCAACGTCATTCATGTCTCCACTCATATTTCCCTGCGTGATGCCTGTGATGCGGTAAAGAAGGATCGTGTCTACCGTGTGATCCATCTTGCCTATGACACCTTAAAGCTTATGGGCTATGAAAATCCCCGTATTGCAGTTGCAGGATTGAATCCTCACTGCGGTGAGGGCGGACTGTTCGGTAATGAGGATACCAACGAGATTGTTCCTGCAGTGCAGGAGGCTCAAAAGGAAGGCCTGAATGTTCAGGGGCCTATCGCACCTGATACCGTCTTCCATCGTGCCGCCAATAAGAATGAGTTTGATATCGTGGTAGTCATGTATCACGATCAGGGACACATCCCCTTAAAGGTTCTGGGCTTCTCATCAGGCGTAAACATCACCGTAGGTCTACCTATCATCCGTACTTCAGTTGATCACGGTACTGCCTTTGAAATTGCCGGCAAGGGCATTGCTGATGAGGAATCCATGACCGCCGCGCTGAATATCGGTGCAGACATGGCAAATACCAGATTTAAAGAATATCTGCAGGATTAAAAAAGGAGCAGTAAAAAATGGCTTTCAAACCTCACGGAGTTATTACCCCCGTTCTGACCGCTTTAGATGATCACGAGAATTTCAATAAAAAGGCTTATCAGGAATTCATCGATCACTTAATTAAATCCGGAGTTCACGGCATCTTCGCCTTAGGCACCAATGGTGAATTCTATGCCTTCAGCTTTAAAGAAAAGCTTGAAATAATCGAAGCTGCGGTTGAGGCTGCCGCAGGTCGTGTTCCTGTTTATGCAGGCACCGGCTGTGTTACCACCAAGGAAACTGTAGAGCTTACAAAGGAAGCCTCCAGAATCAAGGGTATCGACTGTCTGTCTGTGATCTCACCTTATTTCACTGCAATCAAGCAGCCAGATCTCATCCGTCACTACAGTGCCGTAGCCGAGTGCACCGAGCTTCCTGTTCTGCTCTACAACATCCCTGCCCGCACCGGCAATAACATCGACTACACAACAGTCAAGGCTCTGGCTAAATACGAAAACATCATCGGTATCAAGGATTCATCAGGTAACTTTGACAACACCCTGAAGTATATTGAGAACACCGATCCGCGTCTTTGTGTACTTGCAGGCTCCGACTCCTTAATCCTCTGGACCTTGAAGGCAGGCGGTGCAGGTGCCATCTCCGGCTGCTCCAATGTATTCCCCAAGCTTATGTCATCAATCTACGATTTCTATGCTGCCGGGGACTTTGAGGCTGCCAATGTTGCCCAGAAGAAGATCCGTGCCTTCCGCAATGTCATGCAGATGGGTAATCCTAATTCTGTGGTAAAGCGTGCCGCACAGCTTAAGGGCTTCAATGTAGGTCCTGCCCGTGCACCGTCAAACATCGTTGATGAGAAGATCGATGCTGCCTTACTTGAAGTATTCAAGCAGTACGAAGAGTAATCGCAATACTTTGTCAGTTTAAATAAGGATAGTGCAGAATGTCTGACGGTATGGCCGGGTAACTGCACTTTTTTCAGGAAAATAATCATGAGTTATCAGTTAGGCTCAATAAGAAAGATTGTTTCAGGTGAAGGCTGCATAAGTGAGCTGCCTGAAATTATTAAGTCAATGGGCGCACAGGCCGTAGAAATCATCACTGACGACGGTGTGTATAAATTAGGTCTGACCAGGGGGGCTGAGGAGTGTCTGAAGGATGCCGGCATCAGGGTGCATGTCATCCATGATGTACCGCCAGAGCCCTCCTATGAGCAGGTTGAAGCTATTTATGAGCAGGCCAAGGCTCACGAATGTGATGCTATAGTTGCAATCGGCGGCGGCTCCTCTATGGATACCTCCAAGCTTGTTGCCCTGATGCTTACCAACGCAGTTACCCTGCGCGAGATGATCAAGGGCGTAAAGCCCACCGTTCGCGGTGTTCCTACCGTCATGGTACCTACCACATCCGGTACCGGCTCTGAGGCAACTCCCAATGCCATTGTTTTAGTACCTGAAGAGCAGCTCAAGGTCGGTATCGTCTCAGATCTTATGATCTGCGACGTGGCTATTCTTGATCCGGTGTTAACAGTCGGACTTCCTCCGCACATTACCGCCAATACCGGTATCGATGCCCTCTGCCATCTGATGGAGTGCTATATCTCCAAAAAGAATAACCCACTTTCAGAATCCTTCTCCCTGCACGGCATCAGGCTTGCTGCCAGGAGCCTGCGTAAGTGCTATCAGGATCCCAAGGATATGAAGGCCCGTGAGCTTATGCAGGTTGCATCAACCTTTGGCGGTATTGCCATTGCATCCTCAGGCACCACTGCAATTCATGCCCTGTCCTACCCCTTAGGCGGTCGTTATCATATTCCTCATGGCCTTGCCAATGCTATTTTGATGCCTCAGGTAATGGATGTTAATAAATCTGCATGCATCCACGAATATGCGGTGATGGCCAGGGCTATGGAGCTTGATTGTGCAGGCAGAAGTGACGAGGAATGTGCCGACATCTTTGTGCAGGAGCTCTATGCCTTAAACCGTGATCTCAACATTCACTTAGATTTCAAGGCCAAGGGAATTACCTTAGATGTAGTTGATGAACTAGTTGAGGCTGCCTCAAAAGTTACGCGTCTTTTAAATAACAATCCAAAGGAGCTGACTAAAGAGGAGATGCGCGAGATCTACATTAAGGTCATCAAGGAAAACTCCTAATCTCTCATAACTCATCCTGTCATCAAGGCATCACTCAGGTGGTGCCTTTTTCATTGATGTTTTACTGTTGAGTGCTATAGTATTTGTAAAAGAGGTTCATCTTACTCCCATCATAAAAAGCGATTATTAAGGCTTTCAGGCACTCGCCGCGTCACCTGGAGCATCATGGTGATCGCATAAGGGAACTGTTCAGGAGGTCTGCACATGACAACAGATAAGGAACTGTCCAAAATTAACTTGTAGAATTTGAAGCCTGAATAGGTGCTATAGAGTAGTTCCACTCACCATGCCAATCGTTACGTTTTA
>CAVFIO010000089.1:0-8214 GCA_963622535.1 Akkermansia muciniphila
ACCAAAGGCCGGGCAGAGCTTATTCCCATACACGGCCTTACAAATAAATTACGAGCTAGCCTTAAGACTCAACAGCCTTTGAAGAATTCCCTCATCTCAGGAATACTTTTATGTCCGCGGCTTTCAAGAAAATCCAGAACCTTATTGGGTGAGGTATTGATGACATGCGTATCATCAAGTCCGGCCTCTTTCATAACATTTTCAGCTTCTTCAAAGTTACCCAGAAAATAAGAAATATGAGCATCGGTGCCCAAGGAGACGGTATTACCGATTTTTTTGGCAAGCCTGGCTACAGTTACACAGTTTTCATGACTTCCATAGCGGGTATTAACTGAAGAGGAGGCATTGATTTCAACTGCAACATTACACTGCTTTGCACATTCAAGTACCGCTTCATAATCAACAGGATATTTGCTGTTACCTGGATGGGAGACTATATCCATGCGCCCAGATTGCATTGCTTTAATCAGGATCTCGGTATGGGTATCGCTGTCAGATGGCTCAAGGTTCGGATGAAAGCCTGCAAGCACGATATCAAGCTTATCTAAATAATATGGATCTATTCCTAAAGATCCGTCCTTACAGAGATTAGCCTCTATTCCCCTCAGCACCGCCACACCCTCCGGAACTCTCGGCAGCACCTTGAGGTTATTAAAATGCCAGGGATGAGTTGCATCTGATACCCCGGGACCATGATCGGTATTGGCAAACATCACAATACCGTTTTCCTTTGCATAGCGGATGTAATCATGGATGGTGCTGTAAGCATGATGACTTACCAGAGTATGCGTGTGCAGATCAATATGATATGTCATGACCAAAATCCTTCTTATTCAATTACCGCAGTCCAATGCTCATCATTGTGGGCAGCAAAGCACAGCTCAAGCTGCGTCCTGGTATTGGTATCAAGCCTCAATTCATCAAAAGGGATCTCATCAAAGGCAAAATATCTGCAGTCAAGTGTCTCGTCAGTAACTTTAAAATTATGCTCACCGGGCAGACATTCGATAAAAACCTTCAGCACGCCATAGCTGAATTTAGGAGTGTTATGGCGGTTTCTATCCAGTACCGCAATGAGCTTCTTTGGAAAACCTATCATGCAGGCCTCCTCACGCAGCTCTTTTAGGGTATTGGATACTATAGTCTCATTCTCATCACACCAGCCCCCAGGCAGATCCCAGTAACCGGACATAGCCTCGCGTACCATGAGAATTTTACCTTCAGCATTAAATACCGCTGCGCGGGTATCTACCTTAGGGCAGGCATAGCCCTTGTCAAAGGCAAAGCCGCCCTTCACCACCTCAAGGGACTGACCGCTCTTTAATGCCATCATCTCACAGGCAATTTCGCGCAGTCTCTCAAAGCGCTCAGTGTCAAAAACATTTTTGGTATAGGCAAGACCTATCTGACCTATGGCCTGAATTTCACGGGCCCACTTAAACCAGATCTCATCCTGAGAATTATTGCTTAAAACTACTGTAGCTATATCAAAAGGGGTAATCAGAAAGTGCTGGGCATTAAGACTCTTGCATCCGGTGTAGCCCCACATGGCAAGACCAAAATCAATACCGGCAGAGCGTGCGCAGGAGAGATCATCTGCGGTATCTCCTATAAACAATACCTGCTCTCTGGATGCTCCGCTCAGCTCTAAAAACCTAAGCAGCATATCCGGAGCAGGCTTGCCATTTGCAACATCATCTACGCATACAGCAATATCTACAAACTCGCGAAGCTCTGACGGAAATGGAGATAACCTGTCGCCTAACAGCTCCGCCCCCAGATAATCTCTTGAGGTAGCAATCCCAATCCTGATCCCATTCCTTTTTAAAAGACGCATGACTGCAAAGATATCTTTAAAAGGAACAATTTCATCTGCATAAGCGGCAGTACGCATGAACCATTCATGATGCAGTGCCTTACGTGTATTCTCATCAGTAATTCCAAGAGCATCAAAGGTATCCTGGGCACTTACACCGTTATATTCCTTTAAGGATTCTGCAGTATAGTTTTTTTCATCCCTGAGAGCATTTAAGGCATCAGCAAGAGATGCCATATTGGCATGATTGCTGTCATAAACAGTGCCATCCAAATCAAAGACCACATATGAGTAGTTAGCAGACATCTAAGCATCCTTGTTTATTTTGAAAAAGGCCTGGCATCGGTAACCAGAATCCCCTCACCATTTGCCACAAAATGTACATCAAAGCCATAAAGCACCGCACCATACACACGCAGCTCAACATCATCCTTATACGCAGGACGCGGATCCTGAGCCAGGGTCTCAGCTATAGCAAGTCTCTCATCATCACTGAGCGACGCCAGATCAACCCTGGCCTGATCGCTGAAAACAACCTTATGCAAAACCGGAGGCTCAGGTGCAAAACCGCCTCTGGCATCAGAAACAGCGTCCACAAACGGGATATATGGCTTGATATCAATGACTGGAGTGCCATCTACCAGATCTGCCCCTGATACCTCAAGCACGGCTTTTCCATCCTCGGTAAAAACACGCTCAAGCTTTAATACCGACAGGCCAAGGCGTGAGGGACGGAAAGGAGAGCGGGTTGCAAATACACCGACACGCTTGTTGCCGCCTAAACGCGGAGGCCTTACCGTTGCCTTAAAAGATGAGTATTCCACCCTGTCAAACAAAAAGATCACGATGACATGACTAAAGCCGTCTAAACCATCAAAGGCCTTAGGATCAGAATACGGGGAATAAAAGCGTAAAAAGGATCTGGCGTGAGGTGCCAGTCCCGGCTGTCTTGGAACGGCAAATTTCTCCCCGTAAGGACTTTCAACAAAGCCTATAGGGGAGATTTCTATTTGAGATTCTTGCAATCTTAAATCTTCACAGAGAATTACTCTTCAACAATGAGAGCATCGGCATAGCAGGACCAAGAGACCAGACATGCAGGAGTATTCTCAAGGCGGACACATTTCTTAAAGCGGATAGCATTGGCATTCAAATCCACAGCCTTCAGACGTGCATCAGTACGAGCATCAGCATCAGTTGCAACGACATCGCCCTCTTTCACCTGACAGGACAGCCCCGTCACCATTCCCTTGCTCTTATAAGGCTTGCCCTGCAGATCTTCATCAGTCACAACATCAACAGCTGAGGGCTTGTAATATTCCTTAAAGTTATTGGGATTTAAATTTGACTGAAATGAATAACCGGTACAGCCTGCCAGAATGCAGGATGCAACAGCTACTAGTAAAATGTTTTTCATAGAAAAAAACAGGCAGGTGATCCTGCCTGTCCTCAATGTATATATATTATGCACTAAAGTGATCGGCAGCCTTTTTTATACGCTCTAGTGAACGCTCACGGCCGCACAATACCAGGGTGTCACCAATACCAGGTGACATCGCAGTTCCGGTAATAGCAATACGCAATGGCTGACCTACCTTACCCATGCCGATTTCACGGCGCTTGGCAAGCTCGGCTAAAGACTCATCAATAGTCTTTGCATCCCAGTCAGTCAGAGCACTTAAGGTATCATAAGAATCACGCAATACCTCAACAGATCCTTCTTTGATCCATTTCTTAACACCGGCAGGATCGTAATCCTCAAAATCACGATAGTAGATTGCAGCCTTTTCTGCCATCTCCTTTAGAGTATGAGTACGCTCTGCATAAGCCTTTACAACATCAGCACTCTTGGGGCCTCTGGATAAATCATCAATACCCAGGCGTGAGAGATGCCACTCAAGCTCTTTGCCCACTTCTTCGGCAGGCAGAGTCTTCATATAGTGAGCATTAAGCCAGTCTAATTTCTTGGTATTAAAGCCTGATGCACTCTTGGTAATTGCCTCAAGAGTAAAGAGATCGATCATTTCCTCGCGGGAGAAAATCTCCTGATCACCATGACTCCAGCCAAGACGCACGAGATAGTTGATCAAAGCCTCCGGCAGATAACCGTCTTCACGGTACTGCATGACAGACACTGCACCATGGCGCTTGGACAGCTTGGTACCGTCATCGCCCAGGATCATGGCCAGATGACAGAAAACAGGAACCGGAGCGCCTAATGCCTTATAGAGATTGATCTGACGGGGTGTGTTATTAACATGATCATCACCACGGATGACATGAGTAATGCCCATATCCCAGTCATCCACTACCACGCAGAAATTGTAGGTAGGAGTACCATCTGAACGCTGGATAATGAAGTCATCAAGCTCTGAGTTCTTAAACTCAACATGGCCCTTAACCACATCATCAAATGCGACTACACCGTCATCCGGATTTCTAAAACGGACCACGTAGGGCTCATCTGCACCATGCTCACAGTGCTCCTCACGGCAATGACCGTCATAACGGGGTTTCAAACCTGCAGCCATCTGATCGGCACGCATCTTCTCCAGGCGCTCTTTGGAGCAGTAGCATTTATAGGCCTTGCCTTCTTTTAGGAGCTGATCGATAACTTCCTTGTAACGGTCAAAGCGTTTGGTCTGATAGAAGGGACCTTCTTCCCAATTGAGGTTCAACCACTTCATTGATTCAATGATGGCATCGATCGCAGGCTGAGTTGAACGCTCGCGATCGGTATCCTCAATACGAAGTACAAAACGACCGCCACAGTGACGGGCATACAGCCATGAGAATAAAGCAGTTCTGGCTCCGCCTACGTGTAAAAAGCCGGTAGGTGACGGAGCAAATCTGGTTTTAACTTGCATAAACAAACCAATATTTATTGAAAAAAATTTAGTTAACTTGCTATTTTACCACTGATCTTAGGCTTTTCTTTTACAAAACAGCGCTTCAGGCATGCAAAAAATCAGTAAGCACTCCAGCTCAGACACAAATTAAAATTTCCTGTTCTAACTGTGACCGATAATCACTGCAAAAACGTCGATGCATGCTAATATCTACCTGATCCTAAACGAGAAAAGGATAAAGGAATTTTTTGCGAGAATATCATCGTGATCAAGCCTAATACTGTTTTGCGAGGCACTGCCGCAAGCCGAGGCATAGCCTTTGGTCGGATTAGCTTTTTAAAACGCAACCCGTCAAATCCGGTAAAGCGTCCCATAAATGATCCGGTAGCCGAGGTTGAGCGTTTTGAAAAAGCGCGCGTTCATGCCATCTCCCAGTTAGCCACCTTATATGAGGTATCACTTGAGAAGCTTGGCGAGCAGAATGCTGTTGTTTTCCAGATCCATCAAATGATGCTTGATGATCCTGATTACGTATCATCCATCCGGGATCTCATCACCAAAGAAAAGGTTAACGCAGAATATGCTGTCGATGCTGTAGGTCATAGATTTGAAGAGCAGTTTAAATCTATGGTGGGTAACGACTATATGCAGGGCCGAGCTGCGGACGTCGTGGATATCTCACGTCGCATCATTGAAATTCTCATGATGCATTCAGGACAGATCAAATCCAAAACCGTTCAGCTTGACTATGATCACGGTCCTGTTATCGTTGCCACAGATGATCTTGCACCGTCTGAAACAGTACAGCTGGATCCTGATAAGGTTGCCGGTATTCTGACCTCAGGCGGATCTTCGCGCTCTCATACCGTGATCTTTGCCAAGACTCTTGCCATGCCTGCAGTTATCTGCCTCGGCGAGAACAAGCTGCATCCTGAGCTTGAAGGCCATCAGGCTATCATCGACGGCAGAACAGGCTTTGTCTATATTGATCCGGATCCTGCAACCATTCACGAATATTCCGAGCGCAAAAGAACCGATGACGCGCAGCGGGCCCACCTTGAGTTATTCCGCGGCAAGGAAACCAGAACCTTGTCAGGAAAGAGCATCAAGCTCTATGCCAACGCGGGATCGGTTGCTGATATTGAGCTGGTTAAGGCCTCAGATGCCGAGGGGATCGGTTTATTCCGCTCAGAATATATTTTTCTGCAAAGTCAGGACTTTCCAACAGAGGATGAGCAGTTTGAGATTTATAAAAAAGTGCTCTCCGATATGGGTCAGAAACGGGTCATCATCCGTACTCTTGATATAGGAGCTGATAAAACTGCTGATTACTTCATGCTCAAACCTGAAAATAATCCTGCCATGGGCATGAGAGCTATCAGATTATGTCTAAGCAACACCGAGCTTTTTAAAGTACAGCTGCGCGCCCTGCTGCGGGCTTCAATGTACGGAACTCTCGGGATCATGTTACCCATGATCACCTCTGTTGAAGAGATCAGGAAATCCAAACAGCTTATAGAGGAAGTAAAGCAGGAGCTTGCAGTCAGAGGCGAACACTTCCGCGATAACATCGAGCTTGGGATCATGATAGAAACTCCGGCAGCAGCATTAATCTCAGATGAGCTTGCGCCGCTGGTGGATTTCTTCTCTATCGGAACAAATGATCTGACTCAGTTTACGTTAGCCTGCGATCGCCAGAACGGAGATCTCTCCCCCTATATCAATCCTCAGCACCATGCTGTAGTCCGACTAATAGAGATGACCATTGCCAATGCTCATGCAGCAGGCATATGGGTCGGAGTATGCGGTGAAATAGCATCAGAGGAAAACTTTGTTGCAAAGCTTATTCAGCTTGGAATTGATGAGCTGTCAGTTGTACCTTCAGCAGTATTGAGATTAAGAGCCAGGATCTCAACTCTGGGCTAGATAAAAGGAAAGAATTCATGTCACAGTGTGTCGTAATATCAGATGAAATCACAGGTGGCGCCAGCGTTGGTGCCCTGCTTCAGAAAAATGGCTGTACCGTATGCTCCCTAATGAGCACTCAGGGCTTAAAGGATGAGAACTGCCGTGATTTTGACTGTCTCGTCTATTCAACCAATTCCCGTCGTTTAACTCCGGATCAGAGCTATCAGATGGTGTTTTATGCAGCCCGTCTCTTAAAATCACCTGATGTTAAGATTTATGCCAAACGTATTGATCCTGCCATGAGAGGTAATACCTGCGCCGAAACCCAGGCACTCCTCGATGCCTTAGGGGACAATGACAGAGTTGCTATTGTGGTACCGGCCTTCCCTGCCCTTAAGCGTACAAATGTCGGCGGCTATATGATGATCGATGGCAAGCCGCTGCAGAAATCACTAGCAAGCCTTGATGATCTGGAACCTGCCCAGTCAGGACGTGTTGCAGATCTTTTTTCTGAGAAATTCTCATATAAAACAGAGGCTCTTCATCTGAAGGAATACATCAAGGGAACTGCATATCTTGCATCATTGATAGCAAAGTTTGCTCAGGACGGAGTACGCGCAATAGTAATGGATTGCACCTCGCAGGAGGACATCAATATGATTGCCGATGCCGTTATTGCATCCGGTATCAAGTTCCTTGCAGTCGATCCCGGAGCCTTCACAGCCACTCTTGCCCGCAAGGTAATGCGAAATAACGATAAGGATGCCGTACGAGCATCAAAGATTTTCGGCATTCTGGGGCTTTCAAATCCAATGGCTTCTGCCCAGATTGAGATGGTACGGCTTGAGGAGCACGCGCTCATTATCAACGTTTCGCGCGAAGAGTTACTTGCAGACGAGCAGCGCCGTGTTGCCGAAATCAACCGCGTAGTAGATGAGATTACAACCAAGTTTGATGACTACCCTATTGCCTTTGCGGTATCTGCGCAGATGAGCATGCAGAAGACCGAAAGGGCTGATTTTGACGATCCCAATCCCTCAGGAACACTTACAGAATCAGAAATTCTGGAGAGCATCTCTGGCGCATATGGACAGATAGTGTCGCATGTACTTGATAAACGTCCGGAAATTGGTGCACTGTATTCAGCAGGTGCCGAATTTACTGTAGCAGTATGCCGGGAGCTGAAATCTGAAGGTTTGAAAATATTAGGTCAGGTACTGCCTCTTACAGCATACGGCGAAATGCTCTCGGGCAATCACAAAGGTCTTAAGTTTGTCACCTCGGCATCATCTGCAACTGATGCGTCAACCGTCACCGATTCTATTCAATACTTAAAGCGCAAGCTTGAGGTCTGACAAGAAAGTTGATTTTTATTGTTAGCGTCTGTTTTCTCATGTATAATTGCAGGCGCTTTCAAAAGCGTCCTTCTTGCGGGTGTAGTTCAATGGTAGAACTGTAGCTTCCCAAGCTACTAACGCGGGTCCGATTCCCGTCATCCGCTCCAATACCTATTAATGTGGGGATGTAGCTCAGCTGGTAGAGCGATTGCTTCGCATGCAATAGGTGGCCGGTTCGACCCCGGTCATCTCCACCACAAATTATCTTCTATAGAAGATAAATGCATTTTGGCACTACTACTTC
>CAVFIO010000090.1:0-8023 GCA_963622535.1 Akkermansia muciniphila
CATCAAGGGAGTGTAAAAGCTGCTTTATACCGGGATCAAAGACATTACGATCAAAGTCAAAAAGCTCCTCCTGAACCATGGCATTGACACATTTGCCAACTAAGATCCCTGTTTCATCAAAGAGCTTCTCCATGGAGAGCTCACACTCAAAATAGGCAAGAGAGCCTTTGATAAACGGAAGCTGAAAGCGATCGGTAAACTCCGGAGTGATCCCCGCCCACTTGAATTTATCGCCTACATCTTTGCCATGGGCAGAGCCTGCTTTTTTAAGAACAGAAATTAACTCTTTGTTAGGCAAGGAAATTACATATTTATGGGTGTCAAGAATATTCTTTGATGTGGTGTGATTTCTATCTAAAACCACCAGAGGTTCATCCATGTTATAAAGAGTATTCCAGGCAGCTGTCATAACATCATATACACCATCTTTACTTACAGTTGAGATGTTGATGGTCTGTCCGCCACCTAAGAGACGAAATACCATATGAAGATCGAGTGCTTTATAGGACATAGCTTGCTCCTTCTGTTGCGTTTATAAACAGCAACATTGTTACACAGATTACTCAAATAATATAAGCCTCCTGATAAATTATTCAGAGGTTGAGGTTGTGAAAAAAACTTCTATGCTGTAGTAAGATCTGCGCCAGAATCTTAGATTATAAATGCATTGAACTATGAACAGCTTTGAAGATATTTTTAAGTCTGATAGAGCCCGTAAAATTGCCGTTATGGCCTTCTTTACCTTACTTTTTCTGCTGGGATTACATATTTACAGTGACTTCGGTCTGACCTGTGATGAGCCGTTAGACAGGAATACTGCAATTGCCAATTTAAAATATGTACTTACCAGATTTTTAAGTGACGATACTGTACGCTCAATTATTCCAGGCTTTGATGCCATAAAATCCCTGGATGATTTTGTCGATCATGACTATGGTGTTGTGTTTCATCTGCCATCTTACATAATAGAGCTTCTTTTTTATAAGGATAATTATCAGGAGGCCTTTAAGGCACGTCATCTTTTAAACTTTATCTACGTTTATTGCGGTCTTATAGGTCTTTATGCGGCAATAGCAACCTTGTTTAAAAAGCGTACCTTAGGCCTGATGGCTGTCCTGCTTTTTTTGCTGTCCCCGAGGTTTTTTGCTGAAAGCTTTTATAACGGTAAGGATCTCATTGTAGTTGCCTTTGCCTGTATCAATCTTTATACCCTGGTACGTATGCTAGAGCGCCCTTGTTATGTCAGTCTGGCTCTGCACGCACTCTCTACAGCACTTATCATCGATACCCGCATCATCGGTGTAGCCTACCTTGCAACCACCATAGGTCTGTTATGTGTAAAAGGCCTGTTAAGCGGCAATATAAAGGAAATGTTTAAGAGCGTTTTCTTTTATGCAGTGCTCTCCTTTGCCCTTGTTGTGGTGTTTTTTCCGTATCTGTGGGCTGATCCCTTTGGACGTTTTATTGGCGTGTTTAAATCGATGTCAGCCTTCAGACACGACGGCCTGATCCTGTTTAACGGTGATTTTTACAGTGTACATGATGTTCCGAAAAGCTATGTACCGGTATGGATGGTAATTACACTGCCGCCGTTTATCCTGTCTTTGTTTATTCTGGGAGTTGTAGCCTACCTGCAGAACACTGTCCTTTTATTCAAAAATAAAGGACTTAAAGCCTTCAACAATAAATGCTCACTGTTCTTACTTTATGCTCTGGTAATAATTACAGGATCAGTAGGTAGCATTATTGTCCTGCATTCATCTCTTTATAACGGCTGGCGTCAGCTTTACTTCCTGTATCCTGAGATGATTGTCTTTGCTGTCTTCGCACTCTCAATTGCATGCTCCATGCACTCTGGATTTATTAAATATGCTGCCCGCGCTTATCTTGGATTATGTCTTTTAGGAGCTCTTTTATCAGGTGCCTTTATTATAAAGACGCATCCTTATCAGAATGTATATTTTAATGGCTTTGCAAATAAGCCCTGGACTTTTAACTATGACGTTGACTACTGGGGCAATGCCACGCATCTTGCATATGAATATTTATTGAAAAAAGAGCCCGGAACTGTGCTTTATTGTCATGAAAGCATGATATTCAGAGCAAACCGAAATGGACTTCAGGCAGAGGATTTAGACCGGCTGGTAAAGGTGCCATGCAGCATTGCCAAATATCGTATCAATAACTTCTTTGGCCGTGATAAACAGGATTATATAAGACTAAGAGACCTCAAGGGGGAGCGCATTTTTACGCTTGAGGCCTCAGGAGAGACTGTTCTTGAAGTGCTGGAGCGCAAGTAAAAAGGGGGCGTAAAAAGCCTTTTACCTGGTTAATTCAACTCTTTTAAATCAAAGCCTCTACCGTTAAAGGTCCATTCATAGCCGGTGTTATTGAGATTGCGCATAAGTACTATCTTATTGCCGGAGATTTCAAACTGGGTATCACCGCAGATATCCATGCCGACTGGATTTACTATGCTCCACATCATGTTTTTGGTAAGACTTACAATATAGAGCATGCCATTGGTAAACTCCCCCTCATCTCCGGTAGGATAGTGCCGCCCTCCTAAAATGATCTCATCAGTTCCATCTCCGTCAAAATCGTGCTGTGCAAGATAGTATTCTTCACTTTCTGATAGAGAGCATACCCTTAGATCGTCATCGCAGACAGAGGGATCATTAGTCTGATGCATATTGAAGAAATCAACATCATAGTTCAGAGATTTAGCAGGTCTGCCAATTTCAAGCTTATAGTGACCGTGATCATATAAAAAGACGATACGTGCCTTAACATCCTGACACTCATAGGCAGCGATCATCAATTCTTCATATACAGAGGGGGCGTGTCTTGCTGCATCATAGGGGCCTGCAATTATCTTTGCACCCGTTAAAAATACCTTATGACCGCTTGCTTCAAGCTTATTTTTATCGTTCTCAATTTTCTGATCTGAAACCCGGATATCAGGGGAGACTGCAGCAACCATGGGATTTACTACAGGATCATCGTAGTGCTCAACAAAATAACTGTTACCGACTCTGGCAATCTCCTGATAGACACCAAGAGTCTCCTGATACCAGTTAACTAAGCATTCACTGCTTTCACACTCTCCGCGTAATTTAAAACGGGATCTGGCAAAATTCTTCAAATCATCAGAATTTCCTGATGCCGTACGGGCTTTTTTATAATAGCTGTTAAGCTCGTCATCTAATGCACCAAGCTTTTGGCTGTTGCAGATCTCCTTTTCAGCAAAAGTTGCAGCCTTGGCACAATCAAAGGATACGGCCTGAGCATTATTGACAGCATAAAGACAGGTAAGTGCCAGAAGTGTAACTGACCATGCTTTTGATTTCATAAAATCATCCATATCCTCTTATGCCTGTGATGCCTCATACTCTTTGGTACGTTTTTCAATTTCTTCTGACTTTTCAAGCCATTGCATTTCAAGCTCATCATTTAAATCTGCAAGCTCGGCGCGTTCTTTCAAAAGGCTCTCTACTTTTTCCTTATCCTTTTCATAAAGATTCGGATCTGCCAGAACGGCATCAAGATCTGCAAGCTTTTTGGAATTGGCAGCCATTTTTTTATCGAGCTTTTCAATTTCGAGCTTTAAGGGGCGGAGTGACTGTCTGAATTCAGCGTCCGCCTTTTTTTGATCACGATTCTTGCGACCTGATTGCTCGATGTTTTTCAGTTCAGCCTGAGCCTTAGATGATAATGAAGGTCCTCTGGCGGCCTTCTTTTGCTCGGCATACTCGCGATTGCGCTGTGTAAGGAGCTTCTGATAATCATCAAGATCGCCTGAGAACTCATCAATATGTCCTTCATCAACTAACCAGAACTTCTCTGAGATGGCCTCAAGCAGATAACGATCATGCGATACGAGGATCAGAGCTCCCGGATAGGATGCCAGTGCAACAGATAAGGCCTCACGCATATCGAGATCCAGGTGATTGGTAGGCTCATCAAGGAGTAACAGATTCGGTTTCTGATAGGCTACAAGACATAAGGCCAGACGGGCCTGCTCACCACCTGACATGGTCTTAACAGGTGCTAAGGCCTTATCACCTGATATTGAGAAGGATCCAAGATAGGAGCGAAGATCCTTGTCCTTAGCTTTTGGATCAAGGGCGCGCATATGATCAAGTGCGGTGCTCTCACCCTTTAAGCTTTCAAGCTCATGCTGGGCAAAGTAACCGATCTTAACACCCTTGCCCAGGGTTACACTGCCATGTACAGGTCCCAATGCCTGACATAAGGTCTTAATAAAGGTTGATTTTCCCTGTCCGTTTCTTCCCAGAAGACCGATGCGATCACCTGCAAGCAGCATTAAATTGATATTTTTAATAATAATGTCTTGTTCTGAGTATCCTGCATCCAGATTTGAAATAGTTGCAAGCACATCAACTGTTCTTTCAGGATTCTGAAAGGCGATAGAATAGGGAGATTCCTCCTGAGTTACAGCTGTAAGCTTTAGACGGTCGATTGCCTTTAACATGCTCTGAGCCTGCTTTGCTTTTGATGCCTTATAACGAAAGCGTTCAACAAAGCTTTGCATATGTGATAAAGCTGCTTCTTCTTTGGCGCGTGCTGCTTTTTCATTGCGGATCCTGTCGGCTCTTAAAACCTCATAGGCCGAGTAATTGCCGGTATACATGACAAGCTTGCCGGCTTCAAAATGCATGATATGCGAGGCAAATCTGTCTAAAAAGTCACGATCATGGGAGATACATAAAACAGTTCCCTGATATGCTCTAAGCCAGTTTTCAAGAAATATCACTGTATCCAGATCAAGGTGGTTGGTAGGCTCGTCAAGTAACAAAAGCTTTGACTTGCAAATGAGTGCCTGTGCAAGGTTTAGGCGCATTCTCCAGCCACCTGAGAATTCCTTAACCGGCTTTTGCATTTCCTCCTCTGAAAAGCCCAGGCCGTGCAAAAGCTCCTGAGATCGTGATCTGATGGTCCATTCACCACCCAGGCCTAATGCCTCCTCTGCCAGGGCTATTTTATCGCCGTTGCCTTCAAGATAAGCCTTGTCGCGACGCTCACGCAACTGCATTAACTCGTGATCGCCTTCAATGACATACTGCTCGGCACTTATATCCAGTGCCGGAGTCTGCTGCGCAACCGAGGCAATGGTCATATCCTTAGGTACAGTAATTGAACCGCTTTCGGATTGAGCATCGCCCATGATAGCGGCAAAAAGTGAGGATTTACCACAGCCGTTACGACCAATGACACCTACCTTCTGGCCAGGGTAGACAACTGCATTTGCGTGATCAATAAGCACACTGGTGCCACGCATTAAAGTAAAGTCAGAAATTGAGATCATAAAAAAGGCCCGGGCATAACCCAGGCTACAAGCTTAGTTTAACTTTTTATAGGATTGAGTGAGAGTTACGCCGGTATTAACTCTAATAATTCTTACAGATAAAACAGGATTGCCACCGGTTTTCTTAATCACACTTACTGCAAGATAGGGAATGTCACGCTGGCGGCATTCACGCACAGTACGCGGAATGATTGTAGAAGATCCTGCATTCTGTGCCACGCTTTCAACGCTTGCATCTGTAACAGGAGTAAAGCTGCCGGATTTGTTTATAGCATTCTTTATCTCAGATGAAACATCGCTTACGCAATCCTGATACTCATCAGGAATTACCGTGGGTGCCACATAAATATTTCCATGATCAGATGAAAGTCTGGCAATTAATGCCGAGCTTAGCTCTGTTGCAATCTTTTTGGCATTCTCTCCAAGACGGGCAGGACAGGTCTGACGGCCTGATGTTGTAGCATATTCCGGCATACTGGAAATTGCTGCAGCAGTTGAATCATCTACCGGAGGCAGATCACCTGTTCCAATGCTGTCCTCGTCGGTTGCAGTATTGGCAAGAGCCGCCTTCTCATCTAAAAGAGCCTTATGCTCCTCTGAAGACAGCTGTACCTGAGACTCCTGAGTCTTATCAATTAAGGTTGCATGAGTTCCCTTGAAAGTCTCACCCTGCTGTGTTTGCTTTTGCTCAAGTGCTTCTTTTGATTTTTGAGTATCTTTGGCTTTGCCCTGCGATTTGCTTTGATGCTTTGTCTGAGCAGTAGCATCCTCAACTACAGCATTTTTTGAATTCGCATGAATTTTCTGCTCAAGCTCATCTAGAGTAGAACAGCCCCACAATGACGTGAGGCCTAAGGCAAGAATGAAGCTTTTATAAAAAATATGTTTCATTAGTTATTAACGGGAAAGCCGCCTAGTGCTAGATTGCCACCTGCAAGGAAGTGCATGTGAATATGAGGAACCTCCTGATTACCGTCAGGTCCTACGTTAAATATTAAACGGTAACCGGATTTAGCAACACCGAGATCTTCAGCAATCTTGCGGGCAACGGTAAACAAATGGCCCATCAGCGGTTCATCACAGGGCTCTACATCAGATACTGTAGGGATAGGCTTGTTAGGAACAATTAAAATATGATATTTAGCTTTTGGAGCAATGTCATAGAAAGCGGTAACAAGATCATCTTCATAAACTTTTTTAGAAGGAATTTCACCTTTGATGATTTTGGTAAATAGGGTTTCCTCAGCCATATCAGTCTCCAATATTTTTTTCAATGTCTGTCATATTCCGTTTTAAAACAGACTAAAATCAGCACGTAAAGTATATCACTTAGATCCCATTACTGATGAACGCGACAGCATCTTACGAAATAAGCATAGTAATACCCATTTGTTGTCAGGAAGAAAGCTTACCTGATCTCTTTAAGGCAATTGATGATTACAAAGCCAGAACCCCATTATCTTTTTGCGTTATTTTTGTAAATGATGCCTCCACAGATAATTCAGAGAGTCTTATACGCAACTATTGCATGCGTAACAATGATGCCTTCTTTTTAAATCTGCTCTCCAGATCCGGACTTACAGCTTCAGTAAAGGCAGCAATTGATAGGGTTAACTCAAAATATGTAGGCTTCTTTGAGCCTGAATTGCTCTGTCCGTTTGATACTTTTGACAAGCTCTATGCCATGATGGGGAGTGCAGGCATGGCTTGCGGTGAAAGAGAATTCCCCAAAAAAATAACCCTGCGCCGGCTTGTTATTAGGCTAATGTCTGCCATACGCCGCCGTATCACACAAGACGGCCTTCATGATGCATCCTGTCCCGTTAAACTTGCAAAAACACATTTGATTAAAAACATACCGTGGTTTTCAGGAATTCACTATTTACTTCCTGCATTGGTGATCCTAAAAGGGGAGAGAGTTTCTTCCTTTACTGTGGGAGCCTCATCTAACAGGAGTAAATCACGTAAAAGCACGCTTAAATGTGAACTTGTGCAGGGAAGCATTGATCTGCTTGTTTTTATGTGGATGAAATGTCGTTATATTGATTCTGCCGTAAGGGATGGAAATTTATCTGATAAAAGCAAAAGCTAAAGAATATCCTAAAAGTGCAGTAAACAGCGCTATCTACGATTTTTTTACGCAGCTCAAAAAACTTTGCCTTAAGGGAGATATTTTTTATTTCTATAAGGAATGGATAATTTAATGATGATAATATGATAAATAAGCTTTTTTATTAAAAAACTGTTGAAAAAATCTAAAAGATTAAAGCATATTATCTAACTCCTTTTGGTTTTGTTTCTCATTGCACCATTGATTGGACTGAGAACTTCTTGCTGAACGTATAAAGATATTTACAGGAGTAATGCAAATGACAACAGATAACATTGATTATGCATCCTTAAAGGGGCTTCCTGTAGGTTATTCTTTCTTTAATGAAGTCATAGAGCAAAACCTTTATTACGTTGATAAGACTTCTTTTATCAAAAAAGTATTTCAGGAAGACAGCTCCAAGGTATTACTTATCACAAGACCAAGACGCTTTGGCAAGTCCCTTATGATGGATACCTTCTGTAAATTCCTGATGATTAATCCAGAAAAACCTGATGACACCTCGTTTCAGGACAGGATCTTCAAGGATACGGAAATCTATAAAGATAAGGAATTCTGCCACAAATTCATGGGCAGATATCCTG
>CAVFIO010000091.1:0-8016 GCA_963622535.1 Akkermansia muciniphila
GCTTAAGAGGATTTAAATGGATATTAAAGATTTAAGCAGCATTCGTTTTCTGAAGGCTGAATTTCCGGATATTACCACTGCTCAAATTGACAGTATTATTGATGCTTTTGAGCGCCTGAAGGATAAAATTGCTGCCAGTGAAGCTGCCAAGAAAGCTCAGAGAGAGGGGCTTTTAAAGGCAGTTGCAGAGCTTGATAAAAGTCTTGCCGAGCTTGGATATACCTTCAGCGATGTAGAAAAACTGAAAAAAGGCGGTGATGCAGCTCTTGGTGATAAAAAGAGCATTCCCCCTAAATATGCCTATACTGATGAAAACGGTAATGCATGCACCTGGACCGGCCGCGGCAGAACTCCTGTAGCCTTTGCAAAGCTGCTTGAATCAGGCAGAAAGGCTGAAGAATTTTTAATTCCTGATGAGCAGAACTGATTTCATCACCAATTAAATTTCGCCGGCTGAAATTTTTAAGGGACGCAATATACGTCCCTTTTAAATTGAATATAAATTGCCAGGAGCTTAATTAAAATCAGACACCGGCAATCTCATTATTAATACTCTCAAGGGTGGCAACTGGATCATCTGCCAGAGTTACCGGACGTCCGATCACCAGATAATCCGCGCCGACCTTAACGGCCTCCGCGGGAGTCATAACACGCTTCTGATCGCCTAAAGCAGCAGTTGCAGGACGGATCCCCGGAGTTACGCACATAAAATCCCTGCCGCAGATGCTCTTGATGGCCTCAACCTCACGTGCAGATGACACCACTCCGTCAAGTCCGCTGTCATGAGCAAGAGAAGCAAGACGCTTAACCTGCTCGACAGGCTCAAGATCCAGTCCAATACCGCTAAGCTGCTCCCTGTCCATCGATGTCAGGACGGTTACGGCAATAAGCCTGGGACGATGTTCAAATTTTGCCAGGGCCTCGGCTGCTGCCCTCATCATCACGGCACCGCCTGATGCATGAACATTCACAAGCCACACTCCCAGACGGGCAGCTGCCTCACAGGCACGGGATACGGTATTTGGAATATCATGGAACTTTAAATCCAGAAACACGCCAAATCCCTTTTCACACAGAGTACGGACAAAATCCGGACCTGCAGTTGTAAAAAGCTCGTTACCTACCTTAAGCTTGCAGCTTTCAGGGGATACCTTCTTAACAAAAGAAAGCGCCTCATCGGCGCTGTTATAATCAAGAGCAACGATCACCTTGGGATCAGTCATAATTAATCTCCGTCAATACCGGACTTGGGCTTTAAAGTTTCCCAACGACGGCAGGATGGACACTGCCAGAACATCATTGAAGATTCAAAGCCGCATTTACGGCAAACAAATCTAGGACTTTGTACAATCTGGGCATCAATCAGGGATTTAAGCTGCATTAATGCACCGTTTTCGGTGGCATCGATATGATGACAGCGAAGCTCCATGAGCGCAGAAAAAAGCTTTAAATTAGGCTTGTCATGCAAAAAGTTTAACAGCATAGCCTCTGCATCATCAGGCCCTGATCCCAATTCTACGGTACGTACCAGCTCTGCCATGGCCGATGCCGAACCTGTGCGATGGACCAGATCCTCAAGTGCAAAGCGGTAGTCAGGATCAGCCTTGTTTGCAAAACAGCGCCTGAGATAATCAAGGCAGAGCAAGCCGCTGGCTGGATCTATGGCATAGGCCTCTTTGATAAAAGCAACGGCATCAGTAAAGCGGTTGCGGCGGATCATGATATCTGCAAGATTAAGCCTTGCACGCACACTGTGATGATCAGCATCCAGTGCCTTTTTAAAATAATCCTCAGCCTTATCAGAATCACCTGAGGTGATCTCGCGTACACCAAGCTCGCACCAGTAATCACCAAGTCTTGCTGCAACATCAGCCCCGAGCTCATCCATAAACTTGGTTGCAATATCAATTGCCGCCTTGAAATCTGCTTCGCGCTCATACACTCTCAATAACAGTCTGGCACTCTCTGAACGCTGACGGGGAATGGATATAAGCTGCAGTAAAAGCTCTTCTGCACGGTTAAAGACACCTGCTGTGAGGAAATCCTTGGCAAGCTCCAGACTTGCAAGCTCCCTTTCAGCCTCATCCAAGGAGGTATCTGCAGTCATCTTTTCATGCAGAGCAATTGCCTTGTCAGACTCACCGCGCTGGCGAAGCAGGTTTCCAAGAGCAAGCCTTGTTTCAAAGGTAGGATCAGAGCTGTTCAGATAATCAATGAACTTATCAACAGCCTTTTCCTGATTATTGGAGAACAGGTACTCAACACCTCTTAAATAGGTTGAGTTGTGAGAGGATTTTGAATTGAGCTTTTTAGAACGCACCGAGGCACGTCCCATATAGTAGCCGTAGGCTGCTGCAAGCGGCAGTAATAAAAATAAAAGCTCAAGCATATAGATTTAGTTTTGAGTTGATGTCTGAGAATGCTCAAGCTCTTTTACAGTACGTTTAAGCTCTGACTTTGCAGCTCTTGCCTGTCTCCAGTATTTAAAGCTCAGGAAGAAGGATATATATAACCCCAGAATTAATCCGAATACCACTCCACAGGTGAGCACGGTACCCAGGGTAACATCCATTTTGACTACAAGAAAATCGAAGGTTACAACTGCATCATTAGCAGCACCTAACGCCAGACCGACTCCAAACAGCACCAAAAGCAGCAGGCCGTAGATCCATCTTTTAAGCATGTAATTACTCCGATTTCTCAGCAGATCAGAAACTTAATATCTCTGATCTTAACACACGCGGTCATACTTTCACCGCCTATTTCATCAATTACTCGGAGCTCTCAGGAGTAGCAGGAAAATCCACACGCTCACGTAACTCTACACCGGGCTTGAAATGTACCACACGGCGGCGGCTTAGAGAAACCTGCTCCCCAGTCTTAGGATTATGTGCAATACGCGGCTCACGCACACGGATCTCAAAACTACCAAAGCCACGGATCTCTATTCTCTCTCCACAGGAAAGAGTATCAATCATGATCTCAAAAATTTCTCTGACAGCACTATCAATCATCTTGGGATTGGAGTGAGAGAATTTATGTGCCAGACGGTCAATAAGATCAGCTCGTGTCATAAACAAGGCTCCCTATATGCCACTTAATAATACCTTACACGTCCTTCTGCCTGGTTATTTTAATAAAATTCATACAAGGCAAATCCAGGACCTCAGCTACATCTGTAAACTCAGGTGATTGCCTTTAAGCAGGACGTAAATTACATTTGCATTGATTTTAAGCAACTTTTCACAAAACTGACAAGACTTGTAATCTAAAATGTGCGTTAACGCTAGATTTTAGAGCTCAGGTAACGGTATTCGTCCTGTCAATGTCATCAGATTTTAGGATTATAAGCAATGAGCGAAATAAAAAATAGAAATTTAAATGCTTTAGAGCGATTTGGTCCTCTATTCTGCAAAGAGCTTCTCTCCCATGAAGGAGATTATAAGCATGACTGCAGGCTGATTGAAGGACAGGATGTCACACTGGCAGTAGACGGTATACAGCTGACATCAAGACATGATCGTAGAAATTGCACCCGCTACAGATGCAGAAATATTGATTTTCATCAGGATATACATGTATTCGGTTTAGCCCTTGGGGATGAAATAAGATATATACAAAAAGAGCTTGAAAGACTGAATGCCGCTGATACAAAAATAACAGTGCATATTTTATGTCCTAGTCTTTTGTGCGCCCTGCTTGATATTGATGATGAGCTTTATACTCTTTTTAATAAAAATATCATTTTCACCTTAAAAGATTTTAAAGATGAAATACCGGAGAACAGCGTTATCTCAATTAATGAGCTTCGTATGGAGAGCAATTTTCAAAATGCACTTAAGCTCAGGCTCATCAATTATCTTGAAAAGGAATATGCCCGCTCATTATTTGAGCGCACAGGCGGAATTGAAATAAAAAAGAAATTAGAACAGAACTCCACCCTTTTAATAAATGAATCCCCGTTAAAATTAGATAGGCTTTCTAAAATCAAAAAGGCACTGATCCTTGCATCAGGCCCCTCGCTTGGTGAAAATTTATTTAAAATAAAACAGAAAATAAAAGACGGATTTACTTTAATTGCCGCAGATACTGCTTTAGGATTTCTCGAGGATCATAATATTCATCCTGACTATATTGTCACCATCGATGCTAAAGTTGGCAAATATGCCGGAATAAAATTTCTGAAAAATAAAAATGATTATCAGAATACTACCTTAATCTATGCACCATGGTCTGACAGCAGATTCTGGCTTGATTATCCCGGGCAGAGATTTTATCTCTCGGCAAAGCGTGCAGAACTCATATTACCCTTTTTAAAAGAGAAAAAAGCCGACGGCTTATGGTATTCAGGCTCGGTGGCACACGCACAGATTGCTCTTGCTGTATCCTTAGGTGCCTCATTAATTGAACTTTTGGGAGTAGATCTCGCCTTTGATGATGAATACTCCCATGCGGGGATTAAAATCAAGGATGATCCATATCTTGCAAAGCTAAACGACAAACATCCCGTTGAAACGCTCTGCAATGATGGAAAGATGCGTGCCACTCAAAGGAATTTTACCGTGTATAAAGAAGATCTTGAACGCTATATCGAGGTTCATCCTGAGATATCATTTATAAGCCTGTCTGAAAAAGCAGCCATGATACGCGGCTGCGGTTTTTCTAAAGAGTGACACTATCAGAGCTCACGATACTAACTCAATGTTATACAATAAATAAATCACGTACAGTCAGAGGCACAAAATGGGTATTTATATCGATCCTCCAGTTGCGATTTTTAAAGAACTCACTAACTCTGATTATTTTGTAGACAAGTCTGAAATAATTGCACTTACCAATAAGGCGTTAGGCTCGGAAAAGAAATTTATCTGCATTTCACGGCCAAGACGCTTTGGCAAAACACTTACCGCAAAAATGCTTTGTGCCTATTATGAATTGGGGATCAATACTCAGGGTATTTTTGACAGACTTAAAATATCCAAAAGCAATTCTTATTTATCAAACCTGAACAGACATCATGTGATCTTTATAAATATGACTGATGAATTCAACAGCCATCATAAAAAGGTCGACATAATTTTAAAAGAGCTCGACAGACTCATTATTTCCGAGTTAAAAGAGCTCTATCATGATTTTAAAATCGATACTAAAGAGGATCTCCAGTTAGCCTTAAGGACCATAAATTCTAAAACCGCTGACAGATTTATTGTGATCATCGATGAATGGGATTGTATTTTAAGAGAGGCAAAGCAGGATCTTGATGGGCAGAGGCTATATTTAGAATGGCTTAAAAGAATACTGAAGGACAAGGAATATATTGCACTTGCATATATGACCGGCATATTACCTATAAAAAAATACGGTACCCAGAGTGCACTCAATATGTTTCTTGAATACTCTATGACCGCTCCCGGGCAATATGCGCCCTTCATAGGCTTTAACTCAGATGAGGTAGAGCTGCTATGTAAAAAACATCATATGAAATTTGAGGAAATGCAGAGATGGTATGACGGCTATGCATTTGAAAACATACCTCATATTTACAACCCGAATTCAGTAGTAACCGCAATTCTCAACAAACAGTTCGGCAGCTACTGGAGTCAGACGGAAACCTTCAGGATTTTACAGCAGTACATCAATTTAAATTTTGACGGATTAAAGGAGGATATTGTAAGTTTAATAGCCGGCAACAGCATTGTGGTCAGCTTTACCAAATTTCAAAATGATCTGTCCTCTTTTAAAAGTAAAGATGATGTATTAACCCTGCTTATTCATTTAGGTTATCTTGCAATTACACAGAACAAAGATCTGGTAATTGATGATTCAAGGCAATGTATAGTTAAAATTCCGAATCTTGAAATAAGAAGTGAATTCATAAATTCAGTTTCTGATAATAATGAGTATGCGGGGATCTATGAGCTGATAGATCAAACCAACGATTTACTTCAAAGCATCTGGACTAAAAACAGCAATAAGGTAGCAGAGCTTTTTGACAGGGCACATTCAAGACATACCTCGATTCTAAAATACAATGATGAGAATTCCCTGGCCTGTGTAATAACCTTGTCACTGCTTCTGTCAAACAGGTTTTACAGCGTTAAAAGAGAATTACCATCAGGGCTTGGCTTTGCAGATATGGTTTATCTGCCGAGAAAAGGTATTGATAAACCGGCGTTATTAATCGAGCTTAAATATGATTCAACGGCAGGATCTGCTATAAGACAGATAAAAGAGAAGCGATATGTGGACTTCTTTGATGATTATCAGGGCAAAATCCTGTTGATCGGTATCAATTACGATAAGAAAAGCAAGAAGCACAGCTGTCTTATAGAGGAGATATCAGTCTAGAGCTCATCTGAACTGAAATGCATTTTCCCCGCTATGCATACAAAAATCCCGGGACATGCCCGGGATTTTATATTTCAGCTGTATGCTGAATTAGTCCTTCTTACCTGCGGCGGCGAAAGCTGCTGCCATAGCGGTAGTGGTAGGCTCTGAAGACTGCTGATTGTTGAGAGACTCAATAGCTTCCTTCTCCTCAGCCTCATCCTTAGCACGGATAGACAGAGAGATCTGGTGGGTCTTGCGATCAACATTCATGAACTTAGCTTCAACAGCATCACCAACCTTCAATACGGAGGCAACGTCGTCAACGCGGTCACGTGAAACATCAGATGCACGGATATAGCCAACGATGCCATCGGCTAAGGTGATGGTTGCACCACGTGCGTCAACCTCAGCAACGGTACCGTTAACGATGGAGCCCTTCTTGTGCTCTGCGCAGTACTCAGCGAAAGGATCTGAAGAGATCTGCTTGAGGCCTAAGGAGATGCGTTCACGCTCAGGATCTACCTGAAGAACAACAGCGGTCAGCTCATCACCCTTCTGGAAGTTACGGACAGCTTCCTCACCGTTCTGCTGCCAGGAAATGTCAGAGAGGTGAACCAGACCGTCAATACCGCCATCCAAGCCGATGAAGATACCGAAGTCAGTGATTGACTTAACCTTACCGGTAACCTTTTCACCCTTAGAGTGCTTCTCAGCAAACTCAATCCAGGGGTTAACACGGCACTGCTTGAGGCCTAAGGAGATACGGCGACGATCCTCGTCGATATCCAGAACCTTAACCTTAACAGACTCGCCAACAGAAACAACCTTTGAAGGAGGGATGTTCTTATTGGTCCAATCCATCTCAGAGATGTGAACCAGACCCTCAACACCGTCGGCGATCTCAACGAAGCAGCCGTAATCAGTGATGTTGGTAACCTTACCTTCAATGTCTGCGCCCTTAGGGAAGCGACCTGCAACATCAGCCCAAGGATCAGCACCAAGCTGCTTGAGACCTAAGGAAACACGCTGACGCTCGCGGTCAAACTTGAGAACCTTAACGTCAATTTCCTGACCGACAGAAACGATCTCAGAAGGATGCTTAACACGCTTCCAGGCCATATCGGTGATGTGGAGCAGGCCGTCTACGCCGCCCAGATCAACGAATGCACCGTAATCGGTAAGATTCTTAACGATGCCCTTGACTTCCTGACCTTCTGCCAAAGTAGAAAGAACCTTCTCGCGATCGGTAGAGTGCTCAGCTTCGATAACAGCACGACGGGAAACAACAACGTTGTTGCGCTTCTGATCAAGCTTGATGACCTTGAACTGAAGTTCCTTGCCCTCAAGAGGAGTGGTGTCACGAACAGGACGGGTGTCGACCAGAGAGCCAGGGAGGAAGGCACGAATGCCACCCAACTGAACAGTGAAGCCGCCCTTAACCTTACCGTCGATAACACCGGTAACGATTTCCTTGCTGTTGAAGGCATCTTCGAGCTTCTTCCAAGCTTCGTTGCGCTTAGCCTTCTCACGGGAAAGGATAGTAGCACCGTCGCCAGACTCAACAGACTCTAAAGCTACGTCAACTTCATCGCCAACGTTAACTTCGAGCTGACCCTGTGCATTCTTGAACTGATCATCAGGAATGTAGGACTCAGACTTAAGGCCGGCATCAACAACGACAAAGCC
>CAVFIO010000092.1:0-7853 GCA_963622535.1 Akkermansia muciniphila
GCGTTAAAGCGCCTCGCTGCCGAAAAATTAGTTGATCGCAAGGCCAAAAGCGGAACCTATGTTTTTTCACTAAACTCCCGTGAGCTTGATGAAATGCTGCATTTCCGCTATGTCATAGAATCTGAGGCCTCCTTGCTGTCCATGCGCTTTGAACCGGATCTGCTGATGCAGGAGATCGGTGTAGTTATCGAAAGAATGCGTGAGTGCATGGAGGACAGCAAGATAGGAGAGTATCTGCGTCTTGACTCCCGTTTCCATGAGCTGCTGGTATCACACTGTGAGAACCGCTATTTTATTGAATCCTTCTCCAATATCTCAGCCATCATGGATACTGTAAGAAACTGTCTGGGCTCAAACACTGAGCACCTTGAGCGCTCCTTCAAGCAGCATCTTGAAATTGCCAAGGCGATTAATGCCCGTGACGTTCAGGGGTTCACTGAGGTCTACCGTGCCCACCTCTTATCTGAGTGCGGTTCCTACTGGTCACCGGATAATCTGCAGAACAAAATACAAATCTGTGACTGACAGTCTCTAAGGCAAGAAAATGGATCTGAATCATTTTGGTCTCATTATGGGATTCTTCGGTGCTGTGTGCCAGGCATGGAATTATGCAGTAACCAAGGACGTGCAGCAAAAATATCTGCTTTCAGGATTAAAGCTTCTGGGTGCAACCCATGTGCTGATGTTTATCTGCTGTTTTATTCCCTTTCTTATAATGGGACACTACCGCTATATAGATGAGTATTCGGTTTTCTACTCATTCTGTATTGTGATCCCCTATCTTGGAGGCCAGTATTTTACCAATAAGGCAATAGGATTATCCGATGCATCTATTGTGTCACCTTTGCTTACGATTAAGATCCCTATTATGGCCCTGCTTACGATTTTTATGCTCCACAAGGGCTTTAACGTACAGCAGACCATGGCCATTATCATTATTCTGTCATTAGGCTGGTACTTTTCATCTCTGGCAGGCCGTATTGCCTTTGGCTCTCTGGCCTGTGTGGCGATGGGATGTCTGTGCTACTGCCTCTCCGATCTTGCCATGGGCGTTCTGTTAATGCCCTATTTAAAGAGCATAGGAGTTACATGGTGGGCAAATCAGGTTTTCATCGGATGTACCTTTGAATATGTGGCCTGTGGTGTGTTTGCCCTGCCGTTGCTGGTCTTAGGCTCAAAGCATCACTGGAAGGTTAATATGCATGATGTGTGGTGCACCCGCATGATCGTATTTACCTGGCTTGCAAATATGGCCGGTATCGTATCCTGCTTCAACCTCTCAGGCGTTATCGAATGCAATATCGTGCAGTCCTTGCGCAGTGTCATCGGCGTTATCATCGCTTATGTCTTCTACAGAAAATACATTAAGGATCACACCGCCTTTCGCAAAAAGCTGTTTATTGCCCTTGCGATGTTTGCCGCAGTCGGTATCTACTACCTGTAAAAGACAGCATTAAAATAAGCAAAGGATAAGACATGCCCCTTAGTTACCTCGGACTGTTGCTCGGCTTTATAGGAGCAGTATGTCAGGCATGGAATTATGCGGTAACCAAGGAGGTTCAGCAAAAATACAAGCTCTCAGGATTAAAGCTTCTGGGAGCTACGCATGTGCTGATGTGCCTGACCTGCCTTATCCCCTTTTTACTTTTAGGATATTACCGCTATCTTGATGCTTATTCTCTGCTCTACACCTTCTGCATCGTTCTCCCCTATCTTTGCGGACAGTACTTTGTAAATAAGGCTATAGGACTTTCTGACTCATCCATTGTGGCACCGCTTCTTGCCATCAAGATCCCGATCCTTGCCTTCATCTCGGTGCTGTTTCTTGATAAGGGCTTTAACCTGCAGCAGACCGTAGCCATAGTGCTCATCATCTCAATTGGCTGGTATTTCTCATCGCTCTCAGGAAAAATCGGATTCAATTCGCTGATATGTGTTTTACTTGGTTGCGTTAATTACTGCTTATCTGACCTCTCCATGGCAGTGCTGCTGATGCCATATCTTAAAAGCATAGGCGTTAATTTCTGGCTGGATCAGGTCTTTATGGGATCTGTCATGGAGTACGTCGCCTGCGGCATCATAGCATTCCCCATGCTGTTTTTAAAAAGCCATCACCGCTTTAAAGTCACATTAAAGGATGCCTGGTGTACCCGCCTCATAGTATTTACCTGGCTTGCAAATACCTTCGGTCTGGTATCCTGCTTTAATCTTACCGGAGTTGTTGAGGGGAATATCATACAGTCACTGCGCGGAGTCATAGGCGTCCTCATTGCCTACCTCTTCTACAGAAAATATATTCAGGATCCTTCAACCTTCCGTAAAAAGCTCTATATTGCTCTGGCAATGTTCCTTGCTGTAGGTATTTATCACCTGTAGTTAGAATCATCAGAAAATTTCATAAAGCATACAAAAACAGATGCCCATTTTCATGTTTTCGGGTACAATTCACACGCAAAATGTGTGCAATACACTATTAATATCTTTGTAAGATGCGCGTTAAATGACGCGTCCCGTGCGAGGATTAATTAATCCCCGCCTGTATCTATATCAGCGAAACTGCTGTGAACGGGAGGACACATGATCACTGCATGCCGTCTCAATGACGACGATTTTCTTTCCCTGTCAACTGTAAAGCCCGGGGACGCTCTGCCCTCAGATGTTATCTGGCTAGACGTTAATCAGCCTGATGATGAAGAGCGTGACTGGCTTGAGAAACTTTTTGTAGAAGACGTTCCTGAAGAGGATGAAATGGACGACATCGAATCCTCATCACGTTTTCGCATCGGCCCTGACGGCGTCCATATTCTGTCATTGTTCCCGCAAAGCGTTGCCAACGATCCTCACGGCGTAAACATGTCCTTTACGATGAGGAAAAATCTGTTGATCTCCTTCCGTGAAGAGGATGTGTCAATTGTCCGTCTCTTAAGATTTTATATACGTCATAACAAGACTGATATCAGATCATCACTTGACGTACTGCTGAAGCTTCAGGATTTAAAGGTCGATCAGCTATCCGATCTTATCGAGGATGCCTATACCACCCTGGATGAAACTGCCGATAAAATAATTGATGATGAGCATGTTGAGGAAATTCTCCATGAGCTTATCAATCAGGAGGAGCAGAACTCCCAGATCCTGCAGGCACTGTACGATACCCGTCGCGCGTTGCGTTTTGTAAAAAAGACCTTTGAGACCACGCTTGATGACAGACAGGAGCGTGATATCGATGAGGTTTTAAACGATATTGAGTCCATTCTGCCGCATACTCAGTTTCTGGCAAACAAAATAAACTTCCAGCTTGAAGCATCAATGGGCTATACCAATCAGAAGCAGAACAAGATCATCAAGATCTTCTCGGTTGCGGCGGTAGTATTCATGCCTCCTACCCTTATAGCATCCATATATGGAATGAACTTCCATTTCATGCCTGAGCTTTCCTGGAAATTCGGCTATCCGCTGTCAATCGGCCTGATGTTTTTATCGGCAGTGCTAACCTTTACCCTATTTAAAAAGAAGGGCTGGCTATAATCTCTTCAGCCCTCAGATGAGGGCTGATGCAAATCATTTCCCCGTTAAAGCCTGATTGCATCCTCATCCAGCAAAAACTGCTCAAGGCCGATATACAAAATTCCATGCTCGTCTCTCCAGGGCCTGATATATTCTCTTTGTATAACAATCTTTCTAAAAGAATCTGCTATGCGTATAAGTGATGCAATCTCCTGCTCTTTCTTTGCCTCATCTGCTATCGAAAAAGCCGATTGAATATAGAAGCGCTCATTTGCATGATTCACTACAAAATCGACCTCAAGCTGCCGGCGCTGTTTTTTGCCGTTATCATCTACGACATTTTGAATTACCACCCCCACATCGACATCGTATCCTCTTCTTATGAGCTCACAGTACAGCACATTTTCCATAATGTGAGTCTCCTCCTGCTGCCTAAATTCCAGACATGCATTTCTAAGCCCTACATCGGTGAAATAATATTTGAGCGGCGTCTGCATATATTTTCTGCCTTTTACATCATAGCGATGAGCCTTATACAGCAGGAAAGCATCAACAAAATAATTAAGATAGAGCTCAATGGTACCCGAGGTTATGCGTATTTTCTTCTCACTTAAAAAAGTATTAGCAAGCTTTAGAGGATTGGTAAGAGATCCAATCCCGAAAGCTACGATATTCAGCAGATCGTTTAAGATCCCGATGCTATTCCTTATCTGATAGCGTTCAATCACATCCTTAAGATAGGTGCGCTCAAAAAGATCCTGTAAATAACGGCTCTTCTCTTCATGCGTGGTTAAACTCTGCACATAAGGCATTCCGCCATAAGTAAAATATTCATTCCAGGCATCTCGTTTGTCACCTTGAAAGCATTCTAAAAATTCTGAAAAAGATAAAGGAAAAACTCTGATCTCATCTGCGCGATCTCTAAATTGCGTAAGAATATCGGAAGATAGCATTCTGGAATTACTCCCGGTAACATAGAGATCAACGTTCTTAAGCCTAATAAGACCTAACACCACATCTATAAATCCAAGCTTTGCATCATCATCCGGAACATATGGATTGTTAATCGTCGCTACGAATTGAATCTCATCGAGCAGTATGTAGTATTTTTTTTGGCTGTCCCTTATCTGTCCACGAATATAGCTATCAAGTTCCAGCGGATTTCTATATTTTGCACTGCTGATTTCATCTAATGCAAAGCTTATGATCTGCTCATCGCCAACATCAAGTGTATGCAGATAATTTACAAATAAATCAAATAGTAAGTATGACTTACCACAGCGGCGTATTCCCGTAATTACCTTCACGCGACCGTTGTTCATTTTAGAAATAAGCTTGTGCATATACTGCCTGCGTAAAAATTGCATTCAGTTATCTCCTAAAATAATTTATTGCGTAATCCGCACTAATTTCTTGTGAAGATAAGATTTAACATAAAATCAATTAGTTATTAATCAAGAAATTCTTGCGAATTCCGCATTAATTTTTTATTCAGGCTCATCAGATCATAAAATGCTCTGCAACTGACAACAACACTTCAGCCCCAAAATCATGGCTGTAATAAGGATAAAGGGGGTGAATATAGTTACCTGAATGTAAGGTAACTATAAGTAGAAAGACTACAAAAGCAATTTTAAAAAGAGATGCTTTTATAAAGCGGTATGCTCACTCACAGACACAGTCAGTAACATGAGAGAATGACTATGATCTAAGCAATCCACCGCCTTTACAAAGGCCTCCTGAGTGCCAAAGGCTCCGGCCTTGGTAACTATATATTTGCCAACCTCACTTCCCTCTGCAATCTGAGATAAGGGGATACCGGCCTCAACCTCTTTTATGATCTTAAAGGTTATGGCATGTAAAGCCCTGCAGGCATGAACTGCGGTATCACCTCCGGTCATGACAAAGCTGTCAAAGGATGGAGCTAAAAGTCTGGCTAAGTTTGCCATATAAATGGCAGTACGCTCGCCTGCATCAAAGAAGGTCAGACCTAAAGCTGTGGCGGTATTGCCTGAAATAGTGACATCGCTCTTTTCATAGGCAGCCGAGACCATCACTACAGGCTCAACAAGTTTTCTGATCTGCTCGGCATCAACCCCGGCTGCCGCAACCGGATCACGCACTACAGCCTGAGCATTTGACCTAAACAGCACGCAATCCCTGTTATGCTCCAAGGCCTTAACCTGAGAGCGTGTTGTCTCTGAGATGGATCCTGCCAGTACCAGCACACGCTTTGCATTAAAACTGTTAACATCATTATTAACTGTTTTCTCAAATCTTTGGGCCACGTAAACTGCAAGTCCTGCAGAGCCTGCCAGAACAGCCTTATAGCCACTGTCCATGAGATCAAAGGCGCAGGATGCAACCAAAGCAAGATGCTCTTCACTTGTGGCATCACATATAATTATTTTTACCCTATCCTCTATAAGAAGCCTTTTAATCACTCTGATGCATTGCTCTTTGCCCTGCTTTAAAATTTTCTCATCTAAGACACCGCATTTAAGTGATGATCCTGCACTGATAATGTCCGGAATATAGGATTTGGTGATCGGTGACTTGGGGATATTGGCAAGCTCTGTTTTAGCGATCTCCTGCCCGTGAAGATACATGACACCATGAAGCGTGGTACGGCCTGTTTTAATAAACGCAGGCGCAAATAAAACAAAATCTGCATGAGAGCTTTTTAAGGCTGCCTCAAGCTCGGCACCGACATTGCCACGCAACGTCGAATCAGTCTTCTTATAGAGCAGTACCTCAGGATATTTACTAACCATCGCCTGGGTTATCTCTGATACACGACTGTAGGCATCATCCCTGGCAATATCACGGCTTTCACAGTCGCATACCAGGACATCGGCATCAACCTTTAATTCATTATTTTCAGCAGGTAACATCACCTTGGCATCAAGGCCGCATTTGGCAAACTGTACTGCACTGTCAGATGCACCGGTCAGATCATCGGCAGTGATAAAAATCTTCATAATAAGGGGCTCCTGTGAGCAAATAAAATCATTTTATTGATGATATAATAAATCATATGATTAAATATTGAGCACACGCATAAAATAAAAATAAATAGAAGCTCACAGACAAGATTAGTTTTAAGGCGAGCGTAATATGAATGCAAGACATCAGCAGATCCTTGATTATCTGAAAAATCACAATATGGCTACTGTTGAGGATTTAATTGCCATAACGAAGGTCTCTCCGGCAACGATCCGCCGTGATCTGTTAAAGCTTGATGCAGACGGACTTGTATATCGGGTACACGGATCGGTATCTGCAAGAGAATCCAAGGACAGACAGCCTACCACCTCAGAAAAATCAACTCTTGCTCATGAGCAAAAGCTGAGTATCGGCAAACAGGCAGCAACTCTTATTCATCCTGGTGACAGTGTCTTCTTTGATGCCGGAACCACCACAATAGAAATTGCTAAAGCCATTGCGGAAATGCCACTTAAGATCATCACCACCGATTTAAATATCGGTCTCTTACTGGCAACGCGCCGTCAGATGGATGTATCTCTTACCGGAGGCACTATTGACTGGAGCTCTCAATCCTGTATAGGAGATCTCGCGCGCAACGTCATCACCAAGATACATCCTATGATCACCTTTATCTCCTGCAATGCCTGGGATCTGAAAATGGGGATCACGGCACCTACTATAGAAAAAGCCAATCTAAAATCAGATCTGCTAAAAGGAATAACCAAGAGAGTTTTAGTTGCCGACAGCACTAAATACGGCAAAAGTCAGCTGTTTGAAGTAGGACCTTTAAAGGATTTAGATCTCATAATCACTGACAAAGGCCTTGATCCTAAGGCTCAGGCTGAAATTACCGGCG
The DNA here is from genome assembly GCA_963622535.1 of Akkermansia muciniphila. Classification (GTDB taxonomy): domain Bacteria; phylum Pseudomonadota; class Gammaproteobacteria; order Enterobacterales; family Succinivibrionaceae; genus Succinivibrio. Next base: position 7,352 of record CAVFIO010000092.1, read on the forward strand.
CGGGAATAGAACTAATTCTTGCCTGAATCTGAATTTTAGCTATTCACCATTCAAAGACGCCTGTAGTGGGGAGGTATTCGTTACAGGCGCTATCTCTTCATAATCAAATCAAACACATCTTTTTGCAACTCTTATGCATATCCGTGCATCCAGATCGGCTAAAGAAATCAGCCCTGGATGGAAATGCTCTGAAGAAGCAGAGCTCTCAAGGCTCACAATTGGCATCTTTCATGAAGAACTTGCGGCAGAGTTGAAGCAATAACTCCTGATCGATCCTCATATGGAGAAAGCAAATTAAAAGGCAAGGATCACATGAATACGCGATCCTTGCCTTGTTGTACTACCTAAGGATTAGAAGCGATAGTTTACGCTTGCACTCCAGGAGTTAGATTTAGCACTGTCACCCTTTTGGTACTGATAGCCAACACCGAAGGTGGCATTACCGTACTGAGCCTCAAGTGCGATGTGGCCCTGATAGCTGCCGCTGTCAGCTACGTCATAG
>CAVFIO010000093.1:0-7774 GCA_963622535.1 Akkermansia muciniphila
AAGGGGATGGCCATGATGCCTGAGGAGTCAAGTGCGGTGAAGATACGCTGTGAGACTACCAGTACCGGCATATCAAGATAGAACAGTGTGACAGCAGTTGCTGCACCTAAGGCAAGGGCAATAGGCACACCGATGATAAGTAAAAGCGCAAAGCCGCCAAATAGGATCAAAGCTGTCATTATGCGTTCTCCTTGTTGTCGTCTTTAAGAGGAGATTTGATAAGTCTTATAAGTACAATAGCCTGTACGATGGTGATAAAGCCAAAGGCTACAGGAAGTACTGCATAGGGGATCCACATAGGAAGGGACAGACCTGCTGAAACCTGACCTGTTGCAACCTGCTTCATAACCAGCAGATAGGAGGTTTGGGTGATCATAATGGAGAAGGCAATGATGACAACCTTGACTATTACGCGCAACAGACGCTTGATGGCTGTCGGGCATTTGTCAGTAAAGCCGGTTACTGCGATCTGTGAACCGTCACGCAGACCTGCTTCAGTTGCAAGCAGTGTCATATAGACCATGCAGTAGCGGGCAAGCTCATCGAACCATGAAATAGGGAGGTGAAAGATATTACGGTTGGTAACCTGACCAAATTCCGCAAGACACATTACTATGAAGCAGATTGCGATGATGATATTCTCAATCTTCTCCAGATTACGTCCTAGGGCATTCATAAATTTTTCTCTTTTAAAAAAGAGAGCACCTTGTTTGTCAGTGCTCTCGGGATGTTTAAATTATTTTATGGAGAAACATTTAATTACTTGGCAGAAGCTACAGCTTCCTTGTAAGCATCAACCCATTCCTGAGGAACGTTGGCGGCAAGCTTCTGCAGTTCAGGAACAGCCTTGGCCTTTAAAGCCTCACGGTCGATGTCATAGAAGCTGACACCCTTCTTTACAAGCTCCGCACGGGCATTGTCGTTGATTTCCTTGAGGTTGTTGCGCTGCCATGCAACTGCAGTCTTCATAGCCTCGTATACCTTGGGCTTGAACTCATCAGGGATCTTCTTCCAGGTACGGTCAGAGACACCTACAAAGATATAGGTGAACTGGTGGTGGGTATTGGTGACGTTCTTGATAACCTCATAGTAGCGGTTGATAAGCATGTTGCCGACGGCGTTTTCACAGCCGTCAATGGTACCCTGCTGCAGAGCGGTATACTGCTCGGTGGCAGCCATAGGAGTTGCAATAGCACCTAAGGCGTTGAAGGCGGTGATCTGCATCTTGTTCTCCATGGTACGGATCTTCATGCCGTTGAAGTCCTCAGGAGTCTTGATGGGGTTTTTGGAGAAGGTATCGCGGAAGCCTGACTCGAGAGCACCGATGATGTGAACACCCTGCTCCTCAGCCTTCTTGGCGATAAGCTCGCCTAACTTGCCGTCAACTGCAGCGTGGGCCTGTGCTTCATTGTCGAACAGGAAAAGCTGATCGAGGATGGTGAGCTCAGGGATAAACTGGGACAGAACAGTGTTCACTACAGTGATCATGTCCATGGTACCCATCTGCGCGCCTTCGTACATTTCACGCTCGCCGCCTAAGGTACCGCCGCAGATTAACTGAACCTTGAGCTTGCCGTCAGTAAGCTTTGCAAGTTCATCGGCAAATACCTTACCGCCCATAGCGTAGGAGGAATTGGCCTGATCAACGAAGCCCAGCTTCATGGTAAGGGTGTCAGCTGCATTGGCAATTGAGGCTGCAGCAAATGAGGCAGCAACAGCGGCTGCGACTAAGCACTTCTTGAAATTCATCATTGTGTTCTCTTCCTGTCTTAGAACCTAAAAGGACACCGAATCATCACTTCGGATGAATATACTTTACGGGATCAGATGAGAATATTTTGTAGGTTTAGTCACAAAAATGAAAATAGATCAGATGTTCTTAATATACGGTGATTAGTAAATATTTCATATTAATCAAGAAAAATATTTATATAACAATAAGATAGTACTATATATCCTATGTTTTGTTATAGCTAAATAAAAATGTTATCGCTAACATAATTTTATCTTTATAAAATTGATCAGATGACTTTTTTAAACTTGTTGCAGGTATTTAAAATTTTCTTATTCAGAACAGATAGACAAGTTTTACCGGAGGCAGTCTATTCTTGTATGAAAAACTTCCTGCATTTACTACCCAGATACAGAATTTTTTAATTTTTTATGCAAACGTTTGCATATGGCTTTTTAATAGCATTTCAAACAGGTTGACAGGAAAACGCAAACGCTTGATTTTTTACTGATGACCAAAAATCTGACATTATAGATTTTGCGTATTTGCGTTCTTGCGGCGGTGCTGCAAATAATCTGCCTTTAATTATCCAGTATACTTGTCAGACAAGTTAATTTTTCAGCCTTTTAGCTTGTCTGACAAGTGGTATCACTTGGCAAAGTGATCTGTTTGATTTAATTTTCTGAGGAGAAAAAAACAGGCCGGTTTCCCGGCCTTCTTTAGAGGATCAGGTTCATTGCACCGCTTATTTTCTGGTGGCAGCCTTCATGGATGCTACATAGCTTTTAAGCTTGGTAAGCATGGCGTCAACATCATTTAGGTTTTCTTCTATGATCTTGACACAGGCCGAGCCTGCAATAGCACCTAGGGCACCGGTCTCTAATGCCTGCCTGACATGCTCAGGCTTTGAGATACCAAAGCCCAGGATCGGCAGGGCTCCGTGAAGCTCTTTGATGCGGCTGATAATGCGTACAGGACGGCCGAAGGTGTTTTCAACTCCGGTAATACCATAGCGTGACAGAACATAGGTATATCCCTGAGAGAGCGTGGCGATCTTATCTAAGGTCTCCTCAGATGCATTCGGAGGGGCAATCAAAACAGTGTCAACCTCGTTATCGCGGGCACATTTTAAAAAGTTTTCGCCACTCTCCAGCATGCCTACCGGGACATCCGGGATTAATACTGCATCCAGTCCTGCCTCATGTGCCTGCTTGAAAAAGTTATTAACTCCGTGAGCTACTACCACGTTTGAGTAGACCAGAATGGACATGGGAAGATCTGCGTATTCCTGTCTTATGGCTGCAATGAGCTTAAAGAAGTCTTTAGTGGTTGCACCTGAATTCAAGGCACGCTTGTCAGCACACTGAATTACCGGACCGTCAGCGCAGGGATCGGAGAAGGGGAAGCCTAACTCCAGAGCATCAGCCCCTCCTTCAATCAAGGCGTGGAGGATCTTAAGTGAGGTATCAAAGTCAGGATCACAGAGAGTTACAAAGGGGACAAAGCCACCTTCATTTTGAGCCTGAAGCTTAGCAAAGCGCTTTTCAAAACGTTTTTCCATTTTCTCTCTCTCCTTAATCGTGAAGCTTGGTGGCATCGATAGTGCCGTCTTCTCTTATGCAGCCTTTCTCTTCAAAATAATCAGAGACGCTAAAGATGTCCTTATCGCCACGTCCTGAGACGTTGACTACCAGTACCTGCTCTTTATCAGGATCCTGACGCATCATCTTTATAGCGTAGGCAAGAGCATGTGATGACTCAAGAGCCGGAATGATCCCCTCCTTTTCAGATAACAGGGCAAAGGCCTCCAAAGCCTCGTTATCGGTTGCTCCTACGTACTTTACACGGCCGATGGAGTCTAGATAGGCGTGCTGCGGACCTACAGAGGGGAAATCAAGTCCTGCTGAAATTGAGTAGGATTCCTTGATCTGTCCGTCTTCAGTCTGCAGATTTTTAGATACTGCACCAAAGAATATGCCGTCAGTACCGCGCTGAATGGTGGCACCGGTAAATCCTGAATCCAGGCCCTTGCCTGCAGGCTCAACACCATACAGGGGGACATCGGTATCAAGGAAGTCTGCAAACATGCCGATTGCATTTGAGCCGCCGCCTACACAGGCGATGCAGGCATCAGGCAGACGTCCCTCCTCCTCAAGGATCTGCTGATGAATTTCCTCACCGATGATCTTCTGAAATTCTCTTACGATAGTAGGGAAGGGATGAGGGCCTGCTGCAGTACCTATCATATAGTGGGTGTTTTCAAAATTGGCCGCATAATCACGCAAAGCTTCATTGCAGGCCTCCTTCAGAGTACCGGCACCTACGGTTACCGGACGTACCTCAGCTCCCATAAGGCGCATACGGAATACATTGGGCTTCTGACGCTCTGTATCCTTGACACCCATATAGATGCAGCATTTAAAGCCCAGGAGGGCACAGATAAGAGCTGTTGCCACGCCATGCTGCCCGGCACCGGTTTCTGCAATAATGCGGGTTTTACCCATGCGCCTGGCAAGGAGAGCCTGACCTAAAACCTGATTGGTTTTATGGGCTCCGCCGTGCAGCAGATCCTCACGCTTTAAATAGATCCTGGTTTTAGTGCCGGCGGTTAAATTGCGGCATAAGGTCAACGGAGTAGGACGGCCTGCATATTTTATAAGCAGTTCATCCAGTTCTTTTTTAAACTCAGGATCGTTTTTTGCTTCAACAAAGGTTTTTTCCAGCTGATCGAGAGCCGGGATCAATACCTCGGGGACATACTGTCCGCCGTATTTACCGAAAAAGGGATTTAATATAGTCATGGTCTTTTCCTTTTAAATGTATTCTTTGATTGCGGTTAAAGCCTGTTCAATAAGCTTTGGATCCTTAAGTCCCCTGTCTTTTTCCAGGGCCGAGTTCATATCAAGTCCTGCAAAGCCGCAGGCAAGAGCTTTGTCGATATTGTGAAGTCCAATTCCTCCTGACAGGAGAGTCCTGGTTCTGTCTATATGATCAGGGATCGCATTCCAGTCAAAGGAGCTGCCGGATCCGGGGGTGCCTGAATCAAGGATTATAAGATCAACCTCTTTTACATAGAGCTCATAGAGCTTAAAGTCATCCTTTGATCTTATGCATATGGCTTTTATAAGCCCGGTATCAGGCAGAGCCTCTCTTAACTTTCTGATATCCTCAACGCTTTCATGGCCATGAAGCTGCAGGAAATCAACCTGTGTTTCATGTACAAGTTCAATGAGATCGGAAGGTTTCTCATCAACCACTACCGCGGCAAAGGCAATTTTAGGATGACCGTGGCGTACCAGAGCTTTTGCAGTTTCATGATCTACGCAGCGTGGGGATTTTCTTGCAAAGATAAGGCCTGCAATGGCAGCATGTCCCCTTATTGCCGCATCCAGTGCCTCCTTTGTTTTAATACCGCAGATCTTGTTAACACCATAGAGCATGGAGTTTGCCGCATAAAACACATCAGTGGCACCTGAGAGGGAGGAGCCGATTAAAAAGCTCTTTATAGGAGATAAGGATCTGAGATCCTGATATGAGCTGATCCCTGACTCTGACACAACAGCGCTATTTTCAGGAAGCATAGGGTAGAGCTTTCTGGCGTTATTGAGATCGATCTTCAGAATGCGCAGATTACGGTTATTAATACCAATAACCGGCAGCTCATGATCTGATGCGAATTTTGCATCATCCTCGGTATCAACCTCGCACAAAACCTCAAGGCCCAGTTCTCTTGCAAAGGCATAGAGCTCTAAAAAGCGCTCCCTGGTCAGAAGCTGCAGCATCAGGAGCACGGCATCAGCCCCTGCCGAGCAGGCGGCTAACAGCTGCTCTTTGCAGATTATAAAATCCTTGCAGATCACAGGAAGAGTAGTATGCGCGCGTACATATCTTAGGTATTCTAGTGAGCCCTTGAAAAAATGCTCCTCACATAATACCGAGATGGCTGCCGCATGTCCTTCGTAGCAGGAAATAAGTCTGTCCAATGAGAAATCCTTGCAGAAATCGCCAAGGGTCGGAGATGATTTCTTGCACTCTAGGATAAAGGTACGACCGGCTCCTGTCTTAAGAGCTTTATAGAGTGAGCGGAATTTTGTGTTGCGCTTTGGCAGTGAGGACACATCGATCTTCAGCACGTCCTCGCACTTGGGATTGATGATTGTTGCAAGCACAGTATCTTCAATTCCCGGCAGATTGAGGCCAGGAAACTGCTTTGCATTCGGAGTCAGGCTTTGAGGCTGTAACATGACGTGACCTTAAGTAACCTTGCTAATACTTATTCTTGATTTGAGATTGCACAGACAGCATTGAGCTTGTCAATTGCCTTACCTGTTGCCAGGAATTTTGCGGCCATCTCATAGCCTTCCTTAACATTCTTTGCCTTGCCTGCGAGATAGAGCATGGCAGCAGAGTTGGCACAGACCACCGCCTTCTGGGCCTCAGTACCGCATCCTTTTAGCACATCACGGGCAACATTGGCGTTAAATTCAGCATCACCGCCCTCAAGCATCTTCTGGTTAAAGTCACCTGTGATGCCAAAGTCATCATTGGTTAAGGTGTATTCAATAATTGAACCGTCTTCCTTAAGCTCTGCAACCTTGGTTTCACCAAAGACTGAGATCTCATCCATGCCGTTGCCGTTAATTACCATGGCACGCTTGACGCCGGTTAAGTGCAGAGCCTTTGCCATGGTAGTGAGCAGAGCCGTATCATAGCAGCCTAAGAGCTCATAATCGACGCGGGCAGGGTTGGTAAGAGGGCCTAATACATTGAAGATAGTTGAGGTGCCTAAGGCCTTGCGTACAGGACCTGCAAAACGCATACCCTTGTGGTATATCTGGGCAAAGAAGAAGGCAAATCCCTCTTCCTCCAGATTCTTTAAGGTGTTTTCCTTGGTAGCACGGATGTTATATCCAAGAGCGGTTAAGACATCCGAGGCACCTGATTTTGAGGATACGGCAGTGTTACCGTGCTTTGCTACATGCAATCCCATGGCAGATAGCAGTATGGCTGACATGGTTGAGATGTTGATGGTTGCAAGCTTATCACCACCGGTGCCGACGATTTCTCCCACCTCAATTGCACGGTTACGTGCAAAGGGTTCGGCAGCTTCAATCATAGCTGAGGCGGCACCACCGATTTCATCTGCTGTATAACCGTTCATCTTTAAGGCGGTTAATAAGGAGCCCAGTACTACAGGATCCATTTTGCCGGAGAATATATCTGCAAAAACTGCTTTGGTTTCTCCGGAGGTTAAATCCTGACCCTTATACAGTTTCTCTAAGGTAGCGTTCATTTTTTGATCCTCGATAATGTGTTCTTGAAATCCTTAAATACTAAAAAAAAACCCGCATTTTACTGCGGGTCCCTTGATTACTTTTTGACAAAAGAAAACTGTCCCCGCAACTTAACGAGGCCACCAGCTTACATATGCAAAAGTAATCATCATTTCTTATATCCTGTTCTTATCTGATAGATGTAATTTATACCTAAACGGTTTTTTGTTAAAGCATAAGAAATAAAATGCACAAAAAGGATGCAAAGGGCTTATATATGCGCTAAAAGTGTCATAAAAAATTTCAGTAATCACATTCTTTTTGGAGCACGCTGTCTGATTGCCGGTCAAAGTCTTGCTTGAAACAGTTAACTGAAATTTTTGTTAGCCTTTTTCTTTTTTATATCGTGAAAATGTTATAGTAAACAAAAAAATTTTATCCGAAAAAAACAACAGAGCATTGTGTATTTTTGCCTTGATATATAAGGTTTTAGAGACATCGCGGGAGTGTATATATGAGTGAAACTGATTTGCCCTTAAAGAAGCCTGCCGTGGGGATCACGGATTTTGAGGAGCTTATCACCGGTAACTACTACTATGTTGATAAGACACCGTTTTTTAAACAGCTCCTTGATAGAGGTGAGTATGTATTGCTTATCGGGCGTGCCCGTGGCTTTGGTAAAACGCTTTTTTTGGACTCCCTTGCAAAGTTTCTTTCAATAAACCATCAGGATGCTGCTGACACCTCATATCAGCAAAGGCTTTTTAAG
>CAVFIO010000094.1:0-7679 GCA_963622535.1 Akkermansia muciniphila
GTATCAGGGCATCCTGCAGTCTCAGGATTAAAGGACAGTAGTGCTCATAAAGAAGGGGGAGCAATGGCAAACAGAAAAAAATGGACCAAGGGTAATATCAGGGGGCAGGCGCAGAAATTTTTTTCAAAAATACCTGAGACTGTAGTTGGATCAGCAATTACCTCGCTTTTGGATGCTGGTAAAGAACAGCTCGCTCTGCTTGAGAATTTTAAACTTGTGACGGTTGAGAATTTTACTGCCGGATGGTTTACACAGTTCTTTTGTGAGGACAGTAAGCTATCCTGCTACTTTGATCGGGGCTTCATATTAAATGATGATCTCTCAGTAAAGGAGAGTCTTGGAATTTCTGAAAATATTCTTCAGCACAATCAACGCAACAGTACGGAACTTGCTGAAGCTATGGCAAAAGGTGCACTGCTGCATTCTAATGCAAAACTTGCCATCGCAATTACGGGGATTAGTGATCCTGAGGTGCTGCTTAATTGTGGGAGCACATATCAGTTAAGTTTTGCTTCCTGTTATCAGAATAAAGATGATCCTTCAAAGTTTGAGCTGAAATCATATAAAAAAGCGTTTGATTGCAAGGATAGGAACTTTGTAAGACTGGTGGCGGCTCTTGAAGCCGGTATTTTATTTGAAAAAAAGCTCATAGAATTCTCGTTAGGAGCCTTGAACGAAACTGCAATTGAGGTGCTGAATGAGATAGATAAGGTTGAAGAGGTTATTGATGGCGCACTTTCCTATAAAGAAGAGGGGGATGAATGTATGAGAAAGAGGCAGAATTAAGTCATCCTTATTTTTAAAACCTGGTCAATCATAAAACTGTATGTATGACATATGAAATGAATGCTTGTTTATGCATCCAGAGATCCTGGCAGTTTTGATATCAGTCAGGCTTTTGCATGCGGTATTGTCTGGGGGTGACCCCCGTTTTCTCCTTAAAGCATTCTCCAAAATGGCTTTGCTGTTTGAAGCCTACGGCCTCGGCGATGGCGGCAATCGACAGAGCACTGCCTCTTAAAAGCTCACAGGCCTTCATCAGTCTGAATTCATTTAGATATTTATAAGGTGTTGTTTGTAAAGCTTTTTTAAAACAGCGCAGACATTGTGACTTTGAGACAAAGGCAGATTGTGCAAGCTTTTCCAAAGACAGCTCCTCTTTAAAATGGATGGCGATAAAGTCCAGGAATTTCTGCATGCGGGTATTTAAGATCTGATCCTGGGTATCGCCGGTGTCTGTTTTAGTGGAAGCCCGGCTCTTTAGCATCAAAAGAGCAATTTCCGAGAGTGTGACCAGTACTTCATATTCATAGAGTCTGTTGTGAGGCTGCCTTTCAAGGCCACCCAGAGCTGAGAGCTTTTTCAGGATCTCTGTATCTTTGTCAGAGCCTTCAGCGCAAGGTGGATGCTCCTGAAATTTCGCTCTGAAATGCATAAATTCTATCTTGCTGTCTAAGGTGATTTTTTCGATAAGAGCGGATGCGGGGCCGGCAAAATAAAATTTAAGAAAGCTTTCTGGGAAAATGAAACAGAAGTAATGGCATCCGTCACGCTGGGTAATACGGTGAATGGTATTACGGTTTATATACAGACCGTCCCCTGGCTTTAGCTCAATTGTCTTTACAAGAGAGCAAACCTCAATAGAGCCTTTTACAACATAGATTAACTGCAGATCCTCATGATAATGCATGATCTTAAAGCGCTTGCAGCCCGGGAACATCTGTCCGTGATTTACCTCTAAAACAAGATAGGGAAAGCTGCTGTTGGCTTTGATATTTGGAAAATTGATGTATTCAGAATGAGGGAAAAGCACAGCATCTACTCCTTGTGCAGCTAAAAGCTTTAAAATCCTGATTAAAAGGATTATGACGATTATATGATAAAAAATGCAGATATATTGATGAAAAATTAAAAGTTATGATGATATAGTGATAATATTTAAAACTGATCATGTTCGGGATCGCGTAAATGAAAGCAAATGTATATAAAAAAGACAGCGCACTCGCCGCAATTCCCCTGGAGGGAACGGTATTTTCGGTGCTGATCATCATTTCAATGTCTCATCTTTTAAATGACATGCTTCAGTCAGTGGTACCGTCAATCTATCCGATCCTGAAGGATAAGTTTGCCTTCAGCTTTGCTCAGATAGGCGTTATTACCCTGGTATATCAGCTGACTGCATCCATTTTGCAGCCTCTGACCGGACTCTATGCGGATAAGCATCCGCGTCCTTATGCTTTAGCACTGGCCATGCTCTTTTGCTTTTCAGGAATTGTCTGCCTGGCATTTGCTACGGGCTATAGCGTAATTCTGCTTTCAGTGATGCTGATTGGCTTTGGATCCTCGCTGTTTCATCCTAATGCGTCGCGGGTGGTGCAGCTGGCATCAGGCGGACGCAAGTCGCTGGCGCAGTCTATTTTTCAGGTGGGAGGCTCAAGCGGATCGGCAGTCGGGCCTTTGCTGGCTGCGCTTATTGTGCTTCCCTTCGGACAGGCGGCAATCAGTGCATTTGCGGTGGCAGCGGTGATAGCAGCGGTGCTCCTCATCAGGGCGGGAAGATGGTACAGGCAGTATCTTGAGTATGTGATGACTCATAAAAAGGCGAGGAGCTGTATTCCCTGCAATCTTTCCTCCCGTATGAAGCTTATCTGCATAGTGTTACTGGTGATCCTTGTTTTCTCAAAGCATTTCTATACTGCCTGCGTTACCAATTACTTTACCTTCTTTTTAATTGAGAAATTCAGGGTATCTATAGCTTTCTCTCAGATCTGCCTGTTTTCATTTCTGGCATCGGTGGCCGCGGGTACCTTAATAGGCGGTGCTTTGGGAGATAGGATAGGGCGCAAATACGTCATTCTTTTATCGATTTTCGGTGCGGCCCCCTTTGCACTGATGGTACCTTATATGGAGCTGTGGGGGACGGTTGTAGCCTGCTGTTTATCAGGCTTTATCATTTCCTCGGCCTTTGCTTCAATTGTTGTTTATGCAACTGATCTGCTCCCCGATCGGGTAGGCATGATCGCAGGTTTCTTCTATGGTCTGATGTTCGGCCTGGGAGGGATTGGCTCGGCATTTTTCGGCTACCTTGCGGACAGAACCTCGATCATCTATATTTTTGAGGTAAGCTCGCTGTTACCGCTGCTAGGGATCATCGCTATCATATTGCCAAATCTTCAGAAGAAGGCTGCTTAAGCAGGCAGAATTGAATCCTTAAGGAAGATATAGAGCTTAAAACACCTGTGAGCGGATGATTTTCCTTGAGGATGCAGAATACACCAGAGCCATTCTGATATGGTCAAGATCCGGGGATAACTGCTCGCCGTAATGCCTGTCATTTATCTGAGCTACGGCGCTTGTAAGCAGTTTTTCTGCATCATCGTCGGTTCTGGCAAATTTAAGCTCCATAATAAACAGCCGGCTATCGCAGGTAACCTCTATATCAGACCGTCCATGAGCATTAGCATGTTCAAGCTCTACGGAAAGTCCGCAGGCTTTAAGGCTGCATCCAATGAGCATACTTAGGTTGTGCTCGTCTTTTATCTTAAAATTATGATAGGGGATGGATAACAGCATGCAGTTAAGCTCGCCGATGATGTCATCAGGATCTCCTTTTAAGAACTTCTGAAATAAGCCCTGCTGAATTTTCGTAGAGACAAACTTATCTCCGTAAAGCCTTGAGAGAGAATTGGAAATCTCAAGGTTGGGGTAGCTTAAAAGGTAGAGTGTTTCAGAGAGCTTATCCTTAATAGTAAGATAACCGGTCTGTACTAGAAGTGAGAGCTCATTGATGTGAGAGAGCTCCTGACAGGAATCGAGATCATCAATCCTTATCACCTGATCATCGACAAATACGTCCGGATCACTAAGACTGTTATCTTTAATGTAATTTAACAGCACGCTGGCATTACCGCCACTTGTGTACCAGTAATTCTTAAATCCGCGTTCAGGATATTTTAAAAATGACAGCACCGACCATGGTGTATACACATAAGTTCTAGCCTCCTCATCAAAGCAGTTGCCGTCGTAATTTTCGCGAAGTCTATCAAGGCAGAGCTGCTCGCTGAGATTAAGTCTGTCGGCAGCGTGCGTTATAAAATTTGAGAAATTGTTACAGAGATCATCTCTAGTGTAGCCTAAGATCTCTCCATACCTTGCAAAGAGGCTGATATCGGTAATGAAGTTTGTTGCAGAGAAGATGTTTAAATTTTTATATTTGCAGATCCCGGTAATAAAAAGAAAGCGCAAACAATAACTTATCTCCTTGATGATCACATAAAAGTCATTTAGTTCAGCTCTTATGAGCTCAAAAAGCTCCTGATTATTCAAGGCACTGTTAAGAGGTGCATCATATTCATCGATTAAAAGCACGATCTTTGAGTTCAGCACTCCGTTTAGGGCCTGCTTGAATCTTGATGCGACAGTATCTATTTCATTTTTTGGGGGTAATTCAAAACCTGCTTCCTGTAAAGAAGTTCGCAGCAGGGTTTCAAATTTAATCCTGAAATCATCAAAGGTGCCGTTCTGGCATGAGGTTTGCGCAAAATTTAATCTGATTACAATGTAGCTTTGCTCATCAGTCCACAGCCTGCTGATCGCCAGGCCATCAAAATAGGATAGTCTGTTTTTAAAAAGAGAGGCCATGGTACTTAAAAGCAGGGTTTTGCCAAAGCGTCTCGGGCGGGCTAGAAAGTAGAAGGCCTTGGTTTTGGCAAGATCATATATCAGTGCTGTTTTATCAACATATACGGCGTTTGATGAGCGTAAATCCTCAAAAATTATCAAGCCCTAAAGGTAATTGCTGTTCAGTTCTGAAATGATTGTTCACTTTAAAGCTCCTGAGGGGATCAATTTAGCTCAGTCCTGTTAAACCGATCGTGATGATATGCATCAGTATAAACAAAATACCAAACTTATGAACAGCTTTAAGCTTAACAGATCAAATTAAGAAAGGAAAAAGATTAGGAAGAGATGGTCGGTGATACAAGATTCGAACTTGTGACCCTCTGTACCCAAAACAGATGCGCTACCAGGCTGCGCTAATCACCGACGCGATGCATTATAGTGATAATGCTATGTTATGTCAATTTTTTTTTAATTTTTTTGCAAGGTGCTTTAATGCATTTATTCGTCAAGCGGTCCTATAAGTTTCATATAGCATTTTTTGCAATCAAATTTGAGCTCAAATTTCTTGCCGCCTATCAGCAGATATAGATCAGGGGCCTTGCGTTTATGCCGCAGAGGACACATGCCAAAGCAGTAACGCAGACAGTGCTTTGAGGTAAGCACTGTCTGTGCGTCATGATGCTGCTGTGATTCATATGCATCCGTTACATTAGTCGCTCCGTGAGTTCTGTAAAAATCCTTGGCACTAAGATTATACAGATTTGCCTCAAAGCCAAGCTCTCTCTCCTCGTTACACAGTTGAGGAAGCTTCATATGATCATGAGGTACGTTCTGGCGGGTTTTCGTCTTTATTTCAAATAACTTTTCAATAAGCTCGCGACGGAGCTGATTCAGCAGACTTTGCGGTACGAAGTGCTCATAGCTGAGAGCAATTTCAATATTTTCCAGTTCGTAGATGCTGCCTCCAAGACGTCCCAGCTTTGCCTGAATATTTTGCTTAAGCTTCTCAACGTCATTTGCCTTTTGCACATCCGGCAGTGTTGCCGCAACTTCAGCACAGGATCCAGTTTCATCCTCACCCTTTAAAAGGATCTGATCTGCTTTTTCTGTGTAGCCAAGTCTGAGCTTCAGGGTACGTTTTGATGAATCTCCAGTTAGCAATTTCTCAAAAGCAGCATCTTTTGAACGGTAAAAGACGGTATTTTTCTCTATTTTGGGCAGACTCTGAAATATTTCTGCGGTGTTGTTATCCTTTACGGTGCTGATACGAAAGCCCTCGAGGGAGCCGTCCTTTCTGAAGTAATTTAAGGAATCTCCATTGTGCAGAGTAAGGCCGTCAGAGAGCTTGAAGGTGAGATCATGATTTTGCTGTTTAATAAGCTTGCCGATCCTGGTGCCGACAAAGCCCGGTGCATCAAAATTGGCATAATTATCCTTGATTTCATGAGTGTTGTATTCGGTAAAGCCGCGATTGAAGCTTTTGGATACATCAGGGGTAAAGCTGTAAACAGAGTGACCGCAGGAGCTTCGTTTCAGATCTGCTCTTTTACTGATTATCTCATCGATTTTATTGCGGTAGTAAGCCGTAACATTTCTTACGTAATTAACGTCTTTCAGTCTGCCTTCAATCTTAAAGGAGCTTATGCCTGCATCTATAAGCTCCTCAATATTGGAGCTTTGATTTAGATCCTTCATTGAAAGCAGATATTTATCTCTGGCAAGGACATTGCCATGCTCATCTATCAGGGTTTGGGCCACACGGCACAGCTGCGCGCATTCTCCGCGATTGGCACTGCGTCCGGTGATGGCTGCCGAAAGATAGCATCTGCCGCTTATTCCGACGCACAAGGCTCCATGGATAAAAGCTTCAAGCTTTACTCTGGTTTGAGCACGGATCTGCTTTATTTCGTTTATAGAGAGCTCGCGCGCGAGAACAACCTGAGAAAAGCCGGCATCCTCTAAAAATTTTACCTTGCCAGGAACTGCATTGTTCTGTTGAGTTGATGCATGCAATTCAAGAGGTGGCAGGGGGCCGTTTAGCAGCCCGAGATCCTGAATGATCAGAGCATCAACGCCTGTGTCATAGAGCTTAAAGGCCAGATCCCGTGCCTGTGCCAGCTCCTGATCACTCAAAATAGTGTTGATAGTGACATGAATTTTAGCCTTGAAATTATGTGCGTAGTCACACAGCTTTTTAATATCCTCAAGGCTGTTAGGGGCATTAACTCTAGCTCCAAATGACGGTCCGCCGATATAAACCGCGTCGGCGCCGCTATCAATTGCCGCAATACCGCATTCAAGATCCTTAGCCGGTGCTAAAAGTTCAATTGCTCTCATGGAAATCTCTTTTACTTTGAGTTGTTGTATTTGGCACAGTTCTACTGCTGCTTTATTCTGAATATCGATTAATCTGCTTACAAAACAAGACGTGGATGTCGATGTGATAATTTCCTTTTTTTCTTTGATAGAGCAGGAGCTTTTCGTCCGACTTCGTAATTTAAAGCTGAAGACTAAGTAGTTTTATTTATTCTCAATTAGCAGAATTAAATATCATCATCTTCTGACGGCTCTAAATCCGATCTGTCTTCAGCCACGTTCAGAATTGAAGCTTTTTCAAACTCACCCCGTCTGGTGGCTGTTAATACTTCTGCCCAGAAATAACGATCTTCATATCTTGCAGAATTCCAGATAATATCGAGTGCGGCAGTATTGTCACTGTCATCTTCAAAATTAACTTCAAAGTTGGCTTTAAACTTATTTTGAGAGTCTTTCTCTTTCAGAATAAGAACCAGGTTTTTCTTGTTTTCGGAGTTAATGTCCGCAACAGCGACATGCATAATACAGATGTTTGACACAGCCTTGGTGCGTTCACGGCGGCTTGTTTTGATTTTGGCTATATCTTCGCTTGAATATTCTTTCAGTCCGATTGCTGCTTTAGATATACCGGGTACTTTTTTTAATATAGCTGTACGCCCCTCTTTGCCTGCCTCATAAGCCCCTTTAACCAGTACAGCTTGCTCTTTGACTATATTAGCTATTAAATCATTATCCTGTTT
>CAVFIO010000095.1:0-7584 GCA_963622535.1 Akkermansia muciniphila
CTGGTATGCCCCGGATCAGGATTACGGTGCCAAGGTTTCAGTGTTTGCTCCATTCTTTGCCGTAAAAAAGGCGGCAACTGTCACCGGAACTCATGATCTGGCACGCTTTAAGGATACTGTGGTACAGCCCTCATGGACTGTGCGTGAGCATGGCAGGTATATTCTGAGGGTCCTGCCTCCGCTTGATAATTTCCCGACTGAGGATGTAATGGCAGATACGGTAAGAGTAAACAGGATCCTCGAGCAGATGATCATGTCCCGTCCTGATCAGTATCTGTGGCTGCATCGCCGTTTTAAAACCAGACCTGAGGGGGAGAGTGAGCGTTATCCTGCTTTAAGTGACAAGCCTACTGCGCTAAATGAGGATAAAGCTGCCAGAAAGGGTGAATCATTTAAAAAAACAGCGGCTAAAGGCGATGATCCTGCAGAGGAGGTTGCACAATAAGCCCGCAGTCTGGCCTTTTTAATCAGGTAGTTGCCGGAATTTGCATCAGTATTAAGCCATTTTGATGAATGCCGTGGTTAAATTTGATACAATTCGCCTTTAGTTGCGTAAAGCAGGTGTGATGCAGATCATGCTGTTTTGGCTTTTATTACAGATAATTCAGCGCTTATTACTAGCGCAGGTATTTTAAGGAGTTCCAGGTGGGATCTCAGGATAATGTCTCTAATACTGCAGTTGAGAACGAAGCAGTAAATAATGAAGTTGCAACCGCAGAGGTTGAGTCTCAGAAGACTGATGCAAAGGTTGCTCAGCCTGAGGGCTCACGCTTTGATCACATCAAAGAGACCTTGGAGCTTCTCTATAAGCTTTTCCCTAATGCCTTCATCAAGGAAGGAAATTGCAAGCCTTTAAAGATCGGTATCTTTGCAGATTTGCGTGCCGCCATTGAAGGCCGCGATGATGTCACCGTAACCAAGGTACGCGCCGCATTGTCCTTCTACACCAGCCGTCTGCGTTATCTGTTCTCCTTAAAGGAGGGAGCAAAGCGTGTAGGCTTAAACGGAGAAGAGGGCGAGATCGTAAGCAAGGAGCATGCAGAATTTGCCAAAGCCAGATTCGATGAAATAAACTCCAAGCGCAAGGTCAATAACAAGCCTAAGAAGGCTCCGCGCCGTTTTACCAGGCCGGCATCTGCAGCTCCTAAGGGTAAGCCTGGTTTTAAGAAGACTGAGAAGAAGCCTCAGGCCCGTACTATCCCCGGCCGTAAGGCTGAGCTTGGCGAGCTGAGCGTCGGTACCAGGGTGCTGGTGGTTTCATCTGAGTCAAATTTTGTACGCGGATCCGTGGCTGAATTAAACGGTTCATCAGTTGCCGTGACTCTGCACACCGGTATGACGGTATCTCTTCCTCTTGATCGCATTATGATCCCTACTGCAAAGCAGGATTAACGCGAGGCCTGGTTCTTGCAAAAAGTATTAAACAATGCCGGAGTAAAGATGTTTACATCCGGCGTTAATCTGGCAAAAAGGATCTCATTATCCACCTTAGGTATTGTTGTACTGGCAGTTATTTCATCAACTGCTGCCAGCTCCAAAATGGTATTACCTAAGTTTGAGGATCTGCCGCAGTTATCTCCGGAAGTGCAGCATGCCACCTCGTGCTCGCGCATTGCTAATTTTTTTACCAGAGCCCATTACAAGGTAGTTGATATAAATGACGATTTTGCCGATAAGGTAATCGATCAGTATCTGTCATACCTGGACTACGGAAGATCTCTTTTAACCAGAGCTGAGGCTGATTCCCTGTATCAGAACCGGGAGCAGATCCTGCGAGCAATCAAGTATTGCGATTTAAGCTATCCCTTTGCCTTATATAACGCAGCCTTAAGAAAGCGCTTTGTAAAGTATTCCTACTTCCTTGAGGCCATGAAGCATACTCCTGATGTAAAGTCAGATTTAAGTCTCATGCGTGACCGTACCAAGGCTCCCTTTATTGAAAATGAGGAGCTTCTGAAGAAGCAGTGGGATGCTGAAGTAATAAATGAGTATGACAATCAGATCTTAAACGGTAAAACTGACGAGGAGGCCCGTCAGAAGATAACCCGCCGTTATACGGCAGCTCTGTCAAAGCTTGCCCAGACCAAGAGCGAGGATGCCTTTTCCACCTTTGAAAACTCCTTTGCCACCGCCATCGATCCGCATACCAATTACTTCTCTCCGCAGGATACTGAAAACTTCAACGATGATATGAATTTATCTCTTGAGGGCATAGGTGCGGTTCTGACCTCAGAGGATGAGTACACCTCGATAAATGAGATAATTCCAGGATCTCCAGCCGAGCACACCAAAAAGCTCAAGGCCAAGGACAGGATCGTAGGGGTCAGACAGGAGGACGGCAGCTATGATGACATTACCGGCTGGCGTCTTAATGATGTTGTCAAGAAGATAAAGGGACCTAAGGGTACCAGGGTTACTCTTGATATTGAGCGCGGTGACGGGGCTAATGCCAAAACCTTCTCTGTTGAGATAGTCCGCGACAAGATCCGTCTGCAGGACAGAGAGGCCAAGGGTGAGGTAAAGACTGCCTATGACGGTACCAAAGTCGGTGTGATTTCGGTTAAATCCTTCTATACCGATCTGCATAAGGATATTGCGCGCGAGATAGAAAAGCTTAAAAAGGCTGATGTCAGATCCATCATCATCGATCTGCGCTCAGACGGCGGCGGTCTCCTGCCTGAAGCTGTGGATTCCTCTGGCCTGTTTATCAAATCAGGTCCTGTCGTAGTGGTACGTGATGCAGTGGGTAATGAGCTTGTTCAAAGCGATACTGATGATTCAATAGCCTACGACGGTCCGCTGGTGGTGCTTATTAACCGTTTAAGTGCCTCCTCATCTGAGATCATGGCGGCCGCGCTTCGTGATTACGGCCGTGCGCTGATCGTGGGTGATACCTCCTTTGGTAAGGGGACGGTGCAGCAGTCAAGACCGCTTGAACGTATTTATGATATGTCTGCAGTGCCTCTTGGATCTATTCACTACACCATAGGCAAGTTCTACCGTATCAACGGCGGTTCCACTCAGCTTGAAGGTGTAAAGCCTGATATCGTGCTGCCGGGACTTGTTGATGATGAGGAATATGGCGAGCGTACTGAAAAGAATGCTCTGCCGTGGGACAGCATCAAGAGCGTTGACTACAAGCCTTACCTTAATATTGACGCCTATGTTGAGCCGTTGAATTTAAAGCATGAGGAGCGTGTTAAGAACGATCCGGTGTTTAAGATCATGGCCGATGAGCTTGCACGTTACCGCTCGCTTAAGAAGGAGCAGTATCTCACGGTTAATTTAGAGAAGCGTGAGGAGCTTAAGGCCAGAGATGATGCCTTCCGTCTTAATGCCGCCAATATCCGTCTTAAGGCTATGGGTAAGCCGTTGCTTGAAAATATTAAGGATCTGCCTGAGGATTTTGAGTTTGAGGATGTGCTGTTAAAGGAAACAGTGAACATTGCCTCCGATCTTGCTACAGCTCAGAGTGAGCGTCTGGTAAAGAGTGCTGACAGCAGTGTATTACGCCGTTTTGCACCTCCGAAGACTGTACCTCAAGCTAATTGATTTTAAGAAGGCGGGCAGAGATAACCCGCCTTTTTTCACACCATAAAGTAAGGAAAATTCTATGGCCAAGTTCAAAGCCAAAAAGCGTAGTGATTACAAGGCTCCTGACTTTACTGCGGTAAGTGCCGAGCTTACCTTTGATCTGTCCGATGAGAAGACCAGAGTTTCATCTCTGGTACGTTACCGCCGTCTGACCACGGATAAAAAAGCTCCCCTGGTATTAGATGGTGAGGAATTGAGCCTGGTATCCGTGGCACTGGATGGTGGCTCATGTAAATATCAGGAAAATGCCTCAGGCCTTGTCATTGAGGAGGTACCTGATGACTTTGAGCTTGCAATTGAGAATGTTATATCACCGGTTGCAAATTCCGAGCTCATGGGACTTTACAAGTCAGATGGCTGCTTTTGTACCCAGTGTGAGCCGGAGGGCTTTCGCCGTATAACCTACTTTTTAGACCGTCCCGATGTACTGTGCCGTTACAAGGTTACCATCATCGGCCCTGAATACGGCTACGGGGTATTGCTGTCAAACGGTAATCTTGTTGAAAAGGGAGTAAAAAAGGGACGTAACTATGCGGTGTGGGATGATCCCTTTCCCAAGCCCTCTTATCTTTTTGCTCTGGTTGCAGGCACATTTGATATCGTGCGTGACAGCTATAAAACAAAATCAGGACGCAATGTATCCCTGGAGCTCTATGTTGACAGAGGCTCCTATGAGCGCGGGCTCTGGGCCATGCAGTCTATCAAGGATTCCATGAAGTGGGATGAGGACAGATTTAATCTTGAGTATGATCTCGACAACTTTAAAGTTGTAGCTGTTGATTTCTTCAATCAGGGCGCAATGGAGAACAAGTCACTCAATATCTTTAACTCCGTCTATGTTATGGTTGATCCTGATCTGGCATCCGATGTTGATTTCTACGATGTCCAGAGTGTGATAGGGCATGAATATTTCCACAACTATACCGGTGACAGAGTGACACTGCGTGACTGGTTCCAGCTGTCATTAAAGGAATCTCTGACTGTTTTCAGGGATCAGGAGTTTTCAGCAGATACGGCCTCCCGTACCATGTCGCGTCTTAATGCGGTGAGTGTGATCCGCGGACCGCAGTTTGATGAGGATTCATCTCCGGTGGCGCATAGCGTGCGTCCTGATGAAGTCTCGGAGATGAATAACTTCTACACCGTAACCATCTATGACAAGGGCGCCGAGGTTATCCGTATGATCCACACCCTGATAGGTGAGGAGAAATTCAAGGCAGGCCTTGCAGACTATTTAAAGATCTACGATGGACAGGCGGCAACGGTTGATGATTTCATTGCCTGCATGGAAAAGGCTGGCGGCATTTCCCTTACTAAGTTTATGCGCTGGTATAGTCAGGCAGGAACTCCCAGGGTGCATGCCAGATGGAGTGCCAGCGATCAGGACGGGACTCTTACTGTCTCCTTATCTCAGGAGACTGCCCCTACCCGCGGACAGAAGGAAAAAGCCCCCTTTGTGATCCCCATGCGCTTAAGCTTCCTCGATCCTAAGGGACATAAGGTTGAGCTAAAGCTGCAGTCAAACCCTGATCACGGTATGAAAGAGCAAGAGGCTGATGCTCTTAAAGATCCCATCTCCAAAGATGATCTGCTGGTGCTTAAGGATGTATCGCAAAGCTTTGTCTTCAGGCTAGAGCAGGATCTGTCATCAGATAACAATACTGCAGATCATGTAAGCGAAACTGATGAGACCAAGGCTCAGTACCTGTCTAAAATGCAGGATAAGGAATTGGCAGGGCAGGATCTGGATGCTCAGCGTAAAGAGGATGAAGCCTCTCTGGTAAATAAAGACAAGTCTGATGATGCTCATGCTCAAAGCTACTGGGCAGATGGTGTAAGAGTTAAGCTAAGCTCACTGCTTCCTGTGCTGCATGAGGATTTTTCCGCACCCGTAAGGCTTGATGCTCCGTATACCGATGAAGATCTGGCGCTGATGCTGCGCAGCTGCAGTGATCCTTTTATCAAAAGCTATGCCTCCTTTGAACTGCAAAAGCGCTATGTTCACGACAATATGGCCGGGGCTAACTGCGCTGAGCCTGAGGCGCTTATCAATGCCTTATCCGGAGTTATCGCAACTGTCGGACCTAAGAGCGATCTTATACTGGTATCTAAGATACTGGGGATTGAAAGCCTGAATTCTCTGATGCAGACCTTTGATGGCACTCTTAATCTTGACAGGCTTATTGCTGTAAGAAAAGCCCTGAGTGACAAGCTGTCCTTGGCACTTGAGAGCGGATTTAAGAAGCTTTATGAAGCCGTACGTGCTCAGTCTCCTAAGTACTCTGTTGCGGATATGGGCCGTCGCATGGTTAATAATCAGGCTTTATATATGTGTGCTCAGGCGCTAAAGCTTAGAGAAAATTTAAAAGAGGCTTCAGCCCTGGTCCTGTCTCATTATAAAAATGCCCGCTGCATGACTGACAGATTGGCAGCAATGAAAACTGCAGCTGATCTGGAGCTTGAGTGTCAGGATGAGATTTTTAACAGCTTTGAAAAGGAATTCGGCTCAGAGAGTCTGGTGATGGATTCATATTTCAGGATCCGTGCAGCAGTATCCTCTGAGGAAACGGTCTTTACCGTGCGTAAGCTCTTAAAGCATCCTCGCTTTGATATAACCAATCCAAACCGTGTCAGAGCTCTGGTGGGTACACTGGCCCGTGCCAATCCTGAGGCGTTGCACCGCAAAGACGGTGCCGGCTATCATTTGCTTGGAGCCTTGATCCGCAGGTTTAATGACAGCAATGCCATGCTGGCAGCATCTCTGGTTACTCCGCTTTTACAGTTCAAGCGCTTTGATGATGAGCGGGCTTCTCTCATGCAGGAGGAACTTGAGAAGTTATCTCACATTACTAATATCAGCCGTGGTTTATCTGAGAAAATTGAGGCTGCGTTAAAATAGCCTTATGTATGGTTTTCAGTATTACACCTTCAGCTTGAATATAGGTGCCGATGAGCTTTTGCGTGTTTATCAGGGGCAGGTCCGGCGTCTTAGAGTGCGTTGCTTTGAGGGATTGGTAGTTGATCTGGATGCAACGCATTTAAAGCAGTTTACTACCAGCAGCGGTATCGCAGGAACCTTCAGACTTGTTACCGATGCTGATCATAGATTCGTCCGTTTGGAGCGCATATAAGCGCGGGATTAGGAGTAAGTATGTTTCCTTATTTTCTGTATCGTACCTTTGCAAGGCCTGTCATCTTTATGGCTGATCCTGAAAGGGCTCATGGTCTTACCATCAAAGGGGCGCATTTTATTCAGAACAGTCCGTTTGCAAAGCTCTTCTCGCAGAGCGTTCCAGACAGCCCGGTTGAGGTAATGGGATTAAAGTTTAAAAATCCCTTAGGCCTTGCCGCAGGTCTTGATAAGGATGGTGAGGCTGTTGATTTCTTTGGCAGTCTGGGCTTTGGTTTTATTGAGGTGGGTACGGTTACCCCCAAGCCTCAGGAAGGAAATCCCAGGCCCCGTATGTTCCGTGTTATTGATGCACAGGGTATTATCAACCGCATGGGCTTTAATAACAAGGGCGTGGATAATCTCGTGCACAATTTAAAGAGCGTCAGATATGACGGCATCATCGGTGTATCCATAGGTAAAAATGAGACTACTCCTCTTGATAAGGCTGCAGATGATTATCTTCTGTGCATGGAGAAGGTTTATCCTTACGCAGATTACATCGCAGTTAACATCTCCTGTCCTAATACTCCGGATCTTACTGATCTGCAGCAGTCAGATACCTTCACCAATCTCATCAAGCCCCTTAAGGATGCTCAGGCAAAACTTGCTGAGGCCAACGGTACCTATGTTCCGCTGGTAGTTAAGATCTCACCTGATCTCTGCGACAATGAGCTGCGCTCTCTGTGCAAGGTATGCATGGAGCAGCATGTAGACGGTATCAGCTGCACCAATACCACGGTATCACGCGATATTATTCACGGTATGTCTCATGCAAACGAGTGGGGCGGACTTTCAGGTCAGCCGCTCTTCCACCGCTC
>CAVFIO010000096.1:0-7580 GCA_963622535.1 Akkermansia muciniphila
AAAGCTTCAACTCATGTACATACCCCCTGGTCAGTGCTTTCATTTCTAAATTCACCAGATGACGGGTTTATGAATTACTGGTACTTGTCAGGAGGCAAATCATCCTTACTTTTGAACTATATTGCTGATCATGCCCTGCAGGATCCTGGTCAGTATGGTCGTGATGTCAGGCTCTCATTTAGCGATCTGGATTCCTCAAGAGATGTAGACCATCTAAGTGATTATGCCTTGCTCTATCAGACCGGTTATCTTTCCATCAAGCAAACAGATTTAGATGATGAAGAGGTCATTTTAAATTATCCTAATGCTGAGGTAGCTACCTCAATGGGCAGACTGTATGCAGAGCATCTGTTTGAGAATAACTGGCCTAAGGAGAGAGTAGGGTTAAGTGCCTTAAAGCTTTTTTCAAATGTAGATTTGGAAAAAATTCCGGAGAGACTCAACAGGTTCTTAATAGGTGTGGATTACAAGAATTATCCGATTGTAAATGAGGCAGCTCTGGAAACTCTGCTTAACATCTATGCCTGTGGCGGAGGCATAGTAGCACGACCTGAAGTGCATAATGCCTTTGGTCGCTCGGACGTAGAGTTTCTGGCAGGTAAGAGATATTTTGTGTTTGAGCTGAAGCTTCTGCATGAGGGTGAGGATGCAGCTAAGAGACTTCAGGAGGCTGTAGAGCAGATTAGGAGCAGGCATTACGGAGAAGGCTATCATGAAGGCGAGGTGCTTGTAAGGATGGCTTTAGTGTTCTCACCTGAGAAGAAAATGATTGTTGCCCACAATATAGAGAGTTTCGAGCTTGAAGCATGAGCACAATTTTTTGAGCCTGATAAACATCTGTAAACTTGATTTTTTTGCGGATATTTACTAAAATCTCTGCGTCTTGAAGTAAGGCCGTAAAGAAGTATCAGGCAGTCTTCAGGATCACGGCAGGTTAAATAAGACAGAGATATTCTTATTTTGCTTCATTGAAGGTAAATGCTTTAGCTACAGCCATGTTGCTGCAGCTTTAAAAAAATATCAGGCATTTAAGCCGTGAAAAAACAAGTGGAACTTATAAGAAGGCCCATTTAGATGAGGCCTTTTTTTTTGAAAAAATTCAGAGGTGTCAATGGCAGGAATTGAGGAGAAGGTACGTGAAATTGCACTGCCTTTTATTGAAGCTGCTAATTTGGAGCTGTGGGGCATACGCTACCGCGGTGGCCGTGATCACGCAGTATTGCAGATCTTTGTAGAAGGTCCAGACGGCGTAGGCGTTGATGAATGTGGCGAGCTTTCAAATCTTATCTCACCTGCACTTGATGTCGCTGATCCCATAGCTCCCAAATATACTCTGGAGATCTCATCTCCCGGGATGGACAGAATTTTATTTACCGAAGATCAGGCAGCACGTTTTGTCGGATCACAGGTTAAATTTGAACTGCAGATTGCCCAGGACGGCAAGCGCAAGTTCACTGCAACATTGCAGAAAGTGGAGGATGGTGTTTTAACCGTCCTGACTGAAGACTCTCTTACTTTGGATATCGCATTTGCCAATATCCTGTTGGCACGTCTGGTTCCCGTCTTTGAGAACCCCAAGGATAAGAAGGGCAATAAAAAAGCACACAGGAGCGCTTTAAAAAACAGTGATGCTCCTGTGGATACTTCCGACAGCAATCAGAGCACCAAATGAGGTTTTGAAAAATGGGTAAGGAAATCATTGCAATCGCCGAGGCTCTATCAAACGAGCGTGCCATTCCCAAGGAGAAGATCTTTGAGGCCCTCGAGCTTGCCTTAGCAACCGCCACCAAGAAGAAATATCCAGTGGATATTTCCGTACGTGTAGCGATTAACCGCAAGGACGGCTCCTATGACACCTTCCGCCGCTGGAGTGTGGTTGATACCGAAGGTCCTCTTGAGAATCCTGCATCTGAGGTGTCTTTAGAGGCTGCACGTATCGATCATGAGGGAGTTGCAACAGGTGATATAGTTGAAGAGCAGATCCCCTCTGTTGAGTTTGACCGTATTACCATTCAGACTGCCAAGCAGGTGCTCTCGCAGAAGGTAAAGGATGCCGAGCGTGAGCAGGTTATCTCAGAGCAGCGTTCCCATATCGGTCATGTGGTAAATGCCACGGTGAAAAAGCAGACCCATGAGATCATGGTGATCGATCTAGGCGGCAATGCCGAGGCTGTGCTCAAGCGTGATCAGTTGATTCCCCATGAAACCTTCGGCAGAGGTGACAGAGTCAAGGTCCTGATGGAGGACATCAAGACCGAGCAGGGCAAGGGCCCGCAGATCATCTGCACCCGTACCTCTCCTGAATTTTTGAAGGAGCTCTTCTCAATTGAGGTGCCTGAGATCGGTGAGGATGTAATTGAGATCATGGGCGTATCCCGTGATCCCGGCAGCCGTGCCAAGATTGCCG
Organism: Akkermansia muciniphila; assembly: GCA_963622535.1. Taxonomy (GTDB): domain Bacteria; phylum Pseudomonadota; class Gammaproteobacteria; order Enterobacterales; family Succinivibrionaceae; genus Succinivibrio. Next base: position 2,408 of record CAVFIO010000096.1, read on the forward strand.
TACGCTCCAAGGATCACCGTATCGATCCCCGCGGTGCCTGCATCGGTATGCGCGGTGCCCGTGTGATGGCTGTTTCAAATGAGCTTGCAGGCGAGAAGATAGACGTGGTGCTCTGGGATGAGAATCTTGCGCAGTACGTAACCAACGCCATGGAGCCTGCCGAGGTTTCCCGCATCGTCATCAATGAGGATCAGCATTCAATTTCAATCGGCGTGGCCGAGGATAATCTGGCTCTGGCTATCGGCCGTAACGGTCAGAATGTGCGTCTTGCTTCAGCACTTTTAGGCTGGGATCTCAAGATCATGACCGATCAGGAGATGGAAGAGGGCCTGAAGGCTGAGAACAACAAGATCCTGAAGGTATTTACCGAGGGCTTGAATGTCGATGATGAATTTGCCCAGGCTCTGTCCGATGCTGGCTTTACCTCACTTGAGGAGGTTGCCTATGTTCCTTTAGAGGAGCTTACCGCAATTGACGGCCTTGATGAGGAGACAGCCAAGGTCCTGCAGCAGAACGCCATCAACGCAGTTGATGCCAAGGCCAAAGAGCAGGTTGATGCCGGTTTGTCCGAGCTTACTGCCTTAGAGGGCGTGGATGAGATGCTTGCAAAGCAGCTCTTTGCTCACGGCATCAAGTCAGGTGATGATCTTGCTGATCAGGCTGTTGATGATCTGACCGATATTGAAGGTCTTGATCCTAAGAAGGCCGGTGAAATCATCATGCAGGCTCGCAATGAGTATTGGTTTAAGGATTCTAAATAATAACGGGGTGCATCGAATATGAGTGAAGAGAATAAAGATAAGGCACAGACTCCGATGCGCATGTCGTTGTCTAAGAAAACCCATTCAACCCTGACTCTGCAGGGACAGGGCGGAAAAACTAAAAAGGTACAGGTCGAGGTTCGCAAGAAAAAGGTGATCATCGATCCTAAGGAAATTGCCGCTCGCAGGCAGAAGGAAGCCGAGGAGAAGGCCCGTGCCGAGGCTGAGGCTTTGAAAATTGCCGAGGAGAAGCGCAAGGCTGAAGAAGAGCGCAAAGCATTAGAGGCTCAGAAAGCATTGGAAAAACAGAAAAAGGCTAAGGAAGCTGCCGCTGCTGCAGCTCGTGCTAATGCCCAGAAGGCTGAAAAGAAGGATAAGGTTGAGGATGCCGCGACCTCAGAGCTGCGCCGCATGCAGGAACAGGAGCAGCAGCGCAAGAGCGAGGAGGAGGCTGCACGTCTTGCCGAGGAGACCCGCCGTCTTGCCGAGGAGAACGAGGCCCGCTGGGCTGCTGAGGAGGCTGCACGCTCATCTGGGGATAATGATGATGACGACGGTACCTCCAAGGTGGTAAGAGATGCCGAGGCTCAGCAGGAGATCGAGGCTGAGAACCGCGGCCGTCACCGTGACAGAGGTAACGGCGGTCAGGGCGGCCGTCAGAAGAATCAGGGCCGTGGCGGACAGCAGACTGAAGATCGTGATCCCCGCGGCGGCAAGGGTGATCGCCGTAAGGGCGGCAAGGCCGGCAAGCTCAACTTCAAGGGCACTGCCAAGTTAAATCAGCAGAAGCACGGCTTTAACCGTCCGGCTCAGCCTGTAAGCCGTGACGTTGAGATCGGCGAGACCGTAACTGTAGCCGAGCTTGCCCAGAAGATGGCAGTTAAGGCATCAGAGGTTATCAAGGTCTTAATGAAGCTTGGCGAGATGGTCTCCATCAACCAGGTGCTTGATCAGGGTACTGCCCAGATCGTCGCCGAGGAAATGGGCCACAAGGTTGTTTTAAGAAAGGAAAACGAGCTTGAGGAATCACTGCTCTCTGACAGAGGTGAGAGCCATGAGGCTGTAGCCCGTGCACCTGTAGTCACCATCATGGGTCACGTTGATCACGGTAAGACCTCACTTCTTGACTACATCCGTAAATCCAAGGTTGCCGCAGGTGAGGCCGGCGGTATTACCCAGCGTATCGGTGCTTATCATGTGGAAACCCGCGGTACCGGTATTACCTTCCTGGATACCCCGGGCCATGCTGCCTTTACCGCTATGCGTGCCCGCGGTGCGCAGTGTACTGATATCGTCGTGCTGGTGGTTGCCGCCGATGACGGTGTGATGCCGCAGACTATTGAGGCTATTCAGCACGCCCATGCTGCCAGGGTGCCTATCATCGTGGCCATCAACAAGATTGATAAGCCTGATTCCGATCCTTCACGTGTGACCAATGAACTGATCCAGCACAACGTGATCCCGGACACCATGGGCGGTGATACCCAGTTTGTAAATGTATCTGCAAAATCAGGTCAGGGTGTTGATCAGCTCTTAGAGAGTATCATGCTGCAGGCTGAAATGCTCGAGCTTAAGGCTGTCAGGGACGGTCTTGCCGAGGGCGTTACCATTGAATCCCGTCTTGATAAGGGCCGCGGTCCGGTGGCAACGGTTCTCGTGCGTCAGGGTACTCTGCACAAGGGCGATATCATACTCTGCGGTCTGCAGTTTGGCCGTGTACGCTCCATGCGTAACGAGCACGGTAAGACTGTAGATGAGGCAGGCCCTGCCATGCCGGTTGAGGTCTACGGCTTATCAGGTGTCCCTGTTGCAGGTGATGAGGTTACCGCTGTGCGTGATGAGCGTAAGGCCCGTGAGGTTGCGCTCTTCCGTCAGGGCAAGTTCCGTGAGCTTAAGATTGCCCGTCAGCAGAAGGCCAAGCTTGAGAACATGTTTAAGGACAATACCGCATCTGAGCTTAATATCGTGCTCAAGGCCGATACCCAGGGCTCAGTTGAGGCTATCTCTGATGCTCTCTTGAAGCTTGGTAACGATGAGGTCAAGGTTGCAATTGTAGGCTCCGGTGTCGGTGGTATCACTGAAACCGATGCAACTTTAGCTACTGCATCCAATGCAATTATCATCGGCTTTAACGTCCGTGCCGACGGTCCTGCAAGACGTGTTATCGAGACTGAGGCTGTTGATCTGCACTACTACAGCGTCATCTATGACTTAATCGATGATGTGAAGAAGGCTATGTCAGGCCTTTTGAAGTCAGAGGTGCGTCAGGAGATCATCGGTCTTGCTCAGGTGCGCTCTGTATTCCACCATCCGAAGTTCGGCTCCATTGCCGGCTGTATGGTGTCAGAGGGTATCGTGAAGCGCTCAGCTCCTATCCGCGTGCTGCGTGATAACGTGGTTATCTATGAAGGTGAGCTTGACTCATTGCGTCGCTTCAAGGATGACGTCTCCGAGGTCAAGTCCGGTCTTGAGTGCGGTATCTGTGTTAAGAACTATCAGGATGTTCGCGAGGGCGATCAGATCGAAGTCTTCCAGAACGTCGAAGTCAAGCGTACCCTGGATTAAGCTATGCCCAGATCCTATGGAAGAAATGAGCGGGTGGCATCGGCCATCCGCCGTGAGATAAGTCTCATACTGCAGCATGAGATTAAAGATCCGCGTGTGTCCAAGGCCACGGTTACTGAGGTGAATGTCTCACCTGATCTTAGAAATGCGCGCGTCTATATCTCATTTTTGACTGATTCTGAAGATGAGATCAAGGCTGCCATGCAGGGACTTAAGAGTGCCAAGGGCTATTTGAGATCTACTCTTGCACAGAGGCTTAATCTCAGATATATGCCTGATCTTGATCTGCGTTATGACAAGCTATTGACTGATTCTATGCATCTTGATGCCTTGATTGCCAAAGGACTGCATAGAGATTAGGAAGGCTGTTGACTGAGTGTTTGCTGAAAGACTGGACATTGTCGTGGCGCGTTGGTAAGTATTGCATTCTTGCATGAAAGTTGCAGATTTCAAGCCTTGGATGATGGCGGTGACAGCTTTGAACCTGTCAGACAGTGATATCGGTTAGGTTTCAAGGCTGTAGTACAGGTGCACTCAGGCTGAAATGTCCTTTTCCAAATCCTCTGCTTTAGGTCAGGGGATTTGCTGTTTTTAAAGATTGAGATCCTTATCAAAGGTATAAGCAAACAGTTGCGCTACAATCTAACATATAAGTATAATCAAAATTGCCTACTTAAGCTGTGCTCTTAACATCAGCTTTGCATGTACATTCTCTTTCATGCAGGTGTGAGGCGGATTTAGCAAAAATGATATGGCACCCTCCTTTAAACAGGTGTCTTATGCCCCGGGGCAGATAAAAATGATCAATATTAAAGATATTGCCAAAGAATGTGCGGTAAATCCTGCAACCGTATCGCGTGCCTTAAACGGAAAAAAAGGCGTATCTGAAAAAATGCGGCAAAGGATCATAGCTGTTGCACAGGAGAAGGGCTATACGAAAAATCCGCTGGCAGCATCCTTAATTACGCATAAGTCCGGAATTATAGGCGTAGTGGTGCCGGATATTACCAATCCCTACTATGCATCGGTGGTGCAGGGGGTTAACGCTTTTTTGCGTGCTCAGGGCTTCAGCACTCTGCTTTGTGATTCACAGCGTGACAGTGAGCAGGAAAAGAATTACTTCAGTATGCTGTGCGGCTATCGTGTGGAGGGCGTGATCCTGCTGTCGGTTACTGCACGTGCAGATGATCTTACTATCTTTTTCCAGAATGGAATAAGAGTGGTATGCGTTGATAATTCAGTGTCCAGCGCTGTTTCATCAATAGTTAATGACAATTATCAGGGAGCCTTTGATCTCACCGAGCATCTGGTGCAGAACTGTGATATAAAGAAGCTGGTTGCACTCATGGGCAGCCCGCAGGCAGAAACCACACGTCAGAGACAGCGCGGCTGCAGCGAGGCCCTGCAGAAATTAAGAAAAATGCATATTTTAACCAGGATCTTCTATATTGATGCTGAGTATGAAAAGGCCTACAGGATCATGGATGAGATCATGGATGAGGAGCCTGATTGCCTCTTTTGTGTAAATGATGTAGTAGCTCTCGGAGCATTCTCATATTGCATGAATAACGGGATCAGGGTCCCGGAGGATCTTAAGATTGCAGGCTTTGATGATATTGCGGCATCCTCAATGATTTCTGTTCCCTTGACTACGGTACATCAGAGAAAGTTTGTTTTGGGGCAAAGGGCTGCTGAGCAGTTATTAAAGGAGCTTTCAGATGTTTCAACTCTGCCCACCAGAATTGAGCTGTTACCTAGGCTTGTAGTCAGAGCATCGTGCGGAGAGAAAATTCCTAAGAAAAGGCTTAGACGCAAGCGTTAGTCCAGTGTCCCAGGCTACTCAGGCA